>NZ_MCTV01000031.1:54438-100744 GCF_002874545.1 Shewanella sp. 10N.286.52.C2
AAATAACTATTGAAATAACTGTTGGAATAGCAGCCTAAATTAAGCGATTTATTCGCCTGCTGCGAGCAATAAAATAGGTACTGACAAAACTACCCGTTCCGCCAACAGGCAGATATAAAAACACCTCAACAAGATAGACTCAGTTGAGGTGTTTTGAAAGTAATTAAGTGACTAAATCAGCAAAAGGCTAACTCACTATCACTTCTGATATTTTATCGAACCGTTAGCTTTGATTTCATCGAACCAAACATTGTGATGCTGCACTGCCCAATTTTCATCACAATAGCCTGAAACCATGGATTCCATACCACCTTCACTCAATGCTGTTGCCATCCAAATATGCACAATGGTAAATGCAATGAGAATCGCAGCACTAATGCCGTGAATAAGTAGCGCGGCCATTGAAGCTTCACGGGGTAAATCTAATCCCGGTAACACTAGCATGATGCCTGATACGCTGATAAAGAGGCCAAAGAACACTAAGGTCCAAAACCACATTTTTTCACCGGCGTTGGCAAAACCACTGTCTGGATGCTTACCTTTAAATGGACCGAAGTTGATGTAACCCCCAACCACTAAAAACCATTTTAAGTCATACATCTTAAAGGTTTGCAGTGGCATCCATTTAACAATACATAGCAACCAAGATACGATAAAGACTGGACCAACCCAATCATGCACTAGCTTGCAAAAGGCTATAATTCCAGCCCAAATACTCGCACCGACATAGGGCTGAATAACAATTTTACCTAGTATGATCACCAGACCAGTTAGCATTAACGTTAAACAGGCAACGGCCATAATCCAATGCAGCCAAATATCTGCTTTAGACCATCGCTCAACCATCTTGCCTGAATACCCCTTCGCCAATTTTGCTGGGCCATTAACAAAGTAGAATAGTAAAAATGCAGCAAATACACCTACGAGAGCTAACGCCACTCCGGGAGTAATATAGTCATCTCTGATTATTCGACCTTGATTGCCCGCAACATTAATCAGTACGCCGGGTTCAATACCTTGAGCTGTTGTAAAGCCAGAGTCGCCAGCTTTCACTGCTCGCCATAATTCAGCCGGGTTTTCCTTCCCTGCCTGCTGCTTACTTGATTGTTCATCTGCCGCTAAGGTTGTGGTTGCAAAACCTAACCCCATCACCAGAACCAACAGAGCAAACAAGCTACGCAGTGATTTGTTTAACTGTTTGTTTAACATTGTCACTCCTTGCTTGGTTACGGACAAAGCCCGTAACCTTTGCACTGTCTAAACCATATCACCCGTTTTAGGATCATAGCCCCAAATGGTATTCGGATTACCGCGCTTAGACATACGTTCGCGATAGATACTCGATACGATTTCGGCATCACCAGCAAGCAGGGCTTTAGTTGAACAAAGCTCAGCACACATAGGTAACTTACCTTCAGCAATACGGTTTGCACCGTACTTCTGACGCTCGGCATCGGAATGGTTTTCTTCTGGGCCACCGGCACAGAAAGTACATTTATCCATTTTACCGCGGCTACCAAATGCGGTCTTTTTCGGGAACTGTGGCGCTCCAAAAGGACATGCATAAAAACAGTAACCACAACCGATACAAGTATCTTTATCGTGTAGCACAATGCCATCGTCGGTTTGATAGAAACAATCCGCCGGACATACGGCCATACAAGGAGCATCGGTACAATGCATACATGCAACAGAAATTGACGCTTCACCGGGTTCACCATCATTGATAGTAACCACGCGGCGACGCTGAATACCCCACTCTAAAGCGGAATCGTTTTCGTTCTTACAAGCTGTGACGCAACCGTTACACTCGATGCAGCGTTTTGTGTCACACAAAAATTTCATGACTGCCATAATGGCTTATCTCCTCATCAAGTTAATTAGGCTTTGCTGATCTGACACAAGCTAGACTTAGTCTCTTGCATCTGAGTCACAACATCATAACCATAGGTCATTACGGTATTGGCAGCTTCACCAATAATGTAAGGTACGGTTCCTTCAGGGTAATTTTTCTCTAGGCTCTTGCCTTCGAATACACCCGCGAAATGGTATGGCATGAAACATTCACCAGCAATGACTCGTGGAGTCACCATTGCTTTAACTGTGATTTTAGCGCCTTCTGGACTGTGAACGAATACATCATCACCATCACGTAAGCCGCGGTCGGCTGCATCAGCAGGGTTAATCTCAATAAACATTTCTTGCTGCAATTCTGCAAGCCATGGATTTGAGCGTGTTTCTTCACCACCACCTTCATACTCAACTAAGCGACCCGTAGTTACCGCTAATGGGAAGTCTTTAGCAAAGTCTTTTTCTTGAATAGACTTATACAGAGTTGGAAGACGTGCAACCATACGATCTTCGTAAGTTGGGTACTTAGCCACTAAGTCGCGACGAGGGGTATATAACGGCTCGCGATGAATCGGGATATCATCTGGGAAGTTCCACACAATACAACGTGCTTTGGCATTACCGTATGGGATACAACCGTGATTGATAGCAACACGTTGAATACCACCAGAAATATCTGTTTTCCAGTTTTTACCTTCAGCGTGAACTTTCTCTTCAGCAGTTAAGTCATCCCACCAGCCAAGCTGTTTCAGCATGTCAGCGGTGAACTCTGGGTAACCGTCTTTGATTTCAGATCCTTTTGAATAAGAACCTTCAGCAAGAATATTATTACCGTTATGCTCAACACCGTAACGTGCACGGAAGTTACCACCACCATACTTAACTTCACGTCCAGTGCGGTAAAGAATTTGCGTACCTGGATGTTTGTTTTCTGGCGTGCCCCAACAAGGCCAAGGTAAACCGTAGGTTTCACCTTTAGCTGGACCACCTGGCGCTTCTAAGCTTTCCATATCGAATGTGCCCCAGTTTTCTTGGTGCATTTTCAAACGCTCAGGGCTCTGGCCAGTGTAACCAATGGTCCACATACCTTTGTTGAACTCACGGGTCATATCTTCAATCAACGGCTCATCGCCATTAACTTTAATATGCTTACAGAACTCAGCATCGATACCCCATTTTTTCGCCAGCTTGTGCATGATAATGTGGTCAGCTTTTGACTCAAATAATGGTTCGATAACTTGTGAGCGCCACTGCAGTGAACGGTTTGAAGCAGAGACTGAACCGTATGTTTCAAACTGAGTTGCAGCAGGTAATAAATACACACCGTCAGTTCGTTCGTGCATGACACCTGCCATCGTTGGGAATGGGTCCACAACAACAACTGTATCCATTTTGTTCAATGCTTCACGCACTTCACGACCACGGGTTTCAGTATTGACTGATTGCCCCCAGAAGAATGACATACGAATATTATCTTTCTGCGCAATCTTAGATTTGTCTTCAAGGACACCATCATGCCAGCGAGAACATGGAATACCCGTTGAAGTCATTGGATCTTGACCTAGACGTTGCTCTTGATCGAAACGGGCTTTAACCCACTCGTAATCCAAGTCCCATACATTACACCAATGTTTCCATGAACCTGTTTTAAGGCCATAGTAACCTGGCAATGTATCAAACAATAAGCCAAAGTCAGTTGCACCTTGAACGTTATCATGGCCACGGAAGATGTTAGTTCCACCACCAGAAACACCCATATTACCAAGGGCTAATTGGAGGATACAGTATGCACGAGTGTTAGCATTACCTATGTGATGCTGAGTCCCACCCATACACCAAACCACAGTACCAGGCTTAGTTTCAGCCAGTAACTTGGCGACACGATGCATCTGCGCTTCAGGCACGCCAGCAACATGTTCAACTTCGGCAGGGGTCCACTTTTTCACTTCCTCACGGATACGTTCCATACCGTATACACGTTGGTCGATGAATGTTTGGTCTTCCCAACCATTTTCAAAAATGTGCCACAACAAACCATAAATGTAAGGAATATCCGTACCAGGACGAATATGCACGAACTCGTCAGACTTAGCTGCAGTTCGAGTGAAACGCGGGTCGACTACGATAATTTTCGCGCCGCGCTCTTTACCTTCAAGGATGTGTTGCATTGAAACCGGATGAGCTTCACAAGGGTTCGAACCGATAAACATCATCGCTTTCGAGCTACGCATGTCGTTAAAAGAGTTTGATTGCGCACCGTAGCCCCAAGTGTTTGCAACACCGGCTACAGTGGTAGAGTGACAAATACGTGCAGAGTGGTCGACATTGTTGGTGCCCCACATTGCTGCCAATTTGCGGTACATATAAGCTTGTTCGTTTGAAAACTTCGCACTACCCATGAAAAATACTGAATCAGGACCAGATTCTTGACGAATATCGAGGGCTTTTTGACCCACTTCTTCAATGGCTTGCTCCCAAGAAAGTTTCTTCCATTTGCCTCCTTCTAGCTTCATTGGGTATTTAAGACGTTTTTCACCATGACCATGTTCACGCAGTGCAGCACCTTTGGCGCAATGGCCACCAGCGTTAAATGGGTGATCGAATGCAGGTTCTTGACCTGTCCATACACCATTTTGCACTTCAGCATAAATACCACAGCCCACTGAGCAGTGAGAACAAATAGTACGTATCACTTCAGTCGGCGCATCGTAAGCAACATCTTTTGCTTCAGCTTTACGCATCATTCCGGCGCCCAGCATTGAAGCGGCAGCAATACCACCTGTAGCAAGGGTTGCAGACTTCAAAAATTGGCGACGATTGAGTCCAAGTGCAGGTTTATCTGCGACTTTGACTGCTTCTGTTTTGCGGGTTAATCGCATCACATATTCTCCTTAAATTACTTGCTACTACGTAATGTGTCGTAATAACTACATACATGGTCTGTTTCTCTATAACCATCACTTTTACCTACAACGGGTGTAGCTTCTGGTGAGGCGGCAAGAGCTTGTCCGCTAACAGTGGCAACTGCGCCAGCGGCACTGCCGACAGCCAATGCTTTTAGCATTTGACGACGACCCATGTCGGAAGCTTGCTTCTTCATAGTCTCTCCTTAATTTAACGCGTGTTATAAGAGTAAAATTACTCTCTGTTTTTATGGAAGTTGCCTTCCTTTTCAGTCTATGCCACAGAGTCAAACTCTGTGGCATAAATCTTTGCACCAACAGCCTAAAAATTACCTAAGAGGCAAGTTCATTGGTTGATGGTTCAATCTTGTCTGCTTCATCAGCAGCAGTTTTTTCGGCTTCAGAACCTGGGCAATTAACTGGAATATCTAAGCTTAGTTGCTCAAACTCATTGGCTTCAATGATGAAAAATGCTTTTGCTAGCTGCGCCACAGGCACATAAAACGCTGCACTCGGTGTTTTCTCTAAGGTGTCACAAAAGCGCGCAATCCAGCTGCCAATATGGCGCTGATAAAATGCTAATTGACGATAACCTGGCGCCTCTAAAATCAAGGTACCCATCACTTCACATAATGCTGCAACATGATCTTCTGGCTCTTTAACGTCTTCTTCGCGAGCAAAACCTAATTGCATTAAATCTTGGCGTAACAGTGCTAATGGCTTATCCATTAACGAGCCTGTCATAAACCAGCTGCCGTATGGCAATACTTCACCACGGCCAACACCGAAGAAAATATTGAAGTATTCTTCTTCAAGTTGCTCTTGTGTGTACTGGGTCGCAGCTGCCTTTAGCGCCAGCCAAGCCGTGCTCATGTCGTTATCATCTTCAGCTTCTGTTTCTATTTCGATGTCAGCTAAAAATGACAGCAGTTCTTCACTCGGATGGCGACGTAGTAATGCAGCTAATAATTGGTAAATATCTGCCCGTAGCTGATCGTTTTCTGAAATTTCTCTAACTAATTCGGTCATATTGGATCTCTTATCGAAGTTGCTTCTCTGGGTCTTCAAGAATGTCTTCAAACATATCTTTTACGCGGCAATCACCACACATTTTTAGGCGCTCAATATTGGCGTTAAATGCAGAATGTCCACCAATCATATCGATCATTCTATGAACCATCGATTGTGTAGCAAAAGCGGTTCCGCAACGAATACACTCGAACGGAGCCTCTTCTTTTAACGTTTGACGCTGCTGACGTGCTGCTTGGTCCAAATTGATTTGCGGCGTTAAGCTAATCACGTTTTCAGGACAAGAGGTTTCACATAAACCACATTGCACACAGTCTTGCTCTACAAAATGCAGTGACGGTGATTCACCACCATCGGTTAATGCTTGTGTTGGGCAGGTTGCTACACAAGACATACACAAGGTACATTTATCAACTTCGACGTTAACTACACCGTAAGGCACATTGCTCATTGCAATGGCACTATCAGTCGCTGCTGCTTGTTCATTTAAATGATCAATTGCAGCGTATAATGTTTCGCGCTTGGTACTTGGCGTGAACGCAGCAGGTACGATTAATGGCCAATCTAGGCTTATGGCTAACTTATCATCTAAGGCTGCTAATGCTTGGGTGTCTATCAAGCTAATGCGCTGTGGCTGACCCATTTCATCTAGAATGCTATTAGCTAATATTAGTTCACCATTTAACATTTGCGTTAACGTGGGTGCAGTCGCATCGGTATTTAAAATTAATACCTGACGTGCGCCCCATGCTAATGCTGACATCCAATGATCAATGCTAGCAACCGTGATTTCTTCCAGCTCAACTGGAATGATGTCACCCACTAGATCAGCGGTAATGTGCTCTGCACCAACGGCACCGTCATGGAATAAGATGACAGGGGCAGCTTGTGCTTGCTCAAGGTAACGACTAACCAGTTTTTGAATATAGCTATGAAGTGCTTGTGGCGTTGGTAAATCAAATGCGATAGCCCCTGTAGGACAAGCATTAGTACAACTACCCGCACCATGACAAAGGTAAGGATCAATTTCGATTTTTTGTTCGATGCTACTAATTGCATCAGCAGGGCAGAAGTTTAAACAGCGATTACAGCCATTGACGCCATTACGGTTATGAGCACAGATATCACTGTTCACCTTCACATAACGTGGCTTATCAAATTCACCAACTAAATCTGGAATTTGCTCCAGCGCATCAGCTAATTTATCTGCATCTTGACCGACATAGAAATAACCTGGTGGTAGCATTTCAAGGTTAAGACATGGCGACATGCTCAGGTCTAAAACCATATCAAAATGCGGCTTACGAATAGCAACAAGACTTAACTCAGTCGCCGCTTGGTTTTCACCCGCGCCTTCATTCTCAACGGTTACCTGAAACTGACCTAAAAAGCCTTTAACAGAAATAAGTTTGTTGTAATAGCTTTCGCTATTTACTGCAGCGTTCATTACCGCTTCAAGATGAGCTTCATCTTGGCTGGTAATGGCTTCATTTGCCAAAATAACCGTATTGGCCATGGTTGACAGTTTATCCGCAGCTAATCGGGCCAAATCTTCTGGGCCGATGACTAACACATTGCCTTCAGTCGTATAACTGACTGTTGGCGGGATCAAGTTTTGGATCACTTGAGTCTGTGCTAATACCTGCTGGCGAACTTGTTTTAGTTCTAGCGGGGTTTGACTATTGCTCACATTGCGTTCCTGAACAGTTTTTTAACGCTTAGGTGATTTATCAGGGCTGCAAATCCATTTTGTATTTAAACATTTATTTAAATACATCAGCTTAAAATGATAAACAAAACACCTTATACGCTAAATAGTGGACTAAAATTTTTAACTACACACTAAGCCTTAGCGCTACTTGAAGCCGTTATAGCTTCTTCATCAACCATTCCCAGAACATCACTCTGGTCTTGGTTGGTATCTAAGTCAGTGGCAGACACGATTTCGCTCTTATCATCTAATACTGGTGAGGCATCAGTTGTATCAACAACTGTGTCATCATCCTCACGAGCAAGTAACTCTTGCTCTTCCGTTTCTTCTTTGTCTTTTACGACGTTACGGAAGACTTTTTTGGCTAATTCAGCCGAAACTTCGGCAGACAATTTAGGTTGATTACTGTAATCAAGGGCGTACTCGAGTAAGCCGTCGATTTCATTGTATTGGGGTTGTTTCCACAGTGCTTTTAACGCTGCTGATTTCGCTTGAGGTGATACATTCGCCCCCATAAACGAAGCAAAACTGCCTCCAACTTCAATTTTTTCGGGATCCGGTAAATCTTCAGCTTCAAGGATCTTCTCAGGCTGAGGCGCTTCTTGTATGGCATCCTCAGTGGAAGAGTCAGCAAGGCTTTCTTCCTCTGCCGCCACACTCTTTTGCTGCAGTTCAGTCTCACGAGCAGCTTCAGCTTCAACTTGCTCACGACGCTCAGTCCAACGAGAGAAAAAACCTTTCGAATTATTGCTCATTAATGTCTCCGAAGGTGATCTGTGCTAGGGCCAGTATCCTTTCGGCGGTTCACATGCTTACGGCGTTTAGCTGATATTTCAACTTCGCCATGACGGGTGATGAAAGCTTCAACCCAACATGCCAGTGCTTCTGGCATTGGGATATTCAGCACTGGGGTTTCAGACTCCAAACAGGCTGCGGCAATATTTTGGTCTGCAGAGATAGCAGCAGGAACCCAAGTGCCATCCGATAACTCATCACAAACGATATATAACATGGTGTTATCCATGTCTAAATTTATCCGGTAACTGCCACGTTCATCTTTATAAAGTTGAAACAATATTAATTTGGCCCCTTCAGGTGCCTCATGAGTCGCAGGAACCATTTGTTCCACTTCCCAAGTGATTGAGGGCCAACGCCCCATCATTTTTTCGACTTTTCTAAGCGAAACATACATAGGCCAAACATTTTCAGTGTGTTGCATACAAGCCTTGCCCTTAAAACATAAATCCACAAGAAATAAATAAAATATATATTAACAACGACTTAAAAGTTGCTCTTGATTATTTTTAGAAGCTAAAAACCACTTTATTTCTCTTAACTAATCAGTACACTGCAAAAATAGTGCCAGATAAATAAGAACAAAAAGCTAGATCCAGATCTCCTAATTATCACTAAGAGTAGGACAATTTGTCTATATTGCTAATTATACTAGGACATAAGGCTACGTTAATTAGTCGCTGCTGATTAACATCAGAGTTAGATCACGCATTTACAAACTACATTGCCGCCTCGGGAATAAAAGTTGCTATGCTGATAGTTAATTAGTTTTCATTACCATCCTCACTACCGAGCTAGTTAACTATTTCAGAGGCCACACTTTCAATGACCCAATCAAATGCTAATAAATCGCTAAAACTGGTCAAAACCAATGCTGAAGTTCCCCTTACAATTGCAGTTAAAGCAATTAATGAGCAAGGAGAGAGTGTTGATAAATTCGTGGCCTGTGAAAGACCATTAACGGTATATTTGAACTGGCAACCCATAGTGACCTTAATGACCTTGGGCGCAAAACCTGAGTCATTAGCTTTGGGTTACTTGAAAAATCAGGGCTTTATTAACGATGCCAGCTTACTTGAATCAATTATCGTCGATTGGGATGTTAACTCTGCAGCCATTTTGACTAAAGAGCAAACAGCTGATTTAGATAAACAATTATCTGAAAAAACCGTCACTTCAGGTTGCGGTCAAGGTACTGTTTACGGTGGTTTCATGCAAGGGCTCGATGATATAAAGCTGCCAACGCCCCAATTACAACAATCAACCTTATATAGCCTGCTAAAAAACATTAGTGCTTATAATGAAACCTACAAAAATGCCGGTGCCGTCCATGGTTGCGGCATTTGTAAAGACGACCAAATTTTAGCTTTCATTGAGGATGTTGGCCGCCATAACGCGGTTGATACCCTCGCGGGCGACATGTGGCTTGAAGGTGAAAATGGGCACGATAAGATTTTCTATACCACTGGCCGTTTAACCTCTGAAATGGTGATAAAAATTGCCAAGATGGGTATACCAGTATTGTTATCACGCAGTGGTGTCACTCAGATGGGGTTAGAACTAGCTCAAAAGTTGGGGATCACTATTATTGCCAGAGCCAAGGGGCGTCACTTCTTGGTTTACCACGGCGCAGAAAATATTGAATTTGATGCGATGAAAGTTTAGCGTTACCTATTAACGCAAACAATTGATAACAAGGTGATGACCACCTTGTTATCACTAATCATGTAACCCTATGCTAAATAGCATTATGCCTAAATTTAGCCCACTGCTTTCTTGCCGCTTCGGGCAAATAACTCCAAGCTAAAACCCGGGTAATTTTATTGCCTTGCTTCATTTCAATGGTCTGCACACTATCGGCATGTAACTGTTTTAATAATTGATAACAGGGCTTTAGGTTTTCTGACTTGGACACTAATGAGCTAAACCACAAACATTGTTGCCCAAACTGCTGACTTTCTTTAATCATATTCGTTAAAAACTGCTGCTCACCACCTTCACACCATAACTCAGCTTTTTGCCCACCAAAATTAAGTGCGGCACTACTTGAGCTAACGGCTGGCTTTTGGCTGTGCTTTTTAGCTCTGTTGGCGGCTAAATTGGCATTTTTCTTGGCGCTGCCTTGACTCGCTTCGGCTAATGAGCGATGAAATGGCGGGTTGCACAGAGTAATATCAAAGCGCTCATTATCCCCGATAATTCCGCTAAAAATAGCTTGAGGATTAGTCTGTTGGCGCAGGTCAATTTTCGATGCTAAATCAGGGTTATGGCTAATAATTTCAGCGACATTTGCAATTGAAACTGGGTCAATATCGCTGGCGACAAACTGCCAACCATAGCTTTTAACCCCTAATAATGGATAAATACCATTAGCACCGGTGCCAATATCCAATGCACGGATCTTATTTCCTTTAGGCGCTTTACCATTAACAGCCAGTAAATCAGCAATGTAATGCAAATAATCTACTCGACCTGGTACTGGCGGGCACAAGAACCCTGCCGGAATATCCCACTGCTCAATGTGATAATCAGTCAATAAAATTGCTGCGTTGAGGCTTTTGACCGCTTCAGGATCTGAGAAGTCGATTGAAAGATTACCGTAGGGGTTTGGTCTGACAAAGTGGGACAATTTGGGACACTTTTTTATTAATCCTTCGAAATCATAACCTTGATTATGCTTATTTCGCGGGTGTAGTGTTTTCACTTGAGTATGAGCGACGCCTTTGCTTGCCACCTTAGTCGGCGCAGATGTTTGCTTGTTCGTTTTGTTGCCAGCTTTACTGTTTTTCATGCAAATGTTCATTAATCATATAGGTATTTAGTAAACAGTAAATTAACCACGGACTGTTCACCCGTTTCAGCTTCTAGCAGTCGATTAACCGTTTCAAAGCACGCACGACGAATATCCTCTCTTCCGGTCAAGGACTTAACCTTGTCTTCAGGCTGATTTCCTAGCACTTCAACGATGGCGGCTCGCAGTAACGGATCATGGTGCTCTATCTGCTGCAATTGTTTAGGATCTTTAACCATTAACTCAACACTGATTTTTACAAAACCGAGTTTTTTGCGGTTAGAGATATAGTTAGTGACAATGTCAGGTTCGAAACCATAGTAAGCAAAGTTCCCAGTGGCTTTGTCATCTGCGCTATGCGCATTGGGGAAAAAAAACAGTGCAACTAACACTGCGAATAGGTACTTTGCCATAGTTAATCAAACTCCATTATTTAAATCTGCCTAATAGCAGCGGCTATCCAGCCATTGCTCTGTCATGATAAACTGCACTCGTTTGAGTATATTGTAACGAGTATTGAATGAACGTGACCAGTCTTAGCTTCCCGTATGGTGAATCAATCCAGTGGTTTTCACCTGATGCAATCAATTCTATGCCGCAATCGGCACTAAAAGAATGGTTACTCGCTACCGGTAGTTTAACCCAAAAGCTTAAAGGCTGTTGCCACGATTTTGAAGTTAAAGTCCTTGGCGAACAACTTACTACACCATTAGCAGGGGAATGCCCGCAGCAAAAGCAGGTTTGGGTAAGAGAAGTACTGCTGTGCCTTGATGGCGAGCCTTGGGTGTTTGCACGCACCTTAATCCCTGAGAACCTAGCCAATGATCAACACAACTTTAAAGCCTTAGGTAAGCGCCCATTGGGTGAACTACTGTTTACCAGTGCTGATATTGTCCCGGGCAAAATAGAGGTCGCTGAATTTGAAAGCTGCACTAAGCTAGCCCAACTGGCAACCCGCCTGTCCCAACCTGTCACCTCTTCACTTTGGGGGCGTCGCCGTTACTTTAACTTAGCCAACCAAGACATTATTGTTAGCGAAATTTTCCTTCCTTATGCGGTTAAGCAAATTAACGCCTTAACACTAAAGCAATCTTGTTAAAGTTAGTCCAACAAAGCCATGCGGTTTACCATACGTTGGCAACATCATGGCTATTTGTAAAGTAACCATAAAGCTTATGGCCTTATGTTTTAGTCGAGAGCCTTACAAGAAGTAAGCTCAGTAGCAACAAATACACCCCAGCTAAACTACCGCCACTACTGCTTTGAGATCCATCGTCGCCAGCAATTGTCTGGTTTTCGCCCATAAACTCTGAAGTAACTACACCATTTAGTTTAAATTCGACGATTGCCCTTGAGCTGTCTGACGATTGCGCCTGCACCTCCATCGTTAAGCCCAGTTCAGGTAACACCATGCCTGATTGCGGTTGCAGGGGCGCTGAGTAATCAGCATTATCATCAAATAAACTAAAGTTACTTAGAGCGCTATCGTTAGCGTAGCTTGACTGAGGATATAAGCTAAAGCTGGCATCACGTACCTGCACACTTGAAGACCCGCCAGTTATTAGACTCTGGTCAGCATCAATAACCCCAATAAAGCCATAACCTTCATGCTCGGCGACATTGTTATCTTCATAGTTGTTATTTTCGAGCCATAATAAAATACCGGGCTCGTAGCCGACACTTTGCAAGCCCGCATCAATACCTTGATGGTTTCTCAGTTGCACAATATAGCGTTGCGGCAAACCGGGTAAGGTATCATCGATCCTTGAAAAACCCGCTAAATCAACTTTGCCTTGCTCTTCGGCCCCGTCTTGGTAAATGTTGACGCCTTGCTGATTAATTTCAATTTGGTCAATAACAATACCGTAGTCACCTACAGCTTGATCCGTTACATAGCTCATTTCAACTTGCACACTTTGCCCTGAAAAATCGCTCAAGTCATAAACCAGTTCAACCCAAGCATCTGTTCCTGAAGCGCCAGCTATATCGCTCGATACCCCAGAAATATAGTGCTCTACATTGTTGAACAGAGGGTTACTGGCACTGGTATGGTTGCCGACAATGGCTACGCCATCAATCAACAATTGCATATAGTCATAATCTGTTTCTATGCTCCAATGTGCCTGCATAACAAGCTCAATCTGTGCGTCAGCGGGTAAATCTACCTCGAAACTCAGACTATTGGTAAGTTGATGGCCTTTACCTGAATGGTATTGATAGTCGCCAACTAAAGGTGACTTAAAGGCGAAGGGGGGATTGGGTAATACGATGGACAATTGATTCACAGCATCAGCATTAACTGCTGCAAAAACCTCAGCAGTCAAACCTTCAGCAGTAATATCGGCCAAGTCGATGGCTTGCTCATTGACCCACTTGCCTTGGTAACGTTGTTGCAGATATGAACGGGCATAAGGACTTAAGCCCGCAGGCTTACTGCCAGCAATATAAGGATTACCCGCTTGCGCTTGACCCACCCAAGTACCACTTGCCATTAACGACCAGTAACCCACTGGCGCGCCATCCCCCAGATTAGTGTCGTATTCATCAGGCAGGCCTAAATCATGACCAAACTCATGGGTAACGACCCCGGTACCTGAGTCGATAGGCTGAATGGTATAGCCATAAACTTTCATTGACGTGCCAGGAAGAGCTTGTCCTTGGCTATTGGCACCAACAAAAAAGCGATGCGACCAAATAGCATCGGTGCCTAACACGCCGCCGCCCGCCTCTTCACCAATACTGGAATGAAATATGACAATGTGGTCTATGATGCCATCAGGCTCATTTTCATTGCCGTTGTTATTAAAATCAAATGGATCTTCAATATCGAATTCAGCTAATTCTGTCGCGCTCATCCCTTTAACGGCCTGAGTAACGGCTTCCATAACCAATTCAGGTACTGCAATATCATTATCACTGAAAACCGAATTATTGGCGCCATAGTAAGCAGCATTGTTACTGGCGGTTACCCAGCCTTTAACCTGACCACGAAAGAAAAAACTCTCACCAGAGGCTTGAGCAAAATATTGATAAGCCGTTTGAAGCACCTCACGGTTAGGTCCAGAAAATCCAGATCGAGAAAAAAGCAAATCTTGATAATGTTGTACGGAATAATCGTCATAAAACATTGACGTATCAGACTTGGTTAAACGATTGGCGTTATAGGGTAAATCAGGAAAGTCGACCAATACCGCCAGCACATTCACGGTTTTGGTGACATCTGCGTCAGCCAATGCTGGAGCTGATACTGGTGAGACTTTTATTCGTTGGGATCGATTCTTGGCAGCTATTTGCTTTAGTATTTTGACCTCAGCAGGCAGATAATTATGACTTGCTTTGCGAGTGAACTTCTCTACCGCAGCTTGCTTTGCTGCCTCGCTGGCATCAATTGCCAGCTCACCGCGCTTAATCAACCAGTATTGGATCTGTTGCTGATTCATTACCCCAGCATCTGCAGGAGAAGCGTATTGACTCGGCGCTGCCATGGCGTTTAACGAAAAAAGAGTCATTGCCAATATGGTCATAGCACCAGTAAAGATTTTACTCCATTGAATAGGCATCCTGTGCCTCCTTTACTTCCTTTGATTGCACTTTTTAAATGCATTGTTACGCTTGGCGATATAACGACGAACAATCTCTTGTTGCTGTTGTTCACTCATATCTGTCGTTATTTCACCACTTTTGATTAAATTCTGTTTAACGCCGGACATATCTAAAGGAGGAGGTATTGCCCCACATTGAATGGTATTATTTTGATGCGTTAATTGGGTCTGATTAGAGCCGTTTTCGGCGCTATTACTATGGCTACAGCCCCAAATAACCCAGCTAAAAAAGATAGCGAATACAATGCGCATAATGAACGCCCAAACAACGAAGATGAATCAAAGAGTAATATTAAGTAAAGTTGCTAAAACGGCTTTACACAACTTTTTAGAGCGATTTTTATACAACTAAAGAAGTAAAAAATAATCGAAGATAAACTGAAAGGTAGAGAATATTGCGTAGAAAACCAAAAGGCCGCATTAAGCGGCCTTGTTGACTATAGCGATGCCTGACATGAGCTGATTAGCCGGCAGTTTTTAAATAGCTCGACACCCCGTCTAAGAACATTTGCACCGAAATCATTACCAGCACCATACCCATTAGACGCTCGACTGCGGTTAAGCCTTTTTCGCCTAATATGCGAGTAAAGACTTTATAGAATAGTAAGATAACTGCGCTCACACCCCAAGCCGCCACTAAGGCAATAGTCCAATCCATCATTCTGCTACTGTCACTGTGCGCCAATAATATTAATGCAGCTAACACTGATGGCCCAGCCATTAACGGTATAGCCATAGGAACAATAAATGGCTCTTCACCGGCGGCTAAACCTACCACGCCGCCCGGTTGTGGGAAAATCATCCTAATGGCAATTAAGAACAAAATAATCCCGCCTGCAATACTCACTGACTCTTGACGCAGGCTAAGAAAATTAAGGATCACCTCGCCGGCAAATAAGAACAGCAACATGATTGCCAGCGCAAACAATAATTCACGAATAAGCACTCGGCGGCGTTTTTTGGGTTCAATATGTCGCAAAATTGAAGCAAAAATAGGCAAGTTGCCCAAAGGGTCCATAATCAGGAAAAGCATGACTGCAGCAGAAAAGATGTCCATTACATTAGTTCTATTAATTATTAACAATGAACTACTATTGTATACTTAATACAGTCATTTGGCAGAAATAACCGTGACTTTCGCTCTATCTTGCAACGCTGAAGGCTATCTTTACCGTGTAAATTGTCATCATGAGTGATAATCAAGCAAAGCAAGTATTAAGTTAATTGAAAGACTGCGATATACTGCGGTGTTTTTTCCGTTTCATTGATTCTTTGGATCCCATGCTCTATCTAGCTGCTAGTTGTATTGCACTTTTATTCGGACCGCTTTTTTATCGCTACTTCTCATCAGGCAGTGGGCTACAAAAAGGCTTAGATGGATTTATCTTCGTCTCATTAGGCGGGTTGGTGCTTATCCATATTTTGCCTGAACTCCTTGAACATGGTGGTTTTATCACTTTGCTGTTCGTGGTGCTTGGCTTATGGGGTCCCACAGCCAGTGAACGGCTTTTCCACCGCTACTCAGATATTACCCATAACGTTACCCTAACTTTAGGGATTGGCGGACTATTGCTGCACACCATTACCGATGGTGGCGCCATGGTTTTAGCCCAACAAGAGGGTAACTCTAGCTTATTAGCGCTGGGAGTGATTATGCATCGCTTACCCGTTGGTGTGGCAATTTGGTGGCTATTAAAACCCCAGGTTGGTACCCGCTGGGCCAGTGCGGTATTAGCTGCGATGATGGTACTCACAGGCTTGGGTTACTTTGCTGGCGAGCAACTACTCGATAGCCTCAGCTTAGATAATACCGTTTATTTACAAGCCTTTGTTACCGGATCAATTTTGCATGTGGTGCTACATCAGCCCCACGGACAACACGAAGAAGATCATCAAGGTCGCTATCAATACCAAGCAGGCATTGGCAGTTTATTGGGGGTCGCATTACTAACTGTATTATTGTTAATGGACAGTGGTGGCCATGCCCACGCACACGCCCATCACAGCCATGGCTCGGATCAGTTTATGTCTTGGTTACTGACCATCTCGCCAATATTAATTGCCAGTTACTTAATTGCCACTGCGCGCTTCAAAGCTGGGTTAACCCCGCAAAACAGTAGCCTCTCCAGTCGCTGGTTACAGCGTCTAGCGGGCCCTGAAGCCTTGCTGATCACCTTGCTATTATTGGGGCCTTGGTTTGCCATATATCAAGCTATTTCATTGTTGGCGATTGGCACGTTACTCAGCTTGGGTAAAGTTGAACTTACCGATCCCCACGAGAATTTACCGCAATCGGCTTGGCGCTTTGGGTTTGCACATTTAGTGGATCGCAGCGCGCCCTGGATTGCCCTTAGCTTAATTTTAGCCAACCTCATTGGTCATCCGTCGGTACATCTTGAGCACCCAGCACTGCAAGTATTAATCTTGTTAGTCGTCTTTCTACCGATGCGTTTTTGTAATTTAGGCGCGGCAGTACTGGCATTATCATTAGCCTATAGCGGCTGGAGCAATGTCGCAGTGGCATTTGCACTTATTGCAGCGCCTGTGCTTAGCCTTAGCCAGTTAAAGCTAATGAGCTGGAGCATGCGCTTGTCATTGTCAGCTGTATTAGCCGTCGCGTTGTTATTCGCACACCAGTATCTGGTTGATTGGCACCAGTTACTCACCTTGCCAAATAACGTTAATATTGCGGGATTAGTTGTGGTGGGATTAATCTTTAGTGCTAGCTTACTGCGCTTAGGACCACGTAAGTTCTTAAGTCGCTTAATGATTAAGTTTAGCGGTCATAACCATGATCATAACCACGATCACTCCCATGGACACGCCCATGGACACGCCCATGGTGCTAATACCTCAGATAAATCTGCGGCTGCGCCAACAGAGCATAAACATCACCACTAATTAAGCCGCCGCATTAAGCGAGGGTTACTGTCAGGTTCATGTTATTCAGGCTATGATGTTTTATCATCGACCGAATAACTGAGCCGACTTAACCAAGCCTATGTGTATTTTATTTATCGCGGTAGACATGCATCCCCAATGGCCACTGATTGTGTGCGCTAATCGTGATGAGTTTCATCATCGCGCCACCGATCCAGCCCATTTTTGGCAAACAGTTGCTAACAGCAGTTTACCTCAATCTCAGTCGATATTAGCAGGCAAAGACCTACAAGCTGGCGGCACTTGGCTTGGAGTGAATCAACAAGGTCACTTTGCAGGCCTTACCAATATTCGCAATCAACAAGCCGATGGCCTAAGAAGTCGCGGCGAACTGGTGGTTAACGCTCTCGATCTTCGCCAAGATGTCAGCCTTGATTGGCTACGCCAACACAGCGCTAATTACAGTCCGTTTAATCTTGTTTATCAGCAACAGCAGCAACTTTACTGTTTTAATAGCGTCACTGCTGAGAACACGCCATTAACTAAAGGTTTTCATGCTGTGAGTAATGGCGCTATAGATGACGTCTGGCCGAAAATGGCCAAGGGATTACAGGCGTTAGAGCAGCATCTATTAGCTGAAAAGCAGCCCAATATTGAACAAATGTTGGCATTTATGCGTGATGAATCTCAAGCTGAAGATAGCAGCCTACCTAGTACTGGCATTGAAATTGAGTGGGAAAGGCTGTTGTCGTCGATTTTTATTCGCCATCCAGAATATGGCACCCGCTCAACCAGTGTGGTAATGCGAGATAAAAACGGCAACATCGACTTTTATGAAGTGCGTTATGACGGCAAAGCTCGAAACTTAGGGCAACAGCATTTTGTTATAACACCCTAAGTCCGAATTAATCTATTCGCAGCCAAGCAATTAATCAGATGAATGATCATGGGTTATCACCCACTTATCATCAATACGCTCTATCAGTAGGGTGAACACACCATTAGGTTTGTCTTTTGTACGTTCTAATTGCCAACGACCCACAACCAATGCGGCGTAGTTGCTGAGCATTTTAATCTCTTTCACATTGAACGACAGTTTGCCCATGCGCGCTGAATCAGGATAACTTTTTTTATAGCTAGCAAGAATTACATCCCAACCGTAGCTAAACTTACCATTAGACACAAAACGTAAATTGTCACTTTGCCAATAGCCTTGCATGTAGGCATCAATATCGCCGCTATTCCAGGCTTGTTCTTGCTGTGAAATCACTGCTCTAATTCTATCTGTAGGTATAGCACTATTGGTATTAACTTCGTCTAGTGACACGGATTGTTGTTCAAGTGAGACAACTGCGCTGACGGCATCAGGTTCAGTCTCAGTCTCAGCCTCAACCTCAGCCTCAGCCGGCGCTGAAGTTAAGGTGTCGGTAACGGCACTAACTAGCTGCTCTGCTGCAATATCTGCTGTATTCGTGGTTTTAGGTGAGCTATCTGAAGGGCTTGGCTCTACCTTTAAATCGGCAACGGGTTCAATCACGCCAACTTCGACCTTGGCAGTTGAAGCAGGTTTTAATGGCACGATTTTTAATTCAGCTTGTTTGAGTGCAACATCTGAGGCGGTTTGAGTCGCTGTTGGTTTATCTTCTGCCGCTAACATAGTAGTAAAACCACCAAAAATAACGGCGAATAAAATAATTATCGGGTGCTTCACACACTCTCCTTAATTTGTACCAAGGTTGAAATTACCCAACACGAGTGCCACAGTAATAACAATGATTTAGTACTTTTGCATTAGATTAATAACCCAGTAAGCATGCTGTGTCGTGTTAATCCCAACTGCGGTTTGGCTTATAAAACATGTTGAGATAAGCGATATCTGTAACATGAGATTCTGTGAAATTAATATATAAATTCATTCTGTTATGGTTAGATTCTAGCGTATCAGAGTGAAATAAACTGGAAAATAGCGCATGTTTAGTAAATTTTGTTTATGGCTATTGGCCATTAATGGCTGGAAATTAGACGGCCAGGTCGCCGCTGATGAACAATTCATTATGGTGGTTGGCCCACATACCAGTAATTGGGACTTTATTGTCGGTATTATCGCCCGCTTTGCTATAGGGGTAAAAATTCACTTTTTAGGCAAACATCAGCTGTTTATTCCCCCTTGGGGTTGGTTTTTTAAAGCCTTAGGCGGCAGCCCTGTGGATCGACGCAAAAACAACAATATGGTCGATGCTGTGGTGCAGCTATTTAATGACGATAACCAATATAAGTTGGCGCTGGCCCCCGAAGGAACCAGAAGCGCGGTTACTCGCTGGAAAGCCGGCTTTTATCATATTGCCACTAAAGCCAAGGTGCCGATAATCACCGTGGGATTAGATTTTAAAACCAAGTCTATTGTGATTAATCAACCGCTGCATCCCAGTGGCGATGTTGCCACTGACATGAATCGTATTTTAGATTTTTTCCGTAATATTAACGGTCGCCACCCTAAGGTTATCCCGCACTATATTCCCTCGGATGAGCAGCCAAAAAGCTAGTGTGGCTTGATGCTACGAATATCATCCCCAGTAGGGCTTTGAAAAGCACGTAAACCAAATTCAGGTAAGATGGCAAAGACGTGATCAAAGATATCTGCTTGAATGCCTTCATAAAAGGCCCAGCGGACGTCATTGGTAAACACATATAACTCGATAGGCAGACCTTCTGGCGTTGGCGCAAGTTGGCGCACCATCAGAGTCATGTCTTTGTGTAGCTTATTATTTTGACGTAAATAGGCATCTAAATAAGCTCTAAACGTCCCCACATTGGTTAAGCGTCTGCCATTAACCGGCATATCAATATCACTAACCTGCTCATTGGCATGGGAAATTTCTGAGCATACTTTAGGGAAGTAATCTTTAAGGTAATTCACTTTCGACAACCGAGTAATATCGTCTTCTGTCAGAAAGTGGATACTATTAACATCAAGATTAATTGAACGCTTAATTCGGCGGCCGCCCTTTTCTGACATACCGCGCCAGTTTTTAAAGGCGTCTGATACCAGCGCATAAGCTGGGATCATGGTGATGGTATTGTCCCAGTTACGTACTTTTACGGTATTGAGTGATACCTCATCTACAGCACCATCAGCGCCATATTTGTCCATTTGAATCCAATCGCCTTTACTCACCATACGGTTAGCAGCTAATTGAATCCCAGCAACAAAGCCTAAAATGGTGTCCCTAAACACCAACATCACTAAACCGGTGGCAACACCTAAACCACTTAAAAAGTAAATTGGCGACTCATCTGCAATCACTGATATGCCAATAATAAAACCAACAAAGAATAAAAATAGTTTAAATAGTTGTACGAAGCTTTTAACCGGTAAGCGGCGACTAATCAGCCTGACATCAGCAATTTCATTTACCGCATCTAAACAGGCGTAAATCGCCCGAATAACAAAAATGACCACCAGCACGCTTAGGCCACGGTCAATGACTGAGCCAAGCAACTGTTGATGGGTTAAAATAATCGGGATCAGTAAGTCCAAGGTCATGATTGGCACTAACAAGGACAATTTTTCCAATACGCCATAGCGCATGAAAATATCATCCCAAGTCACGGTCGATTTACGGATCATCGCATTAACCGCTTTTACAAATACCTTTTTGGTAATGTAATAAGCGATAGTTGCCACAATAAAGCTCACCATCAGTAATATTGATGTTGCTACACTGTCAGAGGGCTGACTATTCACCCCAATATCAAGCAACCAACTGGCAATATCATCACGTAACTCGTTATCCACGCATTAATTCCTTACACATTTATACTGATTGAAAGACTAGGTTTACAACATCCAAAGCCATTATAGAGAACAAAGACTTATTGAGAACGATCCAAAATAGCATATTTATCGATTAATTAACCCGCTTTCAATTTGATAACAAGTTCGCCATCAAATCACCACCGCATTCAAACAAGGCGACAGCATACCAAAGTAAACTCATGATATTGGTTGCAAAGTTGAGCACATTAATTGACCTAGAGCTCCCTTCACTTACCATTGGTAACATTAAAACGAATTGAGGTTCCTATGAAACACACTTGGCTAGCAGTCATCCTAACACTGAGCATTCTCTCGGTTAGCAGTAACGCCCGCGCAGAAACGGATGAACAAAAGTTTAAGCCTTCGACTGCCTTGTTAGTGGATTTTATCGATAGCCGCGGCGATATGTTTGGTATCACCCTTGCCATGAAACATTTTGACCCTGATTACGCCGACTGGGGCTATTATATTGGTTATGCTTGGGGTGATAAATACGACCTTGATGTACCAGAGCCGGCTGAAGCTTATGCCGAAGAATACATGTGGCGCTTTGGGTTAAGCTATAGCCTAACTGAAAATTTTAATCTCTATGGCGGCGCCACGGTTTTTATAAACGAACAAAACTACACCAACAATATTTCCACCCGCGAAGTTAACGGCAAGCCGCGCTGGGAATCTAACCGTGATAAAGACTGGGGCGCTGAAGTTGGCGTGCGCTACACAGTGTTTGATAGCTTTGTCATCGGCGCGGGTTACGACACCAGTGCCGAAGCGGCAATAATCTCCATTGGTTTTACCATGTAAGCATTATCAAAATCTTCATAATAGAAAAAGGACCCGCTGGTCCTTTTTTTGTTTTGAGTCTTTTTGTTCAAGCCTTTTGTTTCAAGCTGCTAACTCGCTACCCCCTAAAAGCTCACTAACATACCCGCAGGTAAGTAAGTATTGAAGCTGGCGCTATAGAGTAAATCTGTCGCCGCTTCGATATCCGGCGCAAAAAAGCGGTCTTTATCGTAATACGCAACCACTTCACGCAGCTCGGCTTTGGCTTTCACTACCGCATCACTGGGTTGTAATGGAGTGCGAAAATCTAACCCTTGCGCCGCAGCTAATAGCTCAATCGCTAACACCCCACGGGTATTTTCAGACATATCACGTAACCGACGAGCTGCAAAAGTTGCCATCGAGACATGATCTTCCTGATTCGCTGAGGTCGGTAAACTATCCACAGAAGCTGGATGCGCAAAGGTTTTGTTTTCAGATGCCAATGCCGCCGCCGTCACCTGTGCAATCATAAAGCCTGAGTTCACCCCACCATTTTTCACTAAAAATGGCGGTAATTTCGATAAGCTAGAGTCAATCAACAATGCTATGCGGCGCTCGGCAATTGAGCCTAACTCAGCAATAGCAATGGCAAGGTTATCTGCCGCCATAGCAACAGGTTCAGCATGGAAGTTACCACCAGAGATAATATCGCCGGTGTCTTGAAATACCAGTGGGTTATCGGTCACACCATTAGCTTCAACCCCTAACACTTCACCAGCATGGCGAATTTGGGTTAAACATGCCCCCAACACCTGTGGCTGACAGCGCAAAGAATATGGATCTTGCACTTTTTCACAATCAACATGGCTTTGGCTGATCTCAGACTCATCAGCTAGCAAGTGACGGAAGATAGCCGCTGAATCAATTTGACCTTGTTGGCCACGAGCCGCGTGAATACGGGCATCAAACGGGCTACGACTGCCCATAGCCGCTTCAACACTCATGGCACCAATAACTGAACTTGCAGCAAATAAATCTTCAGCATGGAATAAACCTTCAAGGGCTAGAGCGGTTGACGCTTGGGTGCCATTAAGCAGTGCTAAACCTTCTTTTGCAGCCAGTTCTATTGGTTTAAGCCCTGCAATTTCAAGCCCTTCTGCTGCTGTAATGATTTGACCTTGGTAGCTCATCTCACCTTCTGCCAACATAGGCAAACACATGTGCGATAGCGGGGCTAAATCACCCGATGCGCCCACTGAGCCTTTTTCTGGAATACAGGGATAAACACCGGCATTAACCAACTGAATAAGAAAGTTAATCACCTCTAAGCGAATACCTGAAAAGCCGCGGCTTAATGAGTTAATCTTTAGTACCATCATTAAACGCACAGTGGCATCTTGCATGTATTGCCCCGTGCCCGCAGCGTGTGACAACACGATTGAGCGTTGCAATAACTGCAAATCCTCAGGGGCAATTTTGGTGTTAGCTAATAAGCCAAAGCCAGTATTAATGCCATATACAGTTCGGCCTTCATCTAATACTTGTTGCACTATCGCGGCACTGGTATTAATTTCAGGAATCGCTTCTTCTGCCAAGGTTAGATGAACTGCACCACGGCTAATACGGCGTAATTGCGCTAACGTCAGTGTGCCTGGTTTTAGCAGCAGTTTATAAGGTGTTGCAGTCATTATTTAGCTCCTTGCATTGGCAAATCTAGGCCTTGCTCTTGGGCGCATTGTTGCGCAAGTTCATATCCAGCATCCGCATGGCGCATCACGCCTGTGGCTGGGTCATTCCATAAGACTCGGCCTAAACGCACTGCAGCATCATCACTACCATCGGCTACAATCACCACCCCAGAGTGCTGACTAAAGCCCATTCCCACACCGCCGCCATGGTGCAATGACACCCAAGTTGCGCCGCTAGCCGTATTAAGTAAGGCATTCATTAATGGCCAATCAGAAACCGCATCTGAGCCATCGAGCATGGATTCGGTCTCACGATTAGGACTGGCAACTGAGCCTGAATCTAAATGATCACGGCCAATGACAATCG
Organism: Shewanella sp. 10N.286.52.C2; assembly: GCF_002874545.1. NCBI lineage: Bacteria > Pseudomonadati > Pseudomonadota > Gammaproteobacteria > Alteromonadales > Shewanellaceae > Shewanella > Shewanella sp. 10N.286.52.C2. The sequence continues at coordinate 78,638 of NZ_MCTV01000031.1, forward strand.
GCGCTGATAGCTCGCCCGTTTTAACCATCTCGTTAAACGCTAATGCTAAACGGGCACGGTCTTTTAATCCCACCCAACAAATTCGTGACGGTAAACCTTGGAAGGCGATACGCTCTCGGGCCATATCTAACCAGTTGTGCAAGTGAGGGTTATCAGGAATAAGCTCTTTGACCTTGGCATCAGTTTTATAAATATCTTCAGGATCGCCCGATAATGCCACCCAGCGAAACGGACCAATACCTTCACAAAATAGTGGACGCACATAAGCTGGCACAAAACCGGGGAAATCAAAGGCGTTTTCAACCCCTTCTTCGAAGGCCATTTGACGAATGTTATTACCATAATCTGTTGTGGCCGCCCCTGCCGCTTGCAGCGCCAGCATGGCTCTAACTTGCACCGCCATTGACTGCTTAGCCGCTTTAACCACTGCCGCTTCGTCAGTTTTACGCATTTCAGCAGCTTGCTCTAATGTCCAGCCTTGAGGTAAATAACCGTTTAATGGATCATGGGCAGAAGTTTGATCGGTCACCACATCTGGGGTAATACCACGCTCAACTAACTCAGCAAAAATATCGGCAGCGTTACCCAATAGGCCAACGGACACAGGCTTACCAGAGGCATTAGCCTCATCAATCATCGCTAATGCTTCATCTAATGAGGTGGCTTTCTTATCGACATATTGAGTGCGCAGACGAAAATCAATGCGAGTTTCATCTACTTCACAGGTTAATACTGAATAACCCGCCATAGTGCCGGCTAAAGGCTGCGCGCCGCCCATGCCGCCCAGTCCACCAGTTAGAATCCACTTACCCGCAGATGAGCCCCCAAAGTGCTGCTTGGCCATGGCGACAAAGGTTTCATAAGTGCCCTGAACAATGCCTTGGGAGCCAATATAAATCCACGAACCGGCGGTCATTTGGCCGTACATCGCCAAACCTTTTTTATCCAGCTCATTAAAGTGTTCCCAGTTAGCCCAATGTGGCACTAGGTTAGAGTTAGCAATAATCACCCGCGGCGCATTAGTGTGGGTTTTGAATACCCCCACAGGTTTACCTGACTGCACCATCAAGGTTTCGTCATCTTCTAGACGTTGCAGTACTTCAATTATTTTGTCGTAACACTGCCAATCACGCGCCGCGCGGCCAATACCGCCATAAACCACTAAATCTTCAGGGCGCTCGGCTACATCAGGATGCAGATTGTTCATTAACATCCGCATTGGCGCTTCTGTCATCCAGCTTTTACAACTCAATTGACTGCCATGAGGGGCAATAATGCGGCGGCTAGGGTCGTGTCTTTTACTAATGGTGTTATCCATATTTTCCTCTTCAACTAACATTGTCAGCTTGATGTCTAATATTTTTAGGTTTTTTTAATGATGTTCTGTTTAGAAGCAGTTAACTGTTAAAGGTTAAATGGCCCCCTAAACTAAATTTACTGCCGGGGTGAACCAAGCGCGCAAAGCTCACCACGCCTTTGCGTGACCAAGTGCGACGCAAAATTTGTAAGCAAGGCTCTGTTGGCTCAATATTTAATAATTGCTGCATTTGCTCGCTGGCAATAATGGCTTCGATGCGATGACGGGCTTCGGTTAAAGGCGCCACCTTGGATAAATATTCATGGGGGGTTAATTGGGTAAAGTCTTGCAGTAAGTAGTCAGGCACTAATTCTGGATTCACAAAGCGCTCTTCGACCTGTAATGGCGCATCTTGCTCGCAGTGCAGCAATACCGAGTAATACACAAGGTCGCCAATTTCTAATCCTAAGGCCACCGCAACGGGTCTTGTGGCAGCAATTTGGGTTAACTTAAGCTGCTTAACACTGTAGCCATGACCACGGTCTTTAATTTCATCGGCAATGTTTCGAATGGCCAATAATGATGACTGCGATTTAATCCCCGCCACAAAAGTACCAATACCTTGAGTGCGCTCTAACACCCCAGCCTCCACCAGCTCAGTCAATGCTCTTCTTGCTGTCATGCGACTACAAGAAAACAACTCAGCAAGTTGATTTTCTGATGGCACTTGATCATTTTCTTGCCACTCACCCGCTTCGATACGAGCCAGAATGGATTGCTTTATTTGTGCAAATTTAGCCAACACGGATTTCGCCCAGCCCTTGATGTGATTAAAAATCTACCAACAACCTTACCTTGTATATACAAGTTAAAACAAGTACTGTTTTGTGATAAAGTCTAAAAAATGAGTATTTTCAGGAGCGGTTATGTCGTGGGATCATGTGTGGATTGATGTCAATATTGCAACAATGGATCCAAGCAGTTCAGTCGCTTATGGCGCAATAACCGATGCCGCCATTGCAGTAAAAGACGGTAAAATTGCTTGGATGGGCCCGCGTAAAGAAATGCCTGAATTTGATGTATTTGAAATGCCCATCTATCGCGGCAAAGGCGGCTGGATCACCCCAGGGCTGATTGATGCCCACACCCATTTAATTTTTGCTGGCAATCGCGCTAACGAATTTGAAATGCGCCTCAAAGGCGCCAGCTATGAAGATATCGCCCGCGCTGGCGGTGGGATTATTTCAACCGTAAAAGCGTGTCGTGAAGCTGACGAAGCCGAGCTATTTGAACTTGGCAGACAAAGATTAAACGCCTTAGCCAAAGAAGGCGTCACCACGGTCGAGATTAAATCAGGCTATGGTTTGGATACCCAAACCGAAGTCAAAATCCTTAAAGTGGCCCGCGAACTTGGCCGTAATCATCATGTTGATGTTAAAACCACTTTCTTAGGCGCTCATGCGATACCTGAGGAATATAAAGACACTGCAAACAGCACCGCACGAAGTGATGCCTATATTGATATGGTGATTAACGACATGCTGCCTGCGGTTATCGAGCAAAACCTTGCCGATGCAGTGGATGGTTTTTGTGAAAACATTGCCTTTAACCTTGAGCAAACCGAGCGAGTATTAACCGCCGCCAAACAGGCCGGTTTAGATATCAAACTCCACGCTGAGCAATTATCTAACTTAGGCGGCTCCGCTATGGCGGCAAGAATGGGGGCTAAATCAGTCGATCATATTGAATACCTTGATGAAGCAGGGGTTATCGCGCTCAGTGAACATGGTACCTGCGCAACCTTGTTACCCGGCGCGTATTACTTTTTACGTGAAACCCAAATGCCGCCAATAGATCTGTTACGCAAACATAATGTACCTATGGTGGTCGCCAGTGATTTTAATCCGGGCTCATCGCCGATTTGCTCAACCTTATTAATGCTCAACATGGCCTGCACCTTATTTAAGCTGACTCCAGAGGAAGCCTTAAAAGGCGTGACCATTAATGCCGCCAAAGCTTTAGGTATTGAAGCCAATGTCGGCAGTTTAGCCGCCGGCATGACAGCTGATTTCTGCTTATGGGATATCAGCACTCCAGCGCAACTGGCCTACTCTTATGGGGTGAATCCTTGTAAGGATGTGGTTAAAAACGGCGTGTTAGTGCATCAATAAAGCCTTGCTTTAACTTGCGACTATTGAGTCAGCTCAATCTCGACCCGCCGCGAGTATTTCCTTTGACTCAAGCGTAACAACAAAAAAGTGCTTAACCTTTTCGGGCTAAGCACTTTTTAATCACTGTAAACAAGGTTCAAATTTAAACGATTTTGATTAAACCAATAACCTTAATCAGTTGGGTGACGTTTGCCCTTTTTATTCTTCATTGGGTCGCCGTCATAACCTAATGCTTGCCAATCAAGGCGCTGACCTTTGTTATGGCAATCGCTACATTGTAGGGCTTGCTCTTTAGGTGAAACCATGTGATTGATACGCCACCACATTTCAGTTTCCACAAAGCCATGTTCACCGCTATAACTGAGGCCTTTGTCTTTCATGGTGGTATTAGCTTCCATGCCAAGTTTTGATGCTAAGTCCCAATCGAACTTGTCCCAATAGCCATTTTTACCAAACACTTTAGGGGTAATTAAAATATTCAATTTGCTGTCGAATATCTGTTTACCAGTATGGACTTTAAACGGGTAGATTTTGGCTTTGCTGTCATTGATATCACCCAAAGGATAAGTGAGTTTTATCACCTGAGCTGGATCAATTTTATCACCCGCCATATAGGCATCAGCTTTACCGTTAAACCAAGCATATTGCGGCGGCACCATTTTTTGCCATTCAAAACTCCCTTTCTTATTCATAAAGGTTTTTTTGCCGTTTTTGTCTTTGGTTTCAGTTAACTCTTGCCCTGCTGTTGACCAGTCCCAGCGCATTTTTGTTGGCTCATTACGAGCAAAAAATGGGATGTGACAGGTTTGACAGGCGACCGCAGCAGTATGAGTATTAAGCTTTTTCTTGTCATGGGGCGCACTGTCATGGCAGTTTTCACAACCAATGGGGTTTTCTCCCCCCGGTGACACGCCCATGGCATTGCCAGAGATTTGATGACTTGCAGTGGTATGACAGGTTTGGCATTGGAAGTCATTGCCGTCAGTGTCCATATGCACATCGGTATCTTTTTCAGGATATGACATGGAAGAGTCTAAATCCCCATGCTTCACCGCGTCACCACCGCCACCATAAAAATGGCAAGTACCGCAGTTATCTCGAACCGGTTGGCCGACATTTTGTGCTACCCGCTCAAGATTCACTTTCGCCATCGCTTCACCCGCGCCTGCAGGCTCTTTGATATAAGTTCCTGTGGTGTCATGGCACACTAAACAATCCACTTTAGTCATATCAGTAAAGTCAAAGCTGTTGTCTTTCCAGCCATAACCCGCATGACAACTGGTGCAGCGCGGCTCGTTACCACTAATGGAGACACAAAAATTATTGATACTATTTTTTTTACCGCGCTTCACAGTGCGGCCTGGTAATTCTTGCTCTAACTCCCAAGTCCAATGGGAAGATTTCATAAACTCTTTCGCATGGTCTTCATGGCATTCAATACATTGCTCAGTGACGTCAGAGCCTTGGGTAAACGGCCCCTCAATCACTTCTTTATGATCAAATTCTGCATAGGCCATCTGACTGCAAAAGGCTAATGCGACTACTAATTTCATGGTTTTCATATAGCACTCCTAGCCCCTGCCACGCAGGGGCACCATGTTTAGAAATTAACTGTTAATGATGCATTTACATCATAAGCAGTATCAACAACAGGCAACATGGAATAGGCAGAGCCTGCAATCACATCATCAATTTTTTGCGGTGCGCCCACTGGAGTGCCACTACCGGTATATTCATAGTCGTAATACAGCCCTGCGACCTTGATAAACATTTTAGGATTGATATCAAAGATGTAATAGGCTTCAGCAACATGGCCACGAGTCGCTAATTTGCTGCCAATTGGGTCATCTTGAGCTTGGGTGAACGGCGTCCAGTATTCAGAGCCATAGTTATATTCAAGGCCAAATTTACCCATTGGTGCAGGCATTTGGAAACCAACATAAATACCATAGCCGTCTTTTGTTGAGGCATCATCAGCAACCGTTGGCATCATAATGATTTCAGTACCGGTGCTGTTAAGCTGCGCTTCAAAAACGGCATCAGATAACATGCCACCAAACATACCGCTGTTGCCATTTGGCTCAGCGCGAGTCCAGCCTAATGAAGCAAAGGCTTTAAAGTCTTCATCACTTTCATAGGCATAACCCAAACCACCTAAGTACATATCACCAATCACGCCACTGGGTTGTACGCGGGTGACAAAGTTAAAGTTGTCGAACTTTTGCATATCTTGATACATGGTTGGCGCAAATATACCTGCCAACTGAGTTGGAAATGCCATGGTGCCTTTGAAGCCATCATTAACATCTTTGGCGCCAAATAAGGTTAACTGTAAGAAGTGGTTACCATCGTTAATGGCATCAATATTAAAGCCGCCTAAATGGGTATCTTTGGTGACGATATCGCCAAACATTTCGCCATTGCCCCACTGAGACTCAAAACCTTGGCCATAGCAAAAGCGCACCACTTGGCCATCAATACCAGTAATTTCACCGAGTTTGTAACCTAAAGTGGCGCCGTCAAAGTTAAAGTTAACTAAATGACCAGATGGGGTACCGCCACGCATTTCGTTTTCACGGTAATGACTTGGTGGGCCGTAAGTTGATGGACGACGACCAATTGACAGGTAAGTTTGACTGCCACCTATATTACGCCAGTCAAAATAGGCTCTTTCCACTCTGAGCCAATCACCACTGGTATTGCCACTACTGGTGCCATCCATGGTGAATGAGCGCCATGAATCAAACACTTGTGTGCCAGTTGAATCGCCCCAGTTTTTATACATAGATAAACGACCCGCAAAGCTGACGTTATCCCACACTTTAGCTTTCATATTTAAGCGTAAACGAGTGGTATAAAGTAAGTCATTGTCGATGTCTTGAACTGTTTTAGGCGCGAGTACATAGGGCATAACACCTTGTAATTGGCCACTTTGAAATGCTTGAGCTAAAGCAGGATTGGTCGCCATCATTTGCCCAAGTGGTGAGTCAGCGCTAGTAGGGTCGCCAAATGCTCCTGACATGGCTTTGGCGCCAAAATCTGAAAAATTAACATTAATGGCAGGATTCCAAGTCACATCTTGATAGTGTAATGAATGCACTTTGGTTCTAAAGTCACCTGTGATAGTTAATCTATCTAAGGCGCTATGGCGCTCAGTTTTATCCACCCGTGAATTAAGATCGTCAAGCTCTTCGGTTATTTCGGTTAATTGCTGTTTTAGCTCTGCCATTTTTTGAGCATCATCATTGGCTGATGACGGTGCTGCGGCCATGGCCGCACCACTAAACGCTAATGCATTGGCAACGAGTATTGATATTAAGGTACGCATAATTTGGCTTCCTTTTATTTTGCCTAAACCATCCAAATACATAGGTTTAGGCTAAATTTTGGCTGCAGAAATCCCTGAGCGATAAACTCAATTTTTCTGCTTTTTATCTGGATTAACTGATGGTGTTGCTGGCTTATTCTGACTTTTGCATTAAGTCTAAGCCGCCATCAGGACGCACGATTTCCGCTAGCCGCAGGTTTGTGGCTGATCAGAGTCCGCTGCGTGGTCATATAAAAACTGCTGAATATCTTTCAGATCTTTTTCTGATAGGGCTTTGAATACTTCAGGCTTAGCCTTATGTTGATCGCGCTTGAAAAATCTGTCCCACTGGCTCATGGTTTTTGCCATTGGGGTTAACTCAGGGCCTTCGGTGCCGACACTATGGCAAGCTTTACATTGTTTTTTATACAGATGTTTACCCTTTTTAGGGTTGCCGCCATCAGCTGCAAAACTGCCGCCAATCATGCACATTGCCACTAAGGCTACTGTCATCGCTATTTTTTTGTTCATCATTACTACCTCATCAATTTTTCTTTAGTTCTTTTTATCAATCAAGACAAACCAAATCTTTAATGCCTTGTTAAAGATGTTACTTAAAATAGGTAGACATTAATTTGACCTTGATCATATTCATGAGATAAATCTAATTGATAAAAATATAATTGAATAAAATCTAATTGAGCGAGTAATAACAATACTGATTTTTATACTTTTTAAGTATTAGTAAGTTGTGAAAAACTTAGCTAGGGGGTGAATGAGTACAGCAGTGAAATAAAATGACGCAAGCTATAACCCGAAAATCAACCACAAAAAAGTCGCCAATAAGGCGACTTCTTCAGCGTATTAGTTACAGTAAGGTTAATCGTCGCTAAGTTCGTTTATCGGTAACCAGTTCACTTTAACCCCAGCTTGTAAAAACATATCTTGGCTAATTTTAATCTTGTCGCCCCAGCGAGACAAAAAGTCTGTGCTTTGCTCTGGGCAGAACACCCCGGTTATCCCGGTTTGGATAATCTTGGCAGCACAGTTAGGGCAAGGAAAATGGGTCACCCAAATATCACAACCATCTAAATCTCGCTTAGCAAATAAAATGGCATTTTCTTCCGCATGCAGGGTTTTAAGTAGCTTCATATCACGGTCATCGGTTTCTGCACTGTCAGAAATACCATGGGGATAACCATTAAAGCCAACAGACACTATACGGTTATGCTTGGTGATCACCGCGCCCACTTGGGTAGAGGGATCTTTACTCCAAGAGCCTACCAGTTCTGCCATTTGGAAAAATCGTTTTGCCCATTTTGAGATCATAGTAATAGCCTTTTAAGATGATGATGTTTTTAGCTAAGTAACTGAATTCATCATACCTAATGTTGTTAACATTCTCACCTTTTCTACAGTAAGATTGTTGAATATTGGCTGTTTTCATCTGCGTAGCTAGCAAAAATATAAATACTGCCGACTGATTTGTGCGTTACTGCGCCACAAGTTGTTATTTGGACTAGCCAATAGCCCCAATAAAGCTTAGGATCTTCAGCAGGCAAACTTAAGGATTGGAGTACATATTCATTATGGGTATTAGAGCGATTATCGTAGATACAGCGGGCACCACCACTGATCTAGATTTTATTCAAGATGTACTATTTCCTTATTCAAAAAAGGCTATGGGTGATTTTCTAGCGCAAAATCAACATAACCCGCTAGTTGAATACTGTATCAGTGATGTACGCGACTTAGCATTAGAAGCAGACGCTTCAATTGAACGCGTTACTGAAATCCTCTCTCAATGGATTGATGAAGACCGCAAAGCTACGCCATTAAAAACCTTACAAGGGTTAATTTGGAAGCAAGGTTATGCCGCTAACGAGTTTACAGGCCATATCTATCCAGATTTTATTGATGCCATGCCAGGCTTAGAAGCGAGCAATATTCGTCTTTATAGCTTTTCGTCAGGCTCTGCTGAAGCGCAAAAACTATTATTTAGCCACAGCGATGCGGGTGATTTAACCCCTAAATTTAGTGGCCATTTTGATACCCGTACCGGTAACAAATTAGATAAGCAGGCCTACTGCAATATCTTAAATACCATCAGCTTGAGCCCTAAGCAGGTATTGTTTATCTCTGATGTGGTAGAAGAGCTAAAAGCCGCTGAAGCAGCAGGTCTACATACCCGCCATATGGTGCGTTTTGAAAACCAAAAAACGGCTAAGTTTGCGCAAATCAAAAGCTTTGCTGAGTTAACCATTGATTAAGCATGATTAACGACCATAAAAAACGACCTTGATGGTCGTTTTTTATGGCTTACGTCTTACAAAATAAGCTATCTAAAACCAGCCTTCAAATTTGCAAAACCACTTATTGGGCCGAATAATAAGACGCTGGAAACGCAGGAGAAATACACTGCTTAACTGTAAATGTGTAGCCGTATTTACCTTTCTCTTTATCAGCGCTAATCTCTAAAATTTCATAGTCATTAAGCTCAACCACTTTACTGTCTTTAATGTGCTCACAACGAGAAAATTGGTCAGCTTCAAAATAATACACAAAGCCTGCTACCATGCTTCTTACCAACACTCGGTAAGCTTCACGCACTAAGTCATAACGGCGCTCAGTATTTTCATCGCTAAAGTTAATATTAAATGAATCAGCGGCCTCAATATCTTCGGTTGATTCTCCGGTAATATCTTCAATCAGCTGCTTAGTCTTTTCAGATTCAACTTCTTCAAAGCCAACTTGTTCAGGTGTTGATTGTTCAGAGGTAGGCTCTGCTAAATCTGCAGTAATATCCGCTGGCGCTAAATTACCCTGGTTAATTTCAGCGATAGAATTACCCGTCATATCTTTAACCAGCTGTTCAAGCTCTTGGGGGATTTTCTCTTCAGCGATTGGCTTTGCAGAAATTGGCTCTTGCGTTGTAGGCTCTGGCGCTTTAACAACATTTCTTCCCTGCACACTGGCTTCTTCTTTTAATAAGCTCGCCATTCTGGCCTTGGGGTCAATGCTATCAAAACTGTGTTCAAAATCTCCCAGCAGCAAGATATTGGTCAGCACGATATAAGCCAGGATCACCCGTAACAAAATAGTCCGTTTACGGTAATGCTCGCTGTTGGTAAAGCTAATCGCTTTCACACCAACCAATTTAAAAAATGGTCGGAATACAAAATATAGTGGGATAGCAAACTGAAGCAGCATTAAAGCGATGCCACTGATCACCACAAACCACACAGGCATATACAGCAGCACCACTAAATTGTGGGTATAAGCTAAGTGCTGAGCCGAAATACCGGTGACTTCATTCACCACGGTACCAGCCCATACTAGTGAAAAGTTAGCTATCACCGCATAAAATAATAATAAAAAGGCTTTGCCGGCCAAACTATGCCAGGTTTTAGTAAATAGTGGCCAAAACTCGACCATCATCGCAATCATGGCAATGATAGCCACTAAGGTGAAACCATCAAAAACCAGCATCAGCAGAAACGCAATAAAGTATAGCTTTTGCGCCACGGTGAGCTTGCCGATAACGGTTTTAAAGTAGGTGATAATAGCGCCTGGCAAGGCGCGCCAACTATTTATGGGTTCGCTGATTAGCTGCTGCAAGCGAGCATAGTTTAAGGATTTCAAGTTCTGCGCGTTCCCTAGCAATGACATCATTATTAATCATCAAAGCATATTGGCAAATCGATAGCAAAGAATTAGCCGAGGTTGTTGAATTTGTTAGCGACTGATATGCTGCACAAAATTCAAACGAACGTTTAAATAAAGTGGTGTTATGGAACAGTTTATCGCGCAAAACTCAATTATTACTGAAATCCCTGTGGCATGGGGAGAAATGGATGCTCTTAATCACGTCAATAATGCGGTGTATTTTCGCTATTTTGAAACCGCAAGAATTGAATTTTTCAGTCAAATAAACATGATGGATGAATTGAAAAAAACCTCGGTGGGCCCAGTGCTTAGTGAAACTCAAGCGAAATTTAAGCGCCCAGTGACCTTTCCTGACACGCTACTGGTTGGCATCACTATCAGCGATATTAAACAAGACCGCTTTATGATGCATTACCGTGTTTTTAGTAAAGCCCAACAAGCGATTACCACTACAGGCAGCGCAAAAGTGGTGATGTTTAACTTTAAAACTGGCCAAAAAGCCACTCTGACTGCTGAATTATTAGCAGCATTAGAGCAGCATGGCGAATAGCTTATAAGCTAGATTACTCTGCAGGGCCAGTTAGTTGCGCTAGTTGGCTTTTTACTGCATCAGTTAACGGCTTACTCTTTTCTGCTTGATAATCGTAATGCACCATAGTGGTTTTGGCCTCTGCTGTTTGGCGACCATTTTGCCAACAGCTTTGAGCTATTTCAAAACTGCTGTTACCCACTCGGCTCACATAGGTTTTTACCGTTACTTCAGCACCATAAAAAGTCGGTGCGTTAAAAGCTATCGTAAAACCAGCAATAATCATGTTCCATTTCGACAAATCTTGGCCGGGATTCACAATCTCAAAAATCGGCTCACGCGCCGCTTCAAACCACACTGGGATCACTGTGTTATTGATATGGCCTAAGGCATCGGTTTCGCAAAAACGTGGCGTAAGATTCAGGGTAAATTGAGTATCAGACACAGGTAAGTCCTTTTATTATTATTGTTTTTAAGCTGTTATAACCAGCGGATTTAAACTCGGCAGCCGATAGCTTAAGCGACCTTCGTGTTTGAGTCACCTATAAATAATGGCCACAAAAAAAGGGAGCTATCAGCTCCCTTTTGAAATAAATGTAAACCAGTAACTTATTCGTACTGCCGTACTGATTTAATCCGTACTAGCGAGCGTACATCGCATTAATTTCACGGTCATATTTAGTATAAATATTCTTACGACGCAACTTCATGGTTGGGGTGATTAACCCTGACTCAGTCGAGAATGCTTCCGGTAGTAAGGTGAATTTTTTAATTTTTTCAAACCCAGCCAATTCATGTTGTAGCTCTTTTAAACGTTGCTCAAAATGCTCAATCACATGAGAGTGACGCAGTAATTCCAGCGGCGACTCGTAAGTAATACCTTTCTGTTTTGCCCACGCATCTAACGACTCAAATGCAGGTACGATCAAAGCAGAAACATAGTTGCGCGCATCTGCGACAATAGCCACTTGCTCGATGAACGGACAACAGCTGACCTTACCTTCAACCCGTTGCGGCGCAATATACTTACCGTTTGAGGTTTTCATTAACTCTTTAATGCGATCGGTAATATATAAGTTACCTTCAGCATCTAGCATGCCGGCATCACCGGTTTTTAACCAACCCTCTTCAAAAGCTTCTGCGGTATCTTGTGGGCGATTATAATAACCACGCATTACCGTCTCACCGCGAATTAGAATTTCGTTGTTATCGCCAATTTTAACTTCCATTGCATGTAATGGCTTGCCGTTTGACCCCGATACTCGGTTATCTAACGTATTACAGGTTACTGTAGCGCAGGTTTCTGTCATGCCATAACCACATAAAATAGGTACGCCAATGCTATGGAAAAAACCGCCGACATTAACATCTAATGCAGCGCCGCCCACAGGCATAAATTTAAGGCGTCCGCCCAGTACATTTTGCAATTTACTAAAGACTAATTTGTTGGCCAATTTCCACTGTGTAGATAAAGCGAAACTGGCACGTTTACGGCCTTGGCTTACTTCAAACTGACGCGCACCCACACCGATTGCCCAGTTAAACAGCTTTTGACGGATTGCCGGGGCGCTATTCACCTTGTCATGAACTGCGCTATACACTTTTTCTAAAAAGCGTGGCACCACACATAAAGTATGAGGCCTAACCGCAGCAATGGCTTCTTTAACGCGGTTGGTGTCATTTAGATATACATTATGACCGCCGCGGCAAAGTACGTAGAAGGTCCAACCACGCTCAAATACATGGCTTAATGGTAAAAAGGCTAACGATACATCACCTGATTTAAAGGCGATTTCAGCATCATGCTGCTCAACCATAGAAGCGATATTACGGTAATCCAGCATCACACCTTTTGGGTCACCTGTGGTGCCTGAGGTATAAATAAGGGTCAGTAAATCATCAAGGCTGGTTTGTGATAAACGAGACTCTAGCTCGGTTGCACTTGCTGGCGAGGTCTCAGAAATTAATAAGTCATCAAAATGAAAATGCTCATCTGATACTAATGCGACTTGACTGTCGAATACAATCACGTGCTCAACACTTGGGCATTGAGCTTGAATTTTACGAGCGGTGACATACTGGCTTTCATCACCAGCAAAAATAACTTTAGCGCGAGCATCGTTAACGATAAACACCGCTTGTTCCATTGTACTTGTTGGGTATACAGGTACGACAACAGTACGGGCTTTTAATGCGCCGATATCAGCACAGCTCCACTGGGGGCTGTTTTGCGCCACAATGACAACTTTGTCCTGGGCTTTTAGTCCAAAGTCGATCAACAGTTGTGCGACTTTGTTGGTAATAGTATCAAACTGGCTCCAAGAAACTTTATTCCATGGAGCGGCCATCTCAAATCCTTCGAGGGCGATTTTATCTTTTAATGCTTGGCTTTGCTGCTGTAGCAGTCTTACTAAGTGAAATTTTTCAAGAGACATTACTAACCACCTTTAAGCTTACAAGTGTTCCGCTTTTGCGGGCATTCTACTGCAAGCCATCAGGAATAATAAGCGTTTTTAGTCTAAATTAAGCGCAATTCACAGTTTTAGGTCGATTTTTACATTTGCGCAACAGGTTTTTCCCATAACTTGTCTTTGTTGATAACCAGCAAAATAGCCATTAACACCAGTAACTCGATGTCACCGCAATAATATATTACCTCAATCTCGCCCTGCTCTGGTAACTGCAACAAGACACTCGCTAACCATATAAGCTGTATGAGCATGATAATTAGCGACTGGCTGTGGTTTACTATATTGATCAACTTATCTAACAATTGTCATCGGACAATGTAGCCTTACAACTTGCGATATTGTGGCTTTAAAGCGACTAGCAGCAAAAAAGTAACCTCATTATTCGCGTTATAGTCATTAACAAGCGCTGTTGAGGCTTACAAAATGGACCCGCTAAACCCTGTTTCGCGCTAAAATTTGGCAATACAAATACACTTGAGGTACATAGACAATACTGGACACGTGTTCGATAAATTAGTGAACACACCGCCAGTAGCTAACAGGTGATTAAGTCATAATGCTCAAATAACCTTAATTGACAGCTTCATAGTGAGCTTATAAATAAGTACACTCTAAGTAATTGACAGCAATGTTATTTAGAATCAATTTAAGAATTTACAACATGACTGCTATCGCAGTGCGAGTTAAAGCTACAAGTTAGAGATTTTCAGCATTTATTAAAGCTAAAAATTGCCGTCGGATTAACTGTGAGGTCCTTTGCCAGCCTCCTTAACGACGGTCGCACTTAAGCAAGCAGTCATGATTTATCCATAATCATCATGAAATGCAAAAAGGAAAGATATCATGAACATCAACCAACTAATGTCACAAGGAGAGTCAGACATGGTTAACCAACCAATAAAGGTGGGCAGCAAAAAGCGTTCGTCTTTATTACTTTCGGCGCTAAGCATCAGTATTGGTCTAAGCGTTGCTATGAGCATCTGTAGCTTGGGGCTTAGTAGCGCCGCTTTGGCTGATGCTAGTCAAAACAAGATTGCAGTAAGTAACAGCGACATCTTATCTAGCTGCTACCTCGATGGTTTATCAGAGCAAATGCAATGTGGCTCACTTGAGCTTGCTGAAAACCCAGCCAAACCTGATGGCAAACAAATTGCGGTTCATTACGCAGTATTGCCAGCCATCAAGCCCAGCTTTAAAAAACAAGCCATGCTCGCCATTGCAGGCGGCCCTGGTCAATCGGCCATTGAAAATGCCGCGGGCTTTGATCGCATGTTAGCCAAAGTACGCCAAGATAGGGATATATTACTGATAGATCAGCGCGGCACGGGCCAATCAAACCTGCTGGCTTGTGATGATGACAATATGTCGATGCTATCTTTTAATGATGACGATATTGATATCACCAAAGACACCCAAGAATGCCTTGATAACCTTGATGCCGATGTCAGCCAATATGGCAGCTTAACTGCACTAATCGATTTTGAAGCCGTGCGTCAGCATTTAGGTTATGAAAAACTGCACCTTTATGGTGTATCTTACGGTACCCGCATGGCGCAGCTTTATATGCGTGAATACCCGCAAGCCATAGCCACAGTAACCTTAGATGGCGTTGTGCCAATGCAGCAAAGTGTTATCGCCATTGGCAGCGCTATTGACCGTGGCTATGATTTATTATTTAAAGATTGCCAGCAAAACGCCCAATGTCAGCAGCAGTTCCCTGAGTTGAAGCAAGAGTTTGAAACGGTAGACTCAGCCCTAGCTAAAGCGCCTATTATTACCCAAACTCGCGACCCACAAACCGATGAGATAGCCAGCTTTACCCTCACTCGCGGTAAATATAATGGCGCTATCAGAATGGCGTTATATATGCCCAATATTCGCGCTTTAATCCCTCATGCTATTCATCAAGCGGCATTAGGGAATTACCAACCAATACTTGGTATTTACACCCTGACAGCTGATAGCACAGGTATCGCCATGGGCATGCACGCTTCTGTCGTGTGTGGTGAAGATATTCACCGCATTACCGATGATATACGCCAGCAAGCGCAAAACTCTTATATGAGTAGAACCATGCTCGAAGGCTTAGAAGCGACCTGTAACGTGTGGGCAATTCCGACGGTAGATGACAGTTTCAGCGACGCAATTGAAAGTGATATACCAACACTTTTACTATCAGGTGAGTTAGACCCAGCAACACCGCCAAGCTGGGGCGATATGGCCACTGAAAAATTGACTAATGCGAAACATTTTACCTCTCAGTATGCGACTCACGGCGTGGCTTATCAAAGCTGTGGTAATGAGTTAATCGCCGATTTAGTCAAGTCAGGTTCAATTGACGGTATCGATGCTGAATGCCTTGAACAAGACACCCGCCGCAGCTTTTACCTCAATGCCAATACTGTTGAAACCATTCCAGCAGGGGAAGAATAATCATGATTACCGTATCTAATCTCTCGAAGAAAATTGGTGACGTACAAGCGTTAGACAACTTAAGTTTCAGTGCCCATGACGGCCATATTACTGGCCTACTTGGCCCCAATGGCGCAGGTAAAACCACCTGTCTGCGCACAGTATTTGGCTTACTCGCTGCCGATGAAGGTCATGCTGAAATCGACGGTATTGATGTCGCCAAAGAGCCCACTAAAGCCAAAGCCCAGTTAGGCTTATTTCCTGATCCATTTGGCCTCTATGAGCGTTTATCTCCTAGAGAATATATCAGTTATTTTGCCCAACTTAGCGGCATGTCAAAAGCTGATGCTAAGCAAGCAACCACTAATGTGATTGCACAGCTTAAGCTAGAAGATATTGCCGATAGACGTTGTAAGGGGTTTTCCCAAGGTCAGCGGATGAAAACAGCATTAGCCCAGGCCATAGTCCACCAGCCAACTAATATTATTTTGGATGAGCCAACCCGTGGTTTGGATGTGATGAGTACCCGCTTACTGCGTGACATTCTAATCGAGCTTAAAGAAGCCGGTCATTGTGTGCTGTTCTCAAGCCATGTGATGCAAGAAGTCGCCGCGCTGTGTGACCAAGTGATTGTGATGGCCGACGGTAAGGTTGTTGCCACTGGTAGCCCTGCCGAGTTATGCCAGCAAACAGGCGAAGACTCATTAGAAGAAGCCTTTATAAAACTGATTGGAACTGACGAAGGGATCGCAGCCTAATGAAAACCATATTAGCCATAATTGAAAAAGAACTTATCCCGTTCAAAAGTAAAATGCAGCCAGCAAATAACCCCGCATTGATCAATCTTGATTTCAATACTGACAAAGGAATGCCAGCCTAATGAAAACAGTGATAGCTATGGTTCAAAAAGAACTGATTGATGCAATGCGTGACAAGCGTTCGGTGATGGCGGGATTATATTACGCCATTGGTACACCTATTTTAATGTGCGGCATGTTTATGGTGCTTATTGGTCAGCTTTCAAGCCCAGAAGATCTCAACATTAAAATCAGCAATGCTGACAATGCCCCTGACTTAGTGCGCTTTTTAAATAATCGCGGTATTACCCATACTGATGATAACGACACCAAAGAAATAGAGCTGCTCATCAGTGCTGATTACGCCGCACAAATGGCGGCAGCTAAACCTGCTGAAGTAACCTTAATTGCAGATAACTCTAATGAAAAGCTACAAAAATCAATTCGTAGAGTTGAGCTACAGTTGCAAGCTTACAGCAGTGAAATGGGCAGTTTACGCTTAATTGCTCGCGGAATTAATCCAGCGGTTGTACAGCCAGTTAAAGTTGTTGTAGAAGATCAGGCGACACCTGACTCTAAAGGCGGCTTTATTCTCGGCATTGCCATTTTCACCATGATTTATTCGGTGTTTATCTCTGGCATGAACTTGGCCATTGATACCAGTGCCGGTGAACGTGAACGTAACTCGCTGGCATTACTGTTAAGCCACCCGATTAGCACCCGCCAGTTAGTGTTAGGCAAAATTATTGCCGTTACTTGCTTTGCCTTGCTGGGGTTAATCTTGATTTTAATCGTCTCTAAATTCGCTTATACCTTTGTGCCTTGGCAGCAGCTGGGCTTTAGCGTCACTATTTCGCCTGACTTTATGGCGCTGATGCTACTCATTGGCATCCCATTAGCGATTATGGCAGCAACACTGCAACTGTTTGTGTCATTTATGGCAAAGAGTTTTAAAGAGGCGCAGTCTTATCTGACTATGGTGTTATTTGTGCCGCTGGCATTATCCATGGCCGCCAGTTATAACATTGCTCCAGATGTACTTGAGTGGCTTCCGGTTTCAGGCCAGCAGCAAGCGTTAATGGCGTTTATTAAAGGCCGTGAAGTGCCTATGTTGCAGCTGTTAGTTTCATCAGCTGCCACCATAGTGATTTCAATCGCCCTTGCACTAGGGTTAGAGCGACTACTTAAAAGTGAAAAAGTGGTCTTTGGATTGTAATGCCTGTTAATTAATCATTTGAACATGACTGGCTCAAGTAACATCGAGCCAGTCATGTTCAATCATCTACAAGGAGTTTACACTGAAACAGGCGATGAACTTAAGCAGCTGATTAATTGACTGTAATTGTCATAGACTTCGTCATCATGAATAACCAGATTAAAGTTACCAACGGATATTCATATTAAATTTTTGCCTGTATGCCCTAGGGCTTAAGCTGGTGAGTTGAATAAACAGCTTTCTAAATGAACTGACATCCTCATAGCCGACCCGCTGAACAATATGCTCAATGGCAAGATCGGTAGTTTCCAGTAAGCGTTTCGCCTCATCCACACGTAAGCGCTGCATATAACTGGCTGGGGTTTCATTAACCGCTTTTTTAAAGCGTCTTATTAACGTGCGTTTACCTACCGCAAATTTATCGGCAATGTCATCCAATGACCAATGCTGACTCAAATCTACTTGCATCCATAACTGCACCTTTTGGATCAGCTCATCATTATGTTGCTCAGGATTAATAGACATGGTCATAAAAGGCTGTTGAGAGCGATTGGGGTCAATCAATAATATCTTCGACATCTGTTGCGCCAGCTCCTCGCCAGCCAACATTGATACCAAATGCAGCGCCAAACTTAAATTTGAGGTGGTCGCCCCAGCGGTGTGAAACTGACCATCAGACACAATGAATGTATCCATACTCAAATCAACTTCTTTAAAGTTGCGCTCAAACATTTCCCTTAGCCACCACACCGTCGTGGCTCGCCTTTGGTTAAGTAGCCCCGATGCCGCTAGCAATAGTGTCCCAGAACAATAAGCCGCTAACGGTTTTTCACTTTCCACAAAGGTGGCTAGCGGCGCAAACAATGGCTCAAAATCGGTTAACAGCGCTTGAAATTCCTGCCGATTGGTCACAAAAGAGGCTGCCAAAATAACCGCATCAGCTTGCAAAATATCTTCAGGATGCTCAAAGCCTTTGGCAGGAATTTCGAATCCTTGGGTGGTTTTAACGTTTTCGCCATCACTGGAAATGACCTGACAATGGAATAAGTCTTCAGTCACCTCGGCATGCATCCGCCGCCAATAACTATTACAGAAACTGAACACATCGAGAAAACTGACTAAACCACCTGCGACAACATTACCCGCAGCAAGAATGTAAATCCTTTTCATGATAAACCCCAAACAATGTCACTATCGACCCTGATTTTGTCAATAATGACACTTACGAACGGATTGTCTAGTTTTTATACTGATAGAGGTAAGTTTAAAGCTGGTCATTGAGGAGCTCAGCCAGTAACAACTTAGTGAATGAAATACCCAGTAAGGAAACTACAATGAAAAAGTACATACCACATATCGCACTCAGCATTGGCTATTTATTAATAAGCTGGGGATTACTATTTTGGCTAAACTTTAGTACTGAACCCGATATATTTGCCCACCTTGTTGCCATACCAAGTTTGGTGTTATTTACCGGTTACAGTGCCAATTTAATCCTCCGAAAAGGGGCTTAAATGCTAGATTACAAACATAAAAACCAGCCGCGGCTGGTTTTTATTCATCGCTATAACAAACTTCTCAGCTCATTATTTAGCTTTCGGTCTAAATGGCTTAATTACCGCTTCATCACATTCTAAGAATGGGCCATCCATTAAATCAATACAGTAAGGGATCGCTGGGAACACTGCATCTAAGCATTCACGAATTGACTTAGGCTTGCCTGGTAAATTAACAATCAGTGAATCACCGCGTAAACCTGCTGTTTGACGAGACAAAATAGCCGTTGGTACAAACTTTAATGACTCAGCGCGCATTAGCTCACCAAAGCCTGGCATCATGCGATCACACACCGCTTCTGTGGCTTCAGGGGTCACATCACGCTTAGCAGGGCCGGTACCACCAGTGGTCACAATCAAACTGCAATTTTGCTCATCGGCCATTTTTATCAAGGTGGCTTCAATCACATCTGTCTCATCAGGGATAACTTTATAAACAGGTTCCCATTCAGAGGTTAAGTACTCATTTAGTACAGCAATGATGGCCTTACCTGATAAATCTTCGTATACACCTGCACTGGCACGATCACTTACAGTAACAATACCGATTTTAGCTTTAGTCATGACTGGGTCCTTAAACTTGATCACATAAACAATAACGACTTAGATGAGGCTAAAATAACATAATTTATCTGCCATAGCGGAGAGATTGATCAACAGATAGCGAAACGGTGTTAAATACGACTAGCAAACCAGTATCGCGGTTTCCAATAAACATTATCCATACTGGAAATAATCACCCCTTTTTTGGTCGATACATGTAAAAAGCGATTACCAGACAAATACACCCCAACATGACGTCCACTGCCCGTGGTTTTAAAAAACACTAAGTCACCACTTTGTAAGTCACTTTTAGCAATGCGAATACCTAAGCTTGTTTGACCTTGCACAGTTCTTGGAATACTGGGCCCCACGAGATCTTGATAAGCCACATACACCAAACCAGAACAATCTAAGCCTTTTTTGGTTAATCCGCCTAATCGATATGGTGTGCCCTGCCACTGCTGGTGAAATTGCAGTAAACGAGCTTCATTCCATCGTTGAGCATCAGTCATTACGCTATACCCATCGACAGCAATGCCATTGCCAGCAGTTTGCTCAATACGTGCAGCACAACCACTAATGACAAGTGCAATAAACGCAATAAGGATTTTTTTGTACAAAGTCACCTCTGTGATGTATTCCGCTACTAACTCGCCATTATCTAGGAAACTATCAATACTTTTACGCTTTATCTGCGTATTGGGAATGGTTTTCATTAATTAAAGCCCCCTGTGACCAACAAGGCAGATAAAAGTTTAGCATCTTAAACCTCAACGTCACCAAACCAGAACAAACCAACAACAAGCACCTCAAATTAATGCAGTATCTAACTGAATATAGTGAGAAATAGATCGTACAAAACCCAAAACATACCCCTATTTAGGTATTTGTGTGATTTAAGCACACTTTAGCAACTACATATTATGCTAACTTACTCATCCAGACTGGCTCACTTGGTAAAAAACTATGCAAAAACAACTGTCAAGACTAGATTATTTTACGTTAAAAGTGCTGATCGGTTTATTCGAATTTAAAAATGGCAGCATAGTGGCAGAGAAACTCAATAGCACTCAGCCTAAGATAAGCCGAGCGCTAAGCAACATGCGTGAAGTTATCCATGATGAACTGTTTATCAGAAAGCAATATGGCTTACAGCCCAACGCCATGGCCTCGCGCCTATACCCTTTAGCGAAAGCCATCATTGCCGCTTACGATGAAATGGCCCAGGTTGCAAACAGACAGCCATTGCAGCAGAAAGTGCTACATATCGCTGCGCCAGAGCATATGTCGAGCTTTATTCTTGATGCCATTGAACAGGTTAATCAAGACTTAGGCATATCTAGAACCGTTGACATCCACCCCTGGGCTGACAACGTTGAACAATATATTGCCCAAGGTAAAATTGATTACGCTTTTGGCACTCGTACTCGTCAGCAGGAAAATGTCCAAATTAGCACGTTAGCTGAGGTGAAATATTGGTTTTTAGCCGTTAAAAAGAACCACCCTATTTTGAAAAATGAAATCACCATGGAGGCCATTTTTAATCACAAACTGGTATTAACCAATAATGGTCCCATTGCAGACTTGAATGACCTTTTTGAACTTTGCGCGCAAAAAGTTAACCAGAAACCCGAGGTAAGCTTAATGACTTCAAGCCTATTTATGGCATTTGAAAAAGTGGTAAATTCTAATGATATTTGCTTGGCATCAACGATATTTCCCTACTTTATTGGTGAAAAACGCGATGATATTGAACTGGTTGATATAACTGACTTTTATAATAAAAATATTAAGATCATGCATGAATGGAAAGTACCACTACATTCATTGCAATACCATGATTCCCATGAGCAAGAGTTCACAGATGCGTTAACTCAGGTGATGACAACGAACCTAGCTGAATATCAGGCTTGCTATGAAAATACCCAGCTGCAGTAGTGAGCTTGTTTACCCTGCTCTGGCGCGATAAACAAGCTTGTGCAGCGACAATAGAGTTTGCCCGTAAGTATAATGGCAAAATAACGTTTGATCTGTTTCAAACTCACTTCTGGACAGAAACGAGTTAGAGCAAAAGGTCTAAAGATGGGGCATGGGATTAGGAAATGTATGGTACTCAAATAAAGTGTATTAGTTTCGACTTGA
>NZ_MCTV01000032.1:0-16157 GCF_002874545.1 Shewanella sp. 10N.286.52.C2
ATTTTTTATATAAAAATGCCATTTTTTTTATCTATGAAAAATCATAAATATGTTTTTTACAAAATAAAAATATCTCAATATTAAAATTAGCAAAATTATTAAGATCAACCTCACAGAAAAATATCCTCAACATAGATAACCTTCAGTTGCTTCTTATTTAATTGATGATATAAGTCGATAGAAACAAGTCGTTTAAAGACAACAAAACGTCTAATTAATATTGATATAACTTTCTCATTAACAAAATAGGTTTATTTGATATTAATTATCAACCCCTCCACACAATATATAGGTAATAATATGATTCCAGAGATTGGACATTTACTGTTAATAATAGCCGCTGCGTTATCATTATTATTAGCCGTTATTCCTATGGTGGGTTTATATAAGCGTAATGCTTATTTAATTAGCTATTATCGCCCTATCAGTAATATGATGATTAGTGCTTTTTTAGGTGCGATTATTTGTTTAGCTATTAGCTTTATTAGCAATGATTTTTCAGTAGCCTATGTCGCTGATCACTCTAATACTCAGTTAGCCACTTTCTATAAAGTCGCTGCTATCTGGGGCAGCCACGAAGGCTCAATGTTATTTTGGGTGAGTGCTATCGCGTTATGGACGGTTATTATTGCCAATACTCATAACAATGAAGCTGATCATGCTTTCTTTATCCGAACAATTTCAGTGCTAGCAGCTGTGATCTGTGGCTTTAGTTTATTCATCATTTTCACCTCAAACCCATTTGTTAGGTTATTACCCAACTTCCCTATCGAAGGTCGAGACCTCAACCCTATCTTGCAAAACATCGGCTTAATTATTCATCCACCGTTATTATTTCTAGGTTACGTTGGTCTCACGGTGTGCTTCGCTGCGGCAGTTGCTGCACTCATGGGAAAACAGTTCACACAACAGCATGCGCGCTATTTACGTCCTTGGGCTATTTTGGCGTGGGTTTTCTTAACAGGGGGTAATGCGTTTGGTTCTTGGTGGGCATATAACGAACTAGGCTGGGGTGGTTGGTGGTTTTGGGACCCGGTTGAAAATGCCTCTTTTATTCCTTGGCTAGTTGCCACTGCATTAGTCCACTCAGTGGTGATGACTGGACGCTTCGGACAATGTAAAAAGCTCACCTTGTTTCTGGCTATTTTAGCATTCTCATTAAGCTTACTGGGCACTTTTATCGTACGCTCAGGTGTGGTGCAATCCGTTCATGCATTTGCTGCGGATCCAACTCGTGGTATGTCAATACTGCTATTGTTGGTACTGTTTTCTGGTAGCGCCTTAGCACTTTTTGCCACTCGGGCTCAATATATACAATCTACCGATAAGTTTGCCTTAATTTCACGCAATAGCTTGATATTAATCGGCAACTTGTTACTGGTTATTGCAGCTTTATCGGTACTACTAGGTAGTTACTATCCGATTATTTACCGAGTTATTACTGGCGTCACCATCTCTGTAGGCGCTCCTTATTTCAACAGTATTTTTGTCCCTATCCTGGTACTACTCAGCTTATTAATGGGGCTAGCCCCTCTACTGCGTTGGCAACAAGATAGCGCTAAGAATCTGAAAGTGCCTGCGTTTTTGCTAGGTATCTCAATCGTATTAGCAGCAATCATCAACAACTCATTTGAACAAGCAAATGCTTGGTTCTTCATCGGTTTAATGTCTGTGACTTGGTTAGTGCTCACATTGATCATTGCCATGATCCAGCATCAACTTCATACCAGTTCAATAACACAGACTCGTCGATTTTATGCTATGTGTGTCGCTCATCTTGGCGTCGCAGTGGCTATTTTTGCAGGCTCTGTTGTATCAAACCTTGAGCAAGAAGAAGTGTTGAGCATGGGCCCTAATCAAGGGCGAACACTAGCAGGTTATACCTTCGTATTTGAAAACACCCAGCAAGTTTCAACCAACAGTTACGATGCGCTACAAGCCAACATTCGTATTATGGATGAGGAAGAAACGACGGTAGGTTATGCCTACCCGCAACGTCAAACCTTTAAAACTAACGGCATGCAGATGTCTGCAGCAGGAGTCTATTCAACCTTAGGTAAAGATTTATATGTCTCAATGGGCAACCAGCTCAACGACACAGAGTATTTAGTGCGTATCAGTTACAAACCTATGGTGAATTGGTTATGGATTGGCGCAATCTTGATGATGTTAGCAGGCGTATGGGTTGTCATAGCTTGCCGTGACAGCACTGCATCAAAACACTCACCATGTCGCACTAATGATCAGAAAACATCTCGACTAGAGGAGGCAACCTCATGACCCCATTCTATCGAATGCTCCACCGCATGTTCAGCCCTATTTCAGTGGCCATATTAACCGTGTTATTGATATTTAGCGTGCAAAATGTCACGGCTTCTGAGGCATTATCCCACCGAAATTATTCTGCTGATGAAAAACGTCAACTTGGTTTTGAAATTGCCCAAGAACTGCGCTGCCCAGCATCTGATAATCGCAGTTTATTTGATTCGGAAACCCAAATAGCAAACGAGCTTAAAGGGCACATATTTCAAAAACTCGATCAGGGTCAATCCAAACAAGAAATCATTGATTTTATGGTAGCCCGTTTCGGCGAACGAATCCGCTATCAACCTAGCCTGCACTCAGGCACGTTAGCTTTATGGCTCATCCCAATTGGGTTGTTTTTTTTCACAATAATCGGTGGTATCGCTTGGATTATTAAACAACCCCAAACGCCAATTAAACTCCATTTAAACGAGAATGAATATGAATAAATTAATGCCAATCACGTTACTGCTTTTAACTGGCTGCGTTACTTTTAATGCTGCTGCAAAGCCTGTGGATGTGAAAGTCTATGAAACGGGTGAACAAATAGAGAAACCTATGGTGATGTCGCGTTTTGTTGAGCTGCGAAATGCGCGCAAAATTCAAGACATTGACTTTAGCGATCAGCAACAAAACAAGGTCAACCTAGCACAACACCACGGCAAGCTAGTCATGGTGAACTTATGGGCAACTTGGTGTGCACCGTGTATCAAAGAAATCCCAGCGATGCAGGCAATTAAAGAGCGAAATCAAGATAAAGACTTTGCACTTGTGCCAATTTCTATTGATGAAAATCCAGATGATATAAAACCCTTTTTCGAACAACATGGTTTTGATAATTACGCGACTTGGATTGATCCTGACAAGAATGTTGATTACATCATGCCTGCAGATTTACTGCCTGCTAGCTTTATTTTAGACGGCAAAGGAAACCTAGTCGGCTTTGTTCGTGGATACATTGATTGGACAGATGAAGGTATCCAACCTTATTTAGATGGTCTGATTGAAAAATACGCCCATCGATAATTAATTTGAAAGTTTCATCATCACAAAAGGTTGTCTATTAACCTCCGCCTAACATCCCTGATTCATCCTAGGCGGTTTTTTTATTCACAAACGGTGTCCCTGTGCAATTGGGCCGCCGTTTATCTTGAACAAGCCCTGTCAATTCATTACCATATTCGCCTATTTACTACTTTCTAGGCTTACTTAATAATGAAGTTATCTGTTTTAGACCAAACCATTTTTGACCACTTGTACCGTGATATCAAAGAATTTCGCAGCACCTTTGATTTACCTATCGAAAATGCATCAAGTCTAGATGACAAAGCCGATACCCTGCACACTTCACTTATCATTGAAGAGCTCACAGAGCTTGCTGAAGCGGATTGCCACGTTGAACAAGCTGATGCCATCGTTGACTCTGTTTACGTATTAATGGGCCGTTTAGTCCACTTAGGCGCAGCAAAAGTTAGTGACCGTCTAGAAATTAGTTATTTAATTGATTTATTACTGTCTGTTGCTAAAAACCGTGAAGTTAACTTCATTGAATGCTGGGATGAAGTTCACTCTAGCAACATGAGTAAAGTGTGTAGCAATGAGCAAGAGTTGAATGAAACCATTGCTCACTATGCTAAACAAGGTGTTGAAATCGTGGGCAGCACTAAGGGTGAATTCATCATCGCTAAATGCGCTAAAGATGTTGAAATGGCCGGTAAAGTGGTTCGCCAAGGTAAGGTATTAAAATCCGTTTATTACCGCCCAGCTGATCTCGAAAAATTAGTAAAAAACTAAACAACCACTAAATCAGTTGTTAACCAAAAAATGCGTCCACAGTGGACGCATTTTTTATGGGTTACGTTTAGTGTAAATATGAATTTTTAAGCCGCTTCAGACTGCTCAATATCAGTTAGTGCCGCGACCACCTTTTCTGGTTCAGCCACATTAATATGCACCACAGTCAGCTTTTCAACTAACTGCCCTAATCCACCAAAATACCATTGTGGCGTTTTAAAACGGATAGTGAGATTAGTCTGCTCACCTCGCCCTATTGATAATTCGTCATCGACAACCTTTTTGGTTGCTTGATTCACTGCAACCGTTTCAATCTCGTTAATATCGATCGCCATAAAACCCCAAATAGCATTATTAACCACTAATCTATCGCGGATTATATAAAGTGAATAGTGGCGTGATATACGGTAATTAGCCACCAGCATTACCAAGGTTAAACTGATGATTGAAGGAACAATAATCGCCGCTAACTCACTCCAGTTAACCAAAATCATATAGCTGGCAACACAGCTAGTTAAACAACCGATAAGCATTAATAACAAATGCCAAGGCTTGGCACTCAATAACTTAATGTGGCTAATGGCAGTGGGGTGATTGCGTGAAAACCATGGGATAGCGTAATACCAGTTAGTCGGCTCTCCAGCGACGATGAAGGCGATAGACAAAGCCTTTTCATCTTCATCTGCGTACACCTCAACCGCACTCACTCGTGGATCGCCCTTGACCTTTCTGACCTTCAACAAACCGCGAATGATAGTGAAAACCAGAAATGATTCAATGATCAACAACACCCCAATAATGGGGTACTTTAACCAAGCTACAAACTCAAAATAGTCGGCGATATCTGCCGGAAAGCTCAGCCTCGCCACCAAGCTGCTGGTACTTAAAATAATAATCAGCTTCCACCATTTCTGGCTGCCTTTTTTGATAATGCAGTACCAATATGCCAACGGTATTAAGCCAAAGTAGCCGATAGCGATAAGGCTTAGTCTTAGCTCGTCATTAGCAGTCGCTAGGGATTCTGGGGTTAACTGCACGCCAATAGTAAACAGTACTATCGCAAAGGCTAAAAACAGCAGTCGGTACTTAACTATGGGTCTCATATAACAATCCTTGTTATTGTTCTATAACTTAAAATTATGTTTATAACTTATGTTTATGGCTTATGTTTATGGCTTATGTTTATGACATAGGTTTATTGCTTAAATGTCTTATTTTTTGATAGAACCATTATTGCGCCTAATCAGTGACCACTAACCCCCGTTTTAGCATCAAACAGCCAGTCTAAGCCATAGATCGCCGACATCGGAAACGCCATACTGTGATTGGCTACAGGCATTAGCATTAACTTGGCATTGATACCTGAACCATTAGCTGCAGTTAAGCGATTTTTTTGTTGTAGCAGCAGATAAAATGACTTGGCATCTGCCACCATATCTTGCCCAAACTCGCTGTTTTCTGCCGTTTCTAACTCTCCGACACCAATAAATACATTGGCATTTATTGATTTAGTGATAAATTCCGGCTCGCGAAATTGCTTTAGTAACTGCTGGTTATCAAACCAAAATGGCGGACTCGCCAGTACATAGTTATTAAATAATGCGGGCTTATTACGTAAGATATAGGCGCCAAACAAGCCCCCTAACGCATGGCCAACATAGGTGTTTTGCCATGGCTGAGTGCGGTAGTGCTGATTCATATAAGGGATAATTTTATTGGCAAACAACTGCATGTGGCGCTGGGCCTCACCGGTGGCTTGGGTTCTGTTAGTATCAACTGACGGGGTGTAATCACGCATACGACTTGCTGCGGGGCTGCGGCCTTGCTGTCCTGATACAGCCACTAAAATAGCCTGCTGCATATCAGTACGGTCCATAGACAAACGAGTCACACCCGAGACCACTTGCAAGCTGTACACAGCATCAGTCATATAAATAACCGGATAGCTTTTTAGCTTATCAATTTGGTTATAGCTATTGGGCAGTTTGATATAAAGATTATAGGTGCGATCGCTATCCTCTACCTCAACCACTGTGGTATTCGGTATGGTAAAGCTTGCAAACGCGGCGGGCACCGCGCTTAAAAAGAGGCTACAGCATACGATACTGCGAAAAAGTATCATAAAGCGAGAAATGGTCATCAGCTATCCTTGTTGATGTAATTTTTCGCCCTATTCTACGCACTTATTGAAGAAAATAAATAATCTGCGCTCAATGCCATAAATAAAGCAAATCCGGCCCAGTTATTATTTAGAAAAGCCTTAAAACATGGCGCGCGTTCGCGACCATAAATAAGCCATTGCTGATAACTGCTAAAGGCAATAAAGGTGCTAATGCCAATGCCATACAATAACCCACGTTCCGCTGACCAACCGGCCATAATAAAACACCCTAGGGCCGCTAACTGAAACGCGGCAATCCATTGGCGGTCGTATCGGCCAAATAAAATGGCTGTGGATTTAATGCCGACTTTTAAGTCATCATCTCTATCAACCATGGCATACATGGTGTCGTAAGCTACCGTCCAACACCAATTGGCAACAAATAACCACCAAGCTTCCATGGGCACATAACCTAGCTGCGCAGCGTAGGCCATAGGAATTGACCAGCTCCACACTATGCCTAAAAACATTTGCGGCATATTGGTTACCCGTTTCATAAACGGGTACATGATGGTTAAGATAATGCCGACAACCGATAGTTTTACCACTAGCGGATTTAAAAATAATACTAAGCTAAACGCGATTAATGCCATCACCACAAATAATATCAGCGCTTCCTTACTGCTGATTTCACCTGAGGCTAAAGGCCGCATCTTAGTGCGCTCAACATGGGCATCAAGTTTTCGATCTGCAAAGTCGTTAATCACGCAACCACAAGCACGCATAACGACCACCCCTAGCATAAAGATGATCAACACCTTCACATCAGGCATGCCACCCGCTGCAAGCAATAACGCCATTAAACACGGCCACATTAGCAACAAGGTACCAATGGGCCTATCAAGGCGCGTTAAGCGTTTATAAACCGATATTTTTTGTTGTAACGTCCATGAGACTGCTGACATGGTTTACTTCACTCCTGCAATTGAAGTTGTATCACTTCTTATTTGTCATCTCGCATAACCCACGAGTGACTTTATTATTTCGCTTAGAATTATGTCCGCTCTAGTAAAAAATTACCCTAACACGCTTCAAGTTTTGCCAATGAAACCAGTAACCATTTGCTACCAAAGTCTGTAAAACTGACTTGAACACGCGCTTTATCTGCTGTGCCTTCAAAATCTGTCACTATGCCTTGGCCAAATTTAAAGTGTTTTACTTTTTGACCCACTTTAAAGCCACTGTCATTGGCAATAGATTGTCTTGGCACATTAAAACGGCTGCTCATTTTAGGCGCTGACACTGACGCTTTCATGCGAATTTCTTCAACATACTGGCTGGGGATTTCACCAATAAAACGCGATGGACTGGCATAGTCCTCACGGCCATAAATGCGGCGTGACTCAGCATAACTGATATACAATTTTTGCATCGCACGGGTCATGCCTACATAACAAAGACGGCGTTCTTCATCTAAACGATCACCTTCATCTAATGCCATTTTACTTGGAAAAATACCTTCCTCAACCCCAGCCATAAACACCACTGGGAACTCCAAGCCTTTAGCTGAATGCAAGGTCATTAGCTGCACGGCATCGGTAAACTTGTCTGCTTGGCCTTCGCCCGCTTCTAATGCTGCGTGAGATAAAAAGGCATTTAGCTCGCCCATATCTTCAAGTTCTTCTGGCATTTCAAAACTGCGGGCAGCGGTGACCAGCTCATTTAAGTTTTCGACTCGTGATTGGGCTTTTTCGCCTTTTTCGGCTTCGTACATAGCCCGTAGCCCTGAACGGTCAATGACCTTGTCGGCCATACCATATAGACTCATATCGGCAGTATCAGTGCGCATGCCAATCACTAAATCCATAAAGCCATTCACGGCATTGGCAGCGCGGCCAGTAAGGACTTTTTCTTCAATTAAGCGCAAGCTTGCCTGCCACATAGTCATTTCTTGCTGACGTGCGGTTGAGCGAATGATATCAAGGGTACGATTACCAATACCGCGAGTTGGGGTGTTAACCACCCGTTCAAAAGCAGCATCATCATTTTGATTATTGATAAGACGCATATAACCCATGGCATCTTTAATCTCTTGGCGCTCGAAGAAACGCAGGCCACCGTAAATTCGGTAAGCTAGCCCTTTATGGAGTAAGGCTTCTTCTAATACTCGCGACTGGGCATTGGAGCGGTATAAAATGGCACACTCTTCTAACTTGCCGCCGTTATTTTGCCACTCAGCCATTTTGCCAACAATAAAGCGCGCTTCATCCATTTCATTAAAGGCGCAATAAACCGCAATAGGCTCACCCGCATCGTCTTCAGTCCACAGTTTTTTACCTAAACGCTCAGGGTTGTTGGCAATTAGATCATTGGACGCATTAAGGATATTGGCTGTGGAGCGATAGTTTTGCTCCAGCTTAACCGTGGTGGAACCTGGGAAATCGGTTAAGAATTTATGTAGATTCTCAACTTGGGCACCGCGCCAGCCGTAAATAGATTGATCGTCATCGCCAACAATCATCACATTGGCTTCTTTGCCTGCCAGCACTCGGATCCACGCATATTGAATGGCGTTGGTATCTTGGAATTCGTCCACCAAGATATGCTTAAAGCGTTCTTGATAATGGGCTAATACATGGGGCTTATTGAGCCACAATTCATGGGCGCGCAATAAAATTTCAGCAAAATCAACAAGGCCAGCTCGGTCGCAAGATTCTTGATAAATTTTATAGATGTTTAATAAATTTTGCTCAATAGGAAAGCCACCCGCATCGATATGCTTTGGGCGTAAGCCTTGGTCTTTTTTGCCATTAATGTAACCTTGGCACTGACGCGGCGGATATTGCTTGTCATCTAAATTGAGACTTTTAAGAATACGTTTTAATAAACGTAACTGATCGTCAGAATCAATAATTTGGAAGCTTTGGGGTAAATTGGCATCTTTAAAGTGAGTGCGCAGCAAACGATGGGCTAAACCGTGGAAAGTACCAATCCACATACGGCCCATGTTACTGCCAACCACTTTCTCAACCCGCTCACGCATTTCTGCCGCGGCTTTATTGGTAAAGGTTACCGCAAGGATAGAGTATGGACTTTGTTGTTCGACCTGCATAAGCCAAGCAATACGATGGGTTAATACCCGAGTTTTACCACTGCCTGCTCCAGCTAAAACTAACATGCTTGAAAGCGGTGCGCCCACTGCTTCACGCTGCTTTGCGTTTAGGCCGTCTAATAATGATGATACGTCCATTGGTCCTCCCAAAAATCAAGCTGGAAGTATACCAGTTCCTAGGCGGCTGCGACTAGGAACTGTAACGGATTCTTTATGGGGATTTTATTGTGATGACTTGTGAGCTAAGTAGCGGGCTGAACTAAAACCACTGCGTAGCAATTTAAGCAATCTCAGCGGCCACTACCGAGATTTCAACCAATAATGCCTCACGGGCCATTTTAGCGGCAACACAAGCTCGAGCAGGGGCGTAACCTTCAATGACCCAGGCATCCCATACCGCGTTCATTTCAGCAAAGTAAGCCATATCTTTTACGTAAATGGTTGCCGATAACATATGCTTTTTATCACTGCCCGCCTGCAGTAATAAGGCTTCCACTTTGTCCAACATGGTTTGGGTTTGTTCGGTGATGTCTTTAGTGGCATCTTGGCAAACTTGGCCACATAAATAGATGGTGCCGTTATGTTTGACAATCCGGCTCATACGGGTTTTAGTTTCAATTCTTTCAATGCTCATGGTGCGCTCTTTTAATCTGTTAATGGCGCTATTATCAGTTAAGTCAGCTCACAATGACAACTGAGAAAATATCGCTATCCAATAACTCGCGCATTTAAGCAGGCTGTTAATCAAAAATAAAAATGCCTTGTCAGCAGTATCTGGCTAACAAGGCATAAGATTGAAATACGATTGATTATTTGAATATTAGTTAATCACTAAGACTTGTGGGTCATTGGTTAAGCTATGACTCCACTGCTGATAGATAGGCTCACTGCCATCATAAAACCATACCACTGCCATTAATGCTCGTTGATGGTTGGCCACCAATAACTCTTCAGACAATGCGCCTTCATCAAGGGCGCCACGTAATAAGCAAGATTCAAAGTTCACGCTCACTTGGGTGCCATTTTGCTGATAATCGTCACACAATGAAAAGTAACCACGCTTACTTGATGCGAGCTGCACATCAATGCTTAAAGTAAACGCCGCTTGTAGATCAAAATCGGCATCAACCACCAAGTCATCAATTGAGGTTGCTGGCGGCGTTTCTGGCTCTGTAGGTGTTTCAGGTTCCGTTGGCGTCTCAGGTGTCGTTGTCTCTGGTGTTGTATCTGTCGTGGTATCTGGTGTTGATGTCGCAGGTGTTGTCACCGCAGGCGTCGTTGCTGGTGCAGGCGAGCTATCATCGCCACCACCGCCGCCACAGGCTGTTAAAAAGCTTAATGATAGAGCCATGGCTAGGCTAGTGGCTCTTTTAGTCCCTATTTTAGTGCCTGTGTTACAAGCCGTGTTAATGCCTGTTTTCATGCCTGTGTTAATGGCATTCTTCGCTGTTAATAACGTATTTGCTGCCACTTGAGTTTGAGTTAATGTATTCATAATATTCACCTTAAAATTCCATTTCTTGCTTAAATTGATTGATTAAATTCACACTAATTACTGTCAGGGTTAATCCTTAAACAGTAGCGAGTCAGTGGCGGTCAAATACCAATAAGGTTTGGTCTCACCGCTGGCATCTGCAGCAAACTCAATAAACTCAACATAAGCGGCATCAACACGTTGTAGCTCTGCAGGGTGCTGCCATGTATCAGGCACCTCAATTGCCCAACTCATACCATTTTGGTCTTGGAAATAGTGCCCTTGTGATGCCGTTGAAGCATCGTCATGCATCCCTAAAAATCGCGTATCAAATTTATCGGTTGGTGCTTTGTTTTTCAGATGGATCTCTAATTTACGTCCTGGGTTTTTACCATCAGTAATATTCTTAGCCGCTAGGCTATGATCCGTACCTGGAGTGGCAAAAATGAATGGGTCATAGGGGAACTCAGGCATATCATCAACATGTACCGCATCAACAAACGGCACTGTCATTTGCCATGTTGCGCGGTATTGGGTGCCGCAACCCGGTTCAGTTCTGAAATATTGACAGCCATTACCCGCACTGACGTGTTGCCATAAGTCTTCAGTAAATAACAGCACCGCATTGGTTTGCCCGTCTTCAAGTGGTGAGCTGGTCTGCTTAACCCCTTGGGCGCTCCACTCAATGGCTGACTCTTGCACATTGCCGCGGCCAATATCATGTAATTGCACCGCAAAGCCATTGTGATACCAAGCGCCCATTGCCACTAATTGCGCATCAAAGCCCACGCGACGAACCATGTCATTTTTACTGTATTGGCTAATACGTAACTGCATCACCACATCGTTCATATCAAAGTCACCTTGAAAAGGGTATAAATCCTCATAAGCTAACGTGGTGTATTCTGACGATGAGGGGTAATAGCTGATAGTGATGCCGGTTTCAGTGACAGTGATAGGATAATCTTCCACTTCACCATCACTGACACCACCTGTTGGTAATAAGCTGGCCTCTGAGCTCAAACGAAAACGTGACCAGGTTGCGCCAGTTTTAGCCCAATTAGGTACGTTAATCGTCACAGTTGATGTGCCGCTACTCACTGAGCGGGCAATAATCACTTGATCTTCACTATCAAACTGACCATCTTGGCCCCAATCAATCCAGCCGTTAATATAAGCACCATCCCCTTCTACTGTGACTAATAACACCGCCTCTTCACCCACTTCAAAACCGGTTGGCATGCTGATGCCATCTTCATCATCAATACCATCACTTTCATCATCTGATAGTGGTGCAGGATAACCGTCGGACTCATTATCAATAACACTGCCTAATGACATGCCAGCAACCATATTATGGCGGGCACCATTTGAAGCAATTAGGGTACCGTAACTGTCTGGCGCATCACCAAAATCAACATTGTCTCCCACTGGCACTTCTGCTAATGCACAACGAGCACCATCATTTGAAGAAGATGACGGCCCGTATGAAAACAACTCTGCGGTAGGGTTATCACTTTCAACGTTGACCTTATACACATTGCCATCGCCGTTGTTACTTAAATAAAGGTTGCCATTAGGGTCAAAAAACTGCGCCCCAAAGGTAAAGCTACCACTGCTTTTAGTAATAACGGTTGCTAAGGTTTCAGCGGCACCTGTTGTGGGGTCAATCTTGAGTAAGTTACCTGTACTGCCGTTAGTCACTGCGTATAAAAAGCCGTTGCTTGGATGAAAGGCAAAATCTGTTACGTTGTAAGTGGCATTGGTTTTACTGCCTGGGACAATGTTCATTGGGTGATTATTGCCATCTAACGGCACAGTAAATAAGCCTTGGTTTTTACGGTAGCCATACCAAACGTTTTCATTGATGGCGACATCACCTACGTAGAAGTTACCCGCTGCAGCAGCTGAGCTGTCTTTTACGATCGTTAGTGGCTCAACTTGGTAATCTTCACCCACCTTACCCACAGTGCCATGCTGATAATCCCAGCCATAAAGGTAATTATCTGTGTAGCTGAAACCAACACCATTAAATCCTTTGGTCAGTCCCATATCAGGCGACAATACCGAATAACTACCGGTACCAAGTTCAACTCCAAAGGTTTTTGGAATGCCTGCTGGCGTTTGAATAATAAATGCTTCGGTAGGACAGGCATTGAATGGCTCAGCGGCATTGGTATTAGCACTGAACAAAGCCATGCTAGTACCAATAGCAATACTGCTTAAACCAAGAATATTGATGATTTGAGAGTGAAGTGGTTTCACGTTAACTATTGTTGTGTTTAATGTTTGCATATTGGCATCTCGCTATTCGTTATCAGGATGTACTGGGGATAATGCATAGTGGATGCCAACCTTTATTACCATTTAAATACAATAGCTTACATTAAAGGCAAGATTGTATCTCAATGCTAAAATGCATTCTGCAACGCATTCTGAATTTGAGACTTTGTGATTTTTTGGGGTTGAGAATGGTTTGATCTGTATTGTTCCAAACTCCGTTTGGATTAACGTCGTGGGTTGTCCACCCACACCCGACCAAAAGGGTATCAACAGCAATACCCTCTTGGATCACCCTGCCGCCCCTAACGAAAAATGCTGAAAAGCGCATGATTTTCGATGGGGATTGATCCAGCTTTGGACTTCGTTTGTTGCTAACTTCGGACCCTGTTTATTATAAAGAGTGAAAATGCTAACGCTTCCGATGGTGCATCCATGCTCCGCGAAAGCTATGCTCACATCCATGTGAGCATCACGCTATTTTCTTCAACGTCCTCAATTCAAATTGAGTCTTTTAGACTCTTAAATTTTTAAGTTTTCTAACTTTAGCTCTTTTAATTGCTGCCAATGAAGTCAAATCGAAGCGGTGACAATTCGGGTGTAAGCGCGGCTGTGACCGTCCATGACATGGACGTCATGGCCGAGCTTTCAGGGACGAACTTGCAGCGTGTCACAGTCGTGCTTGCACATAAGGTCGCTCTTTCACATCTGACCCATAGGGATTTGGGAAATGTCATGATAATGTCGGGAACATTATTGACCATGTGATCGCGACATTCCGTTCATCCTGAACATCCCAGCGGCAGGCAATGGATTAGATTGAAGTGATGGTCTTAGATAGGCTAGCCAACAAAAACTAAGTAAAACATTGAACTAGGCTCATAAGTTATATTAAGGTAGAACCACTTAAGGACAGAGTAAGCTAACCTCGAACGCAATCTTCGAGCACGCCATTTAGGGAAGAAAAAGCCATTAAATAATGATGTGCCTATCAACTCCCTTATAAAGTTTACTCTGACCACACTAGTTAAGGAGTTTTCATGGGTAGCATACATAATTACTATTTAGTTGGGTTCATGCTCTTATCCGCAATTTTAAATGCATTCATAGAAAATGAGAGTATCGGAATAAAGTTACTTTGCTTACTTTTATTATTCACAACTTTCATCTTTGCCTCTCTCTTTCATTCTTTAAAGGTTAAAGTTGCAAAAGAGAAAACGACGAACAAAGCACACATAATAAGCTGATTAATAGGAAAATTTAACTATTCACCCCTCAAAATTTTAGCCAACTATTTTTTGCCAATTAGTAGGGCTTTAGGAGATTTGCGATGATTTCATATCAATCAACAGCCGATCTTTATGCATCGGCAGATATTACATTTAAAAACATGCGCTCATATTATGAACACGATTCTGTAAATTGGGAACAGTCTAAGATACATGAGCAAATTGTTGACCTAGAAAACTGGGACATTCTTTACAACGCTTCGGTCGTGGGTGCAATTCGTTTAGCCTTTGATAATGATGGGTGTTATATCCGAGATTTACAGGTTAGTGAAAAATTTCAAAATAATGGTATTGGTGCAGCAGCCCTAACAGAGTGTGAACGGTTAGCAATTAAAGCTGGTGTAAATAAACTTAGGCTACGAGTTCTCAAAATTAGTCCTGCATATCATCTATACATTAAGAATGGCTTTGAGGTAGATAAAGAAGAAGATAGGTTCTTTTATATGTCGAGAAAAATCTCCTAACAAGAAATCAATCACATTAACCATTTAACACTCAACCACGCTTATCTTCCAATAGCTGCACAAATAAGCTTTTCCATGCTTGTTGAAGCTGCAGCCATTGTTGAGTGCGCCAATCCTCGATTTTGGCATACTGCTGTTTTTGACCATGATTGTCGACTTGCTCATGAACGTAAGCAGGCTCATGGCTTGATAATGGAGCGCTTGATGAGTTAACACTCGATAAGTAACGCTCAATAGCATCGGCCAGTGAGTTAACAAATTGCTTATCATCTTGGCCGCCAACCTTAGCCTCAACGATATTACCCATGTTTTGCAGTTGATGCTGACGAATTTGATCCCCCAAACCATCCACATCGGTTGAGATAATGGCTTTACTCATTGCCATAGATTCAATAAATACTAAACCAAAAGGCTCCCAGCGTGATGGAATAATTACCCCGTCACATTGGTCTAAAAAGCGAGGCACATCGTCAACCTTGCCCACCAGCTTTATATTATCAAGCTGAGAAACTAACTGTTGTAGCAAAGGTAATTGCTCACCTTCACCGGCTAACAATAATCGACACGGTGACTTAACCTGATGCATGGCTTTGAGTAATAAATCAAAGCCTTTTTGTGGATGAAATCGGCCATAGGCGGCTAACACAGGAACCCTATGATTAGCGTTTTTTGGGGAGTGGCTTTTGTTGGCGATAAAATAGCTTAAGTCTCGCCCCTGCCCTAACTGAGCGATTTTGTCTGCAGGTAATAGCTTATTAGCTAGCATCCATCGCTGCTGTGAGGGTGAAATGGACACCACTTTATTCATTAACCGATAGCTTAATTTCAGCATGAAATAGAAACGTTGCGGATGTGCAATTTGATGGCGAACAAATTGTTCGCTGTAGTGATGTTCTTGCAGGATAAATATGATCTTAGGATGACGCAATCTGAGCCATGCAATATTTAGCAGTTTGCGCCAGTTTGAGGCGCCATGAAAACAGACAATATCAGCGTCCAATGTCGTATTCTGCCAACGGCTAAAATCCAGCTGACGAATGTCAAATTCAAATGCCAAAGTGAGGATGTCAGAGCCACACAAACTGTGCAACGCAAAATTAACGCCGCCCATATTAGGGTCATCGACACAATGCAAAATTCTCGCTTTCACTCTGACTCCTTGAGCTATCAATAACCGGCTTATTAAATTAAAGCACTGTTAAAACAATATACTTGTCTCAGTTAAATCGCAAAATTTACTACGCGTTCAGCTTCAGTCCGTCGTTAAATACTTTTGCTAAATACATAATGTTAAATACATAAAAAAAGAGGCTGTGCAGGAGTATACAGTAAAAACCAT
>NZ_MCTV01000033.1:0-71901 GCF_002874545.1 Shewanella sp. 10N.286.52.C2
CAGTACGAAAGCATAACGCTGTAACAGGGTATCCGAATTGACATAAGTACTATGAGACCTGTGACTTGGCAGCGAGTATTGTTAGTTGTACTCGCTGCAACATCCTTAACCCAAGCTAGATAAGATTAAGGTGTGAGTTTGTGCTTACTTACATTTGCTTACCTTTTACTTATTTAGGGGGGGTCAGTTAGTTAGCTTATTGAAGTGGTTAACAAGACGCATTAATACGATTTCTGCCATTGGCTTTGGCGCGATACAATGCGGTGTCTGCAGCGCATAACAAGGCTTTAGCCGTTCGAAATTGGCTATTGATTTCACATGCATAGCCTTGGCTTACACTAATGCTGACTGATTCATCCAAACCAATATCAATAAAAGTTAGGGCCTTGATATTTTGTTGAACGAGTAAGGCTATTTGCTCCACCTCTACAGTGCTTAAATTTGGCAATATCAGTGCAAACTCTTCGCCGCCATATCTGGCCACGGTGCATTCGTTATTAGGCACAGAGGCTTTAATGGCGTCGGCGACTTTTTGCCAGCGCTGACGTTTTTCATGATTATTGGAGGCGCTGATTAATGCCAACTCTTGTGGTGTTAGATCTTGAGCAAACAGTGGATTATGTTTAAGTGCTTGGGCTTATTTTAGCGGTTTTCCTTCTGCTAGCAAATAGGCTTTATGCTTATTTTCTGCCAGCCAGCGTTTAGTCAGATGATGTAAGCGACTTTTTATTCGCAGGCTATCATTGTGTTCGTTAATCCAGGCGGTTGCCCGTGGCCAGCGCCTTAATAATGCTTCGTGAGCAATGCTAAAACAGGCTTGGCCATTTTGCAGGTGGGACACAAATAAGCGGCTATTGACCATAGCTTGGGTCAATGTGTGCTGTTCTTTGCTTTGCAGTTGTGACCAAGTTGCGGTGCGGCTGGTGATGGAGGTTTCATCCTCTCGCAGTGTTACCAATAGGGACAATACTTGGGGTAAGCAGGCTTGCTGTGAGTCAGTTAATTGCGCCATGGCTTCATCGGCATTTTTACCAATTGCGCCTTCGATACCGCCTAATTGTTGGTAAACGCTAAACAATAATTGATTGTCTTTACTGCGTTGCAGGTAGAGCGCTTGCAACATGTATTGCAACATAGGTAATGCATCAGGATTACTGGCGGCCTCTGTACAGAGTATTTCATCTAGCGGCATGGCTGTTTCAGGATCGACACTCCAGCTTAAATTGGCTGCAATTGCTGGCAGGCGGATCATTTGCAGTAATTCATTACGCGAAGGCGGCGCTAAATCAAAATGAGCCCCTTTACCTTTACCCGCCATTAAACTGGGATAAGTCACTAGTAATGGGTAAAACTCATTACGACAGGCACTGATAATCAATACCACAGAAGAGTTGGCGAGTTTTTCTAAGATTTCAATAAATGCATAACGTTGATCGTCAGCAAAGATCGGCGACGACAGTAAGACTTCTAAGCGGTCAATAAACAATGCTAAGTGAGTCTCGTTAGTGCTGCTGAGTTTGATGGCCTGCTGACATTGCTCAATAATGGTGGGCATATCTGTTATTAGCTTGTGCGACAGGGTTTCGGCGCTGTCACCACTAAATACTGGTATATCGTTGATTTCCCAGTCCAGCATAATACTGGCCAGTTCGGAAAATAATTGTGTTTTAGCCACATTGGCAAAATCTAAATGGCTATAGCTGGCAACCTTTACCCCGTTGTAACCCGTATTAGCCATTAAATTGGGCATGATTCCGGCATTAATGAGTGATGATTTTCCGCTGCCGCTAGGGCCTAAAACTAAACAAAATCCGCGGCCATATTTAACTTGTACACTGATGCGTTCAAGCAAGGTGGCAATTTGTTTGCTGCGACCAAAAAACACCTCGGCGTAATTGGCGCTATAGGCTTGTAAGCCCGGAAAGGGTGAACCTGCTTGCCACGTTTGGCTGTCGGCCACGGTTTCATGGCCAATGGGGAAATTTACCTTAGCAAGAGTGCGATAGCCGCGCTTGCGAATGGTTTCAATATAGCTGGGTTCAGTGGCTTTATCGCCCAATGCGCGGCGTAATTGGTTAATGATTTTATGCAGTGGATTATCGCCGACATCGGCTTCTGGCCAGCATTGAGTGACGATATCATCGCTGCTGAGCACCTCGCCTTGCTGTTGACATAACAGCAGTAAAACATCCATTGCCTTAGGCTCAAGTTGTTTGGTTTTTTTACCTTGTCTAAGGGAGTTACTATTAGGGTCAACCTGCCAGTCACCAAAGAAAAATATATCTTTGCTCATTATTACAATCCATTGAATATCAGATATTTTTCAATGTCGCGAGTTAAAAAACGACAAGGTTTTGATATGCAAAATTAGTACATTAGACATTAGTTATATCAATAAATGGTTGCTTTTGTAAGCGATAGTCAAGCAAACAGAGTGGATACCTTTGTATGACGATTTTGCTTGGTTTTTACGCTGTAGATTTTGCTTGGCTAGTTTTTATCGCTATGTCTTTTGTCGCTAAGGTTGTTATTAAAGTTGTTATCAAAGTTGTGATTAAAGCAGTAGATATCGATATCGCTGTAAAAAACACTTAGGCGTGTTAGCTACTTTGATGATGCCGTTAGCTGGCTTAAGGCCTGTGCGGTTAACATTTCTGTATAAGCGTTTATTTTGACATGCTTTGGGCTCCAGCCTTTAATAAAGCGCTGAAAATCGGCCCATGCTATGCAATACAAAGGGCGCCAAGTTTGTTCAACCTCTTTAGGATTAATATCTGGCTGATGGAGATTAATGCTGCTGGCGAGCTGACTAAAATAGTAATCCAAATATTGCTCGATTAGTTTATGTGGTTCGGTAAATGTCAGCGTACTGCTTAGCAGTAAAATCACATCTTTCATGCCGCAACCTTGGCCCACATATTGAAAGTCGACCGCTGCGACTTTGTCGTGGTGAGTGTTAAAACAAAAGTTAGCGAGTTTGGCATCGC
Source organism: Shewanella sp. 10N.286.52.C2 (assembly GCF_002874545.1). Taxonomy (NCBI): domain Bacteria; kingdom Pseudomonadati; phylum Pseudomonadota; class Gammaproteobacteria; order Alteromonadales; family Shewanellaceae; genus Shewanella; species Shewanella sp. 10N.286.52.C2. The sequence goes on from NZ_MCTV01000033.1 coordinate 2,988, forward strand.
CGTGGATTATTGTTTGGTATGGCGTCTGTTTTAAAGCGCGATCGATCCTATTGGCTGCCTTTTTTAACGGCTGATCGCTGAGTGCCTGTAATTCATCGGGCCGAGTATCTAAATGCCAGTAGCTGCCTGTGGGCCATAGGTCGGTGGTTGTGACTTGAGGGGACTGACTTTTTATCAACGGATTAGCCATAAATTGGCCGTGAAAATGTCCTAGCCATTTAAGGCATGCCAAAATTGCAGTGTGATCGGCGCGGGTTAATACCTGATCGAAACCCAAGGTATGTAAGTCTTCAAGGATCAGTAAGATTTCTAATTCACTGCGTTGAATGTATAAACATTGGGGGACGCTGTTTTCACTTTCACTTTCACTTTCACTTTCACTTTCGCTTTCACGATCATTATCACAGCCACTGCCACATAGCTGAGCGTAATGCTGATACCAATTGGCTTCAACTTGATAGGATTTAAGTTTACGTTGATGTGACAGGGCAGTATTCCAGCCTTTGGGATGTGACTCTGGCTGTGGCAGTTTTATATGTTTAACGATAACAGATGAATATTGGCTACCAGTAAGCCTAGCGCGAAATAGTTCGCCATAACCGCCCCATAAGGATTGAATTACCTCAATCTCGCTTATGCTTTGAGCTTTTAATGCCGTGGTAATACTATTAATAACTGCTTTATCTATCGTCATTAAACCCTTACTTTCCCTTTTTGATGTTGTAGCCACTTCATAAAACCATAATCTAGCTATTGTGCCAGAATTTTACTTAATAGCTAAAGTGATAAGCTAATCGATTGATAATTGCTCAACTAAGAATAAAACAAGTTATTGGCTGCTGTTTTTACGCAGCAGTGATTGAATTTTATCCCCAATAGCGTAGTTTTAGCGTAAAGCCCCAAACGAGAGTGGTTATATGAAGCCAGGTAAGAACGATACTAAATTGCTTAAACTCGCAATGGAAATTGGTGAGGGTTATGCAAAACGTCGCGGTTTTGAAAACTTTGGTGTTGGTATATCGCCAAAAGATAAAGTGGAATGTATTTACCGTTTATTGGTGCAAGATGGGCTAATTCAAGCATTAGCTGAAGATAATGATGATGGCCCAAATCGTAAGCATAAATTGATTTTGTGGATCAGTCGCCAACTTCCTGAAGATCATCCCCTTAAAAACTAACCCATGGGTGAGTTGCTTAGTTATTCCGATTACGTAAAAAGCCGAGATGTTCTCGGCTTTTTAATGGCGACTGGAATGTAAAACTTATCCTTTCAGTTCTACTTCAATGTCAGTTTCTTCTGGTGATTTCATCACATCTTTAGGTTTAGTGACACTGCCCACAGGTGGGTAGGGCACTGTGCCTTTAAATTCATCACGGGTAGCTTCGCTGTAATTGGGAAAAGGTAAGGCATCTTCCTCGATTAATTGTTTAATGGTTTGCTCCGCTTGTTGTTGTACCTCGACGTCTGCGCTGCTGGCATTTTGTAGCATGACATTTTGACCAATAGGGGCAATTTTAATGTCTAACTGCTTTAAAATATTCAGTAAGTGAAAGTTTAAATCCTCAGCAATACCAAAATATTCATTGATATCACCGGTATCGATATAGGCATTTACGTTGACGACAAACGCATCACGCTCAATGGCAAGAAAACGCGCCCGCTGAGCAATCTCTAACACTCTGGGGTGTGACAATAATAATTTTCGCAGTTCCATTAACAGCATTTGCAGTTGCTCTTTACTGGTATCAAGGCTAATGCGCAGATCGTGCTTATAGCGGCGACGATCGATAACAGAGAAGTTTTCTAACTCTTGGGATGAAAATACCGAGTTAGGGATATGCACTACGGTGCGATCGAGTTTTCTGATCCGCGTCGAGCGTAAGCCAATTTCTTCAACTACGCCCATAGTGGTGCCAAAGCGGCAAAAATCCCCCGGTTTTATTGGTCTTGCAGCATATAAAGTTAATGCGCCGAAGACATTTTCTAATGGTTTTTGCGCCGCCAAGGCAATGGCTAAACTGCCGACACCTAGGCCGGTTAAAATGGTGGCCATGTTGTATCCTGAGCTTTCAAACCACATTAAGGCAATAACCACCACAATGACGATTTTTAATATTGCTACCATAGGCCTGAGTAAGGCCACGGAGTAGCTTTTATCTTGATCGTTTAATTGCTTGGATTTTATTGCGGAATACAATTCCACTAAACCTAAAATTAGAATGGTGTTGGCGATATACAGCAAGGTGCTGTTATCAAACCATACACGTGCCCTAATCGATAAACCTAATGACAGCGCCACATATTGCAAGCTCGAAAGATATAAAAACCAGCGCAAGCTGTTGCCTGAAAAACGGGTTAATCCAGCCAGTTTATGTTCAAATTTAGCGGCAATGGTTTTGGCGGCAATGCTGATTAATCCGGTGGCGATCCAACCAAAGAAAATACACAGAATAAAGATCAGCAGTTGCCAGTTTTCCATATGGAACATGGTGAATTGCGGTAAAACGTTAGCCAGTGCTTCGATTTGCGGGCTGTAGCCATATTCGTCCCATAGCTCAGGAACTTGGGCTATAGTGGCGTTAGAGATCTTCCAAATTTTGCCTTTTTTACCGTCTGGAACTCGCTGTAAATAGACCGGAACAGGGCCTTTACTGGTTTCTAGTACCCCTAACAAATCACGATAGCTTGGCAGTTTATCGTTAAGGTGTCCTTCTGGTTGATCGCTGATCTGCGAAAGGTCGAGGATGTTTTGTTTATTCCATAATATCGCCAGTTTACGCAGTAAATCGGCACCATCTTCGGGATTAATATCTTTGGGCAGGTAACGCAGATCAATAAACTCAGTGGCAGCTTCCCAGTCGTTTTCTTGTACCGCTCGACCGATTTCAATGAGGGCTGATAAAGGAGTTTCGCCATCTCGGGCGAGGGTGAGTCCACCTTGAGCTTCGGCTATGGCTTCACTGCGCTTTTCTGCTTCAGCAACTTTTTTTAAATTGATATCGTCCGCAGCCATGGCGGTTGGCATTAGGCTCGACATCGATAACAACACAAAAGCAGTAAAAAGCGTTCGCCATGTTGTTTGCAGCATGATTTTATCCCTAAAAGCGCAATATCTAGCTCAAATATATGTGTTTTAGCCTCAGACTGCTAGGGCGGCACACTTCTAAGTAAGTAAAAGTTACATAAATGGGTGTCTCAACTTTATCAACTTGCTCAACGTTACAGTAAGACACCCATTTTTTATTGCATATGGCAGGATGATACTGGTTCGTATCGATTGGCTAGCCTTTGCTCATTATTTACTTTTTTGTGGCTGTGTGCTGACCTCTGCCCCTGTTGAATTGGTGATGTCATAGTAAGCTTGATAAGCAAATCGACCGATGGCGATAACAATCAAAATAATAATGATTCGACTCATGGTGCCAGAAGCTGTGGTGGCTTTTTGCATTTTGATCGGCGATCTTTTTTTGCCACTGTTATTTCGTGTTGAGTTTTGGTGAGCATGGCTGTCTGATTTTGTGGCAACTCCCACTATTTGCGCTTCGATCGCCTTAATTTTACCGTCAGCTTGCTGCGCTACGATATACGCAATTTGATCACCTTGAATGGGCTTTCTCGCCATATGTTTAAGGGTTGAAATATGAATAAACACGTCCTTGCCACCTTCATCAGGCTCAATAAAACCGAAGCCTTTACTGCTATTCCAGCGAACTAATCGACCTGTTTCCATCATCACGAGTATGTTTCCTTTTTGAACGGCTAAATGTTTACAACACATTATAAAATTGACCAAGGCTATGCTAGGTTATTAATTCAATATAATAAATAGTAATTATCAGCGACTACGACTTTTAGCAGTCAAGCTTCTCAGTCAAGATGAACAGTCAACAAGGAAGACACCATGACATTATCAGCACGCTTAACAGCCATACCAACAGCATTGTCGATATCACTGGCTTTAGCAGCAACGATAACCACCACCTCGTTACGCGCTGTAGATCTTGATGATTCAGTGACCAAAGCATTACCACAACTTGAACAGCTTTATACTCACCTTCATCAACACCCTGAACTGTCCTATCAAGAGAAAAATACCAGTGCCAGAATGGCAAAAGAGTTACGGCAATTAGGTTTTGAAGTCACTGATAATTATGGCGGCTACGGCGTCGTGGGCATATTCAAAAATGGCGACGGGCCTACAGTGATGATCCGCGCCGATATTGATGCTTTACCTATTATTGAACAAACGGGCAAAGCTTATGCATCGACAGTGACAACCCAAGATGCACATAACAATACTGTGGGCATTATGCATGGCTGTGGCCATGATATTCATATGACCAGCATGATTGGCGCAGCCGAGCAATTGATGTTGCACAAGTCAGCTTGGCAAGGCACTTTGATGATGGTAGCCCAGCCTGCAGAAGAAATGGGCGGCGGCGCAAAAGCCATGCTCAAGCAAGGTTTATTTAGCGAGTTTCCCACTCCTGATAAGGTGTTAGGTTTGCATGTCAGTGCATCTATTCCTGCTGGTAAAGTCGGCTCTATTAGTGGTTATGCATTGGCCAATGTGGATTCGGTGGATATCAGCATTAAAGGCAAAGGTGGCCATGGTGCTTACCCCCATTTAACTATCGATCCTGTGGTTCTGGCGGCGCGCACAGTATTAGCATTGCAAACCATTCCAAGCCGTGAAGTGTCACCCCTTGAGCCAAACGTGGTCACAGTAGGTTCAATTCATGGCGGCTCAAAACATAATATTATTTCCAATGAAGTGAAGCTGCAATTAACTCTGCGATCATATAACCCTGAAGTACGTGAGCAGCAAATCGCTGCCATAAAACGTATCACTAAGGGCATTGCGATTAGTGCGGGTTTACCTGATGAACTGATGCCTGAAGTGTATGTGCATGAAGATGAAAAAATACCTTCGACTTATAATGACCCAGCATTGGCTGCCCAAGTTAAGGCCAGCATTGAAGCTGAACTAGGAAAAGATAATGTGGTGCTAGCGCCACAGGTTATGGCCGGAGAAGATTTTGGCTTATATGGCCGAACTGAGCAAAATATTCCGATCACTTTATTTTGGTTAGGGGCTGTTGAGCCAAGCGTGTATCAAGCCAGTATTGATAGCGGCGACAGCTTGCCATCATTGCATTCGAGTAAGTTTGCCCCAGATTATCCGTTAACTATCAGCACCGGCGTGCGGGCAATGACACGCGCGGCAATGGATTTGTTTAATAGTAGCAAATAAGCTTACTTTATCTGACTTAAAGCATGACGCTTATTTATAGCCTGAAGCATAGGATAAACGCTATAATTGAGCTTAACTTTTCGTTGTTAAATTGAGATCCCATGACCGTTATTTTTACCACCAATGTTGGCGATATCCATATTGAAGTGGATATGGAAAAAGCCCCTGTTAGTTCGAAGAATTTTTTACAGTACTGTCAGGATGGCTTTTATGATTACACTATTTTTCATCGGGTGATAAAAGGCTTTATGATCCAAGGGGGTGGTTTTACTGCCAAGATGAAAGAAAAGCCCACTCGCGATCCTATCGTTAATGAAGCTAATCGTGGCTTGAGTAACACACTTGGCACCATAGCAATGGCAAGAACCGATGCGCCGCATTCGGCCACCGGGCAGTTTTTTATTAATACTGCTGATAATAGCTTTTTAGACCACACAGCGACCACCAACAGCGGTTGGGGTTATGCGGTTTTTGGCAGAGTGGTTGCCGGTATTGAAGTGGTCAAAGAAATTGAAAAAGCTAAAACGGCCACGGTAGCAGGTCATGACGATGTGCCTAAAACGGCGATAGTGATTGAGAAAGTCACCATTATCTAGTGAGCTATTAGCGCTGTTGTTAATCGTGCGGCTGTGAAAGAAGGGAAAGCCATGAGTCTATCTGTAAAAGATAATGCCCAATTAGTGCAGGCTAAGCAGTTACTTGAAAACCCCGGCTTAGCAGCCAAAATCACAGATTTTATTGGCTCGCCCATTGAGCAAGGTTTTGCGCTACTGCCTAAAAGTGTCAGTAATGGTATTGGCAAAGTCACAGAAATGGCGTTGATGAAAGCCTCGGATGCGGCGCTATTTACCATGAAAAACATCCCCCATGAGCAATCTTCTGATCGTTGGCACAAACTCGGTGTTGCAGTGAGTGGTGGTGTGGGGGGCTTTTTCGGCTTAAGCGCATTGGCATTAGAGCTACCGATTTCAACCACCATCATGTTGCGATCCATTGCCGATATTGCTCGCAGTGAGGGTGAGCAACTCGATGAAGTGGCCACTAAAATGGCCTGCATAGAAGTCTTTGCCCTAGGGGGTGAGTCAAATGATGACGATCAAGCTGAAAAAGGCTACTTTGCGGTGCGCACCGTGTTAGCCAATTCAATTGCTGAAGCCGCTGAATACGTTGCCACTAAAGGCTTTAGTAAAGAAGCTGCGCCAATGATGGTTAAATTAGTGACCGTGGTGGCAGAGCGCTTTGGCGTGCAGGTGACTCAAAAGGTGGCCGCTCAAGCTGTACCTGCCATAGGCGCTGCGGGTGGGGCGATCATTAACACCTTATTTATCGATCATTTTCAAGACATGGCAAGAGGTCACTTTATCGTGCGTAAACTTGAGCGTAAGTACGGTGAAGAACTAGTAAAGCTAACCTATCAGACACTTTGATCTTGGCAAGATAAGTTGTTAGTCAATTCCTATTCCTTTTGCAGCTTGAATCGTTCTCGATACGTAAGTGGTAACAATTTCATTGTATGAACTTTATTCAATCAAGGTTATCTTAACTATATAAGTTAAAGATAATGTTTAAGGATATGTTTTCAGGATGAATAAATTAACCCGCGCGCTATTGGTAGCAAGCTGTTGTATTTTACCTTTTATCCATCCAGCTTTTGCTGCAGATACAGAGCTAAAATTCACCACTTTTACAGTTGATACCGAATTTGAACTGACTCATCCAGTATTAAGCGTTAACTTACTCGATAATGAGGGCAATGAGTTACTAGCACTGGGTGTTGATGATGAACATCAGCGCTGGTTTGCTGTATACGGCATTGTCGATAAGCAATTAGTGATGCTAGATAAAGTATTATTAAACAAAGATATTTATAGCTTTGATATTAATGAAATCGACTCTAATACTGATAGCATGCTTGCGCTGCAACAGCTGTATTTCGTCACTGCAGAGCAATTACTACGTTATGCCCCAGTTATGGCTAATAGCGCTATTAACAAGCTAGATGTGAGTATGCTCCCAGCAGATGCGATCTCCGCTGATGACATGCTAGTGCAAGATCTTTCAGCTTCACTTTCACCTAAACAAATTACCAGCCAACAAACAGATACTGCAGCAAAACCGCTTTCTGGTGAGTTAGTTGCCGTTGCTGATATTAATTCATTAGCTGTTACAGGCCATGCTGATTTTATCTCTCGTGGTGATTTTGTCAGTGATATTAATAATGATGATATTGCTGATGTACTGATAAGTGACTTTAGAGAAATGCATGTATTGCTCGGTGCTGGTAATACTCAATTCATCCGACAATCACTGCCGTTACTGCCTCAAGTTGAGCTGACCAATAATGGCGCTGAATATAGCCGCGCTACGCTTTATCACAGTGATATGAACTTTGATGGTCGCGATGATATTGTCAAAGTCGGTGAGGGCTCGCTCGAAGTGTATTATCAAAACGATCAAGGGCAGTTCGCCGCGATCGCAGAATATATTTCGGTGAGTCAACCCATCAGTGGTATTGATTGGTGGAATAAGCGTGATGCCTATGGGAAGTCGTTAGATCAAAGTGATTTACTGTACCGTAAAGTTGAGCGTATTGGTGATGTGAATGGCGATGAGATTACTGACTTGGTGGTCAGATATACCAAAAGCTCTGGGGTGTTTGATCGTACCAATGACTATGAAATTTACTTAGGACGTAATAACGATGGCGTGGTGGCTTTTGGCCGCGAACCTGAGACGATTATTAAAGCTGAAGGTACCTTAACGGGCTTACGCTTTGATGATATTGATAATGACAATGTCGATGAGGTGATTGTGTCAGGTTTTGATATTAGTATTTCGCAGATCGTCAGCGCCTTGCTGTCTGGCAGTATTGATCAAGATGTTCATGTGTTTAAAATGAATAGTGCGAATAAATTTGGTGAAAAGGCCAATGCCAGTAAAGAAGTTGAATTAAACTTCAGCCTAAGTTCTGGCCAAAGTGGTGAGCCTGTCGTGGCCTTAGCGGATATCAATGGCGATGGTTATAAAGAGTTATTGTTGTCTGATGATAATGAAACCTTAGATATTTATTTGGGTCAGGCAGGTAGCGCGCCTTTTAGTAAACGATCTCAGCAATGGGATATGATCATTCCAGTTGAAGGTTCGATGCTGTCGGCAACCGATATCAATGCCGATGGTAAAGATGATTTATTAGTTAAATTTGGCAAACAAGATCCTGACAATCTGCAGCGAAGCTTCTCAGTACTATTGGCGCAGTAATCAGTTTTAAGGCTTATAACGCCTCAAAACACACACGAAAAGAACCAGCAATCACTTGCTGGTTTTTTTGTGCTTTCAATTTGGTTTTGGCGATTAAATGAACTACAAAATGACTAATTAAATGATGCCTTTATTGATAAAACCGATGTGAATAGGGCTAAATATTAGTGAATGCTGAAACTGATCTAGATCATAAAATCGATTAAATATTGTAAAAATCAGTTTAGATTTTTGCTGATCTAAGTACACTGCATCTAAACATGTAAATATTATGCATGATTAAATTCAGGAGCAAAGTGATGTTTTGTATTCAATGCGAACAAACAGTTAGAACCCCAGCAGGCAACGGTTGTAGTTATTCTCAAGGTATGTGCGGTAAGTTAGCATCTACGTCAGATCTACAAGATTTATTAATCTACATGTTGCAGGGCGTTTCTGCTTATGCGGTTAAGGCGCGTCAGTTCGATATCATCGATGCCGAGATTGATACCTTTGTTCCTAAGGCATTTTTTGCCACATTAACTAATGTGAACTTTGATGATGGACGTTTAGCTGATTACGCACATCAAGCTCAAACTTACCGTAACAAGTTAAAAGCGGCATACGAACAAGCCTGCGCTGAAAAAGGCGTTGCTGCTGAAGAAGTGATAGCTCAAGCTGAATTTAACTTAGCGGCTTCTCAGCCTGAAATGCTACTACAAGCTCCAGTTGCACTGCCAAACCGTGGTGACGATGTTAATGAAGACATCATGGGCTTACGTTTACTTTGCTTATATGGCCTTAAAGGCGCAGCAGCTTACATGGAGCATGCACGTGTACTTGAGCAAACTGATGCCGATGTGGCCGGTGAATTTCACCAAATCATGTCATTCCTTGGCGAAGACTCAGTTGATGGCGACAAGCTATTTGCTACCGCAATGGAAATCGGTCAATTAAACTATCGCGTAATGGCGATGTTAGATGCGGGTGAAACGACGGCATTTGGCCACCCTGAGCCAACTGAAGTAAACACCAAATCATTTAAAGGTAAGGCGATTTTAGTGTCAGGTCATGACATGAAAGATTTAGAACTTATCTTAGAGCAAACTCAAGGTAAGGGCATTAACGTCTATACCCATGGCGAAATGTTACCGGCATTAGCTTATCCTGCATTTAAAAAGTTCCCACACTTAGTGGGTAACTACGGCAGCGCATGGCAGAACCAACAGCGTGAATTTGGCACTTTCCCAGGCGCTGTTGTGATGACCTCAAACTGTATTATTGACCCTAATGTGGGCGATTATTCAGATCGTATATTCACCCGTAGCATTGTTGGCTGGCCTGGTGTTGCTCACATCGAAGGTGAAGACTTTAGCGCTGTGATTGACAAAGCCCTTGAGCTTGAAGGTTTTAGCTACGATGAAATCCCACATGCGATTACGATTGGTTTTGCACGTAATGCCTTAATGGAAGCGGCACCAACAGTAGTTGAGAACGTGAAAAATGGGTCTATTAAGCACTTTTTCTTAATCGGTGGTTGTGACGGCGATAAATCTGAACGTAGCTACTTTACTGACTTAGCTAAATCAGTGCCTGATGACACCATTATCCTGACCTTAGGGTGTGGTAAGTACAAGTTCAACAAACTTGAGTTTGGCGATATTAATGGTATTCCACGTTTATTAGATGTGGGTCAATGTAACGATGCTTACTCTGCTATACAGTTAGCCTTAGCATTAAAAGATATTTTTGACTGTGATATCAATGAACTGCCTTTAAGCTTGGTACTGTCTTGGTTTGAGCAAAAAGCGATTGTGGTGTTACTGACACTATTATCACTGGGCGTTAAAAACATTCGTACAGGCCCAACTCCGCCAGCGTTTTTGACTGAAAACTTAGCAAAAGTGTTAGAAGACCAATTTGGTTTACGTAACACCACTGATGTTGAGTCAGATCTTAAAGCGATGATTAATGCGGCTTAAATAGTGGTTATTGGGTGATATAGGCTTAGCGCTTATATCACCTTTTTATTGTCTGTTTTTTACTTTCTACTTCTAACACATGGTTTCCCATACAGGTGCAATATGAGTTCATCAGGATTTTCATTTTCAGCAGCGTTATCAGCCGCCCAATCAACAAAAGATGACAACAAAAAGTCAGTTGCTAAGGTCAGCGCTGCGCCGAGTTTTTCAATATCGGGTGCATTGGCTGCCACAGCAAAGAAAACGGCTGAGGTTACAACTACTGCTGAAGCAAAAAAATCCATCAATGCAAATCAGTTATTATTAAATGCTGATGAGTGGCAACGTGGTGAAGTGCAATTGCGCTGTACTGAAAAATGGCATGAAACCCATGATGTAGTGAGCTTTCGTTTTCAAGGTTTAACCCCTGTTAAGTTTAACTACAAACCGGGGCAATTTATTACCTTCAAATTAGAGATTGAAGGCGAAATAGTTTATCGCAGTTATACCATGTCATCGTCTCCATCTAGACCTTATTCAATTGTGGTCACGGTGAAGCGCATTGCTGGTGGCAAAGTGTCAAACTTTTTAGCTGATAAGGTTAATCAAGGCGATATCATCACCTTAGTCGGCCCAGATGGCGCCTTTAACTTAGTGGATATAGCGGCTGAAAAGTATTTATTTTTAAGTGCTGGCAGTGGCATTACCCCAATGTATTCAATGTCACGTTGGCTGCTCGATACCAAAGTAGGCAGTGATATTGCCTTTGTGCACAGCGCTCGAACAGATGAAGATATTATCTTTGCTGATAGCTTAGGTGCGATGGCTTATCGCAGTGCTCAATTTCAATTAAGTTACCTGCTTGAAAATGCAGATGAGCTTGTTGAAGGCGTTAATCATACTGGCAACGACAGCCGTATGTTAGGCCGTATCGATATTGAAAAGCTGCAAGCATTAGTGCCTGATTTTATGACTCGCACAATTTTTGTGTGTGGCCCAGAGCCTTACATGGTGTCAGTTAAATCCTTGATTGAAACCAGTGGTTTCGAGATGAAAAACTTCCATCAAGAAAGCTTTACTGGCGCGGTTAAATCACCCCCAAGCAGCACAAATACTGCGGCTACAACTAGCAACTTCATGCTTTCAATCAAGGATAAAAAAGTTGCATTATCGGCTGAGCAAACCTTACTTGATGGCATAGAGTCTGAAGGGCTACCGATAATCGCAGCGTGCCGAAGTGGTGTGTGCGGCGCCTGTAAGTGCCAGGTGACCTCAGGGACTACTGAATCTAGCAGTACCATGACATTAACAGCTGAAGAAATTGCCGCAGGGTATGTATTAGCGTGCTCGACTAAAATCACTTCAGATGTCAGCTTAAAAATGTAAGCTAATTTGCAGCAAGATTTAATTTAAGAACAGTCAGCTATGCTGACTGTTTTGCTTTGTGGCAAAAATAATAAATGGGGCGCCTTATCCCCTTAGCTAAGAATGATCAGTTTGCTTGCAGGACATGAGATGCAATAAATCCGACCCAACTGGCGATAAGCAACACCCAGGGTAAATATGACTTCTGAGACTGTGGCGGCTGCTGCTGTTCAACTACATCATGCTTGAGCTGGTTTTTAGCTTTAAGATTCTGTTTCCGCTGTTTATCAGCCCCACGAGCTTTGGCTTTCTGCAACTTCTTATATTCAGCTATACCTTTCTCAATACCTTGAGCGATGAGTTTGGTCTGTTCTTTGGTTTGTGAAGGTTTTTGAGTAGCCTTAGCCATTTTCATTGCTTCAGCTTGGGTTTCTTGAGAGATACTTTTTGCCATGTTGCTCTACTTCTTGATTAGATTGCTGCTTAGTTACTACTTTAACAGCCTCGTGGGCGGCTCACTATAGCCAATCAGCGTCTAGATGATAATTCAGTAGGTTAATTTTTGTTAAACCATGAGCTAACGCAATAGTGGAATAGTGATTGTGTCGTAAAATAGCTTTTTAACTGTTGAGGAATTCTAATGTCAAAATCAATTCATGGTCGTAACGTTATCAAATTGATGAAAGATCAAAATACCCCGCAGCCACAACAACAATGGCTGGCGTTGATGGCAGCAGAATTTGGTGAAAATGCAGAGTTTCATACTTGTCGTGCCAGTGATATGAGCGCCGCACAGTTAGTTGAACTGTTTATTAGCAACGGTCGTTTAACTGAAACTGAAGCTGGTTTTGTGATTAATCAATGTGGTCACTGTGCAGGTAAAGAAACCCAAGAGGCAACGGCTTAGTCGCGGATTCGGTTTTCTTTAAGACAAAAATGCCAGTCACTGACTGGCATTTTTGTATCTGTGTTTAGCTTTAACTAAGCCCTAAAGCGAGCGGTTAAACTCGCGTATTAAGCGCTAGCCCATAAAGCTTAAATAGCCTTGCAAGATAATGGCATTCACAATATCAATAAAGAATGCCCCTACAATAGGCACTACCATAAAGGCTTGTGGCGACGGACCTGTACGTGAAACTAATGCGCCCATGTTCATTACCGCAGTTGGGGTTGCGCCCATACCAAAACCACAATGACCACCAGCCATCACTGCAGCGTCATAGTTTGAGCCCATTAATCTAAAGGTAACAAAGTAGGCAAACACCGCTAAAATAGCCGCTTGAGACACTAAGATGATTAATAGCGGTACCGCTAAATCAAATATTTCCCACAGCTTTAGGTTCATCAATGCCATTGCTAAAAACAGTGACAAGGACACAGTACCTAAAATATCAACACATTCACTGTTGATTTTGTAGCCGCGACTCAACTCAGTGGCGTTGGTGATGACCACGCCAAAGAATAAGGCATAAACAAAGTCAGGCATTTTTAACCATGCAATATCCATGGAGCTAACAAATTTGCCGAACCACTTAGCCCCTGCCACACATAGCAGCAGAATGAATAGCACTTCTAAAATTTTCTTACCGGTAACGCGATCAATTTCTAATTGGTCATAGGTTACTAAGTCAGGATGATCTACGTGATGATTACCACCCACACCATATGAAGAAACAAGATTATGTTTATTGATAAGGCGCTGGGCAACTGGACCACCAATAATACCGCCCATGACTAGACCAAAGGTGGCCGCTGCCATGGCAAACTCTAAAGTATTAATACCATAGTTGTCTTGGAAGGTTTGCGCCCAAGCAGCACCCGTGCCGTGACCACCTGATAAGGTAATTGAACCAGCGATTAAGCCCATTATCGGCTCTAGCCCTAAAGCGCTGGCTAAGCTAACGCCCACCGCATTTTGAATAATGATATATAAAGATGCAATGCCTAAAAAGACAATGACCTTAGTACCGCCTTTCATTAATAGCTTATAACTTGCCGCTAACCCCACGGTACTGAAAAACATCAGCATCAAGGTATTTTGCATTGAAAGAGTAAATTCTAAACTGATTTTGTTGAAGTGTAATATGGTGATTACGCCTGCAACGATAAGTCCACCCACGATGGGTTCTGGGATATTATATTTTCTGAAAGAAGGTACGTGTCGATTAATTGTATGGCCAATGAATAGTACCAAAATTGCCACGAGGAAAGATTCAAGCTCTCCAATAGAATAAACAGTATTCATGGAACTCCTTTTGTTTTGCACTGAATGAGTTACACAATGTGATTAGATATCACAATTAGATATGCATAAATATTTTGCTTTAATTTATTAGTTATATTGATTATAGAGGAACTTAGCGGTAAATATCATGGGGATTGCCTTAAAAGGCCAAGTGTCGTTCATTTGTTGAGCTGATTTAACAAGTTATTAAAAGCTAAACCCTTGATGTTAATTGTAAAGGTGGTTTTGTTGGCTTAATTGCACTGCTTATGTTGTGAATTTGCAGGTGGAGAATCTGAGTTTTGAGGAATAAAAAGTCACTTTAGTGACTGTATCTGGCTCTGTTTAAGATAAATAATTGCCGCTAGACTCAATCAAAGCAGATTACATAGTATGTTTTATGGTGTGTGCTATTTATTCTAAAACTGAAAAATTGCTCATTGGAGTGGTTTGCCGATGCTGATGTTTATAGATATATGAGCGAAATGAAAGGAAGTTCATTTCGCTCATATAGCGCTGGCTAAAGCGGGCTAATAGGTACTTTTATGTACTTTAAATAAACCTGTAACAGCCAAATGGTAAAGGGTATTAATCAACAGCAACCATGACATTGCTAGCTTTAATAATCGCGTAAGCATTACCGCCCACAGTTAAACCAAGTTGCTGACAAGACTTTTTAGTGACTACTGATGTGATCTCAACTCCTGGTGCAAGTTCAATGACCACTTCATTGTTTACAGAACCCTCTTCGATTGAGGTGATTTTACCAACCAGTGAATTACGAGCGCTGATTTTCATAATATTTAAATTTCCTATTAATGAGTCAATGTGCTGATATTAATTATAAAAATAAGGTATTTATAATTTTTAAAGCGAAATGTATGGCTCGTTCCACTGTGCGTAAAAATGAACCATGAGCCTAAGTTTAATTGATAAATTCAATTTTGCTTGTTCAGAGGTTAACTTTTGCGAGGGATAAGTGCTAAAAAATTAGTAAAACCTAATGGGTTAATTGATGGGCGTTATGAATAGAAAATAATGGCCTATAAAGTAAAAAGCCAGCTTGTATCTATGATGCAAGCTGGCTTTTTTTATCATTAAGAATCAATCAATCGTTAGTGCGACAATCTTAAGGGGATGGTTGTCATCAAAAGACGGGAAGTCTTCATGGCAATGCAACCATTCAATTGAGCTGACACTGCGGTCTTGTTTTTCAACACAGCGCACTAAGCTGTTGAGCCAGGCTTGTCGTTCCACTTTGGCGACATTGTTACAGCACACTATGGTGCCACCACTTTTTGTTGTTAGCATTGCAGGCTTAAATAAACCTTGGTAATCATTAATCAGATCAACGGTGCCAAATGGGCTTTTTGCAAAACGTGGCGGATCTAAAAATACCAAATCAAATTGAGTCGCAGCTAACTTAGGGTACTTAGGTAATTTTTGCCCGCGGCGCCCACCAACCTTAAGACCAGCTAATTGACGCAGCGCAGGAAAGGCATCGCTTTGAATGAACTCACAAGTATCAGCCACCTCATTGAGCTCAGCATTCTTTTTACCCGCAGCCAAAGCAAATGATGAGAAATCCACATTAACTGCCCGAGTTGCACCGCCTATGGCTGCTGCAGTGCCAATACCGCAAGTGTATGAAAATAGGTTTAGCACGGTTTTGCCTTGGCTATTGGCTCTGACATATTCTCTACCGATACGCATATCGAGAAACAATAACGGGTCTTGGCCTTCATGGCGTAATTTTGAGGTGAACTTGATGCCATTTTCTTGGATAACTTGCTCTGAACAGGCAAAGTCATTGAAGTCATCAGCAAGATTATTTTCAATGCGTGAATTACGTTTAGCACGGTCATTGTAGATAATAGGTAACTCAATATGTGCGTTAAGGACTTCAGTTATTTGCGCAAGCTGTTGCTCAGTTAAGGTCTGATGGAATGTTTGAATGAGCCATGCATTACCATAACGGTCAATATTAAGACCATTTTCGCCTTCAACTGTGCCATGAAATACCCGAAAACAATCGGTTTGTTGAAGCGCTGCTTGTTTAAAAAATTCAGCGCGTTGATTAATGGCGTGAGTAAGAGAAGACTGCAATGACATAATTGTGCTCGTTAGCATTAAAAAGGCAAAAAGGGATTATATCAAGCTTCGAGTTACTTGTCGGTATGTGTTACCGCTTCTGAAGGAGGATTTATATGCCCTCTGTAACAAGCACTGAAATCAAGCTCTCATATTTATTTTTAAAAGTAACAAATTGTAGCCTTAGCCATATTTTTCATCGAAAATATCCACACTCTTTAACGAAATCTGTTACCTTTTTACATCCTGTAAATATCTGAAAATAATCGAAATAGTTTTTTATATTGTAATTGTCGAGCGAAATAGCAGATGACTCTAAGTTGGGGTTGTAAGACCATTTATGCTCCGTCAACTCAAGAGTATGCCGTAGCGGTTCTCTGCTTTAGTTATTCCAAGTATTCGCTATTTGATTAATTTTTCGATTTAGTTAGTTGTAAACGACGAGGTTCACTTGAATCACCTGCTGCGCCATAAACTATTACCTGCTTTATTGCTGTTCTTTTGCTGTATTTTTGCGACATCTGCTAGTGCAGAAAAGCCTGCCGCATTTGATCTATTAGATGAGATCGCCAGCAGTGAACACGGCCAACAATTAACTAAGTTATATCATGAGGCTGATAAAGATCCTGAGGGGAGTTTAACGGCTTTAGAGCAACTTAAATCTCAAGGTGTCATCGATGATAATGACTATTTTCATACTATTTATTATCTGATCCTTTATAACATTCAATTTGTACTGTCTGATGTTGAGGCGGCGGAGCAAACAGCTAAAACCTTATATCAATTTGG
The DNA here is from genome assembly GCF_002874545.1 of Shewanella sp. 10N.286.52.C2. Lineage (NCBI taxonomy): Bacteria > Pseudomonadati > Pseudomonadota > Gammaproteobacteria > Alteromonadales > Shewanellaceae > Shewanella > Shewanella sp. 10N.286.52.C2. Next base: position 19,910 of record NZ_MCTV01000033.1, read on the forward strand.
CCTAGATAGCGGCCAAGACTGGATTGTGGCCGAAGGCCTAACCATTAAAGGCACCTTGGCGGCGAGAAAAAGTGAAGGTAAAAAAGCGCTGCGACTGATAGAGCAAGCGATCAGCTTAGCCGAACAACTGCATTATGACCGCTTACTGGCTCGTGCACTTAATATACGAGGCATAATTCACTCACGTAGTTTAGCTTATGAATTAGCGATTGAGGATTATCAAAGAGCGATTAAACTGGCTGAAACCACCAATAATAGCGATTTTGTATTTAAGTTATATTCAAATATATCAGTGCTTTATTCTATGGTTGAAGATTGGCCTAGCGCGATTGAATACAATAAAAAAGCCACTGAGTTATATCTTAAAAGTGATAATGTCAGCTTTGAGTACTTAGTGATCCTATACAGTAATGCTAGTAACAATATGCTAGAAATTAATGATATAGAAGCGGCGACCCAATACAGTGAAAAAAGCATTGCCGTGGCACGGGAGTCCAATAATAACCAGCTTATTGTCAACGCCTTAATGACCCAGACCCACTTATTAATTAGTCAGCAACTCTTTGCTGAGGCTGAGCCAGTGGCAATGGAATGTGTTGAGCTCGCGAAGCAAGTGCATGATCAATTACCTTATAACGAATGCTTAATGGGTCTCGGCGAGGTCAGTTTATTTAAGGGTGATAGCGCCACTGCTGGTGATTATGCCAACAATGCCATGGCCGGGCTTAAGGCCATTGATAACCAAGACTCACTATTAAAGTCCTATGAATTATTGGCGCGAGTCTATCAAGCACAGCAGCGATACCCAGAGGCCATTGAGCAATTAACCACTTATTATGAAGGCACCCAAAAGCTGCTTTTCAATCAGCGTGAAGAACAGTTATTTGCCTTAAAAGCCTTGTATGAAGGCCAGCTTCAAGATGAAAAAATTGCCTTATTAACCGCAGAAAATGAACTGAAGGCCGCCACACTTGATAAAAAAGAGCTACAAGAAAGAATATGGTTGTTAGCTTTGGCTATTTTAGCTATTGGCTTAGTGTTATTAATTAGACGTTACTTTTTAAGTGAAAAGAACATCGATAGCCTGCGAACATCAAATAAAAGTTTGTATAAAGCTTCAAATAACGATCAACTCACAGGACTACACAACCGCCGCTATATCGAGCACTTTATTCATCATGAGCTAACCGCATTTCCGAATGCTTATTATTGTATGTTGATGATTGACTGCGATAACTTTAAAAAAGTGAACGATAATTATGGTCATGATACTGGGGATATCGTGCTCACAGAAGTGGCCAAGCGTTTATCGAACAGCATTCGTAAAGGGGATGTATTAGTACGATGGGGCGGTGAAGAGTTTATTATATTATTGCAAGTTGACGAAGCCGACCCCACCTCTCTGGATGAAGTGTTAAGCCGTTTTAATCAGGCTATTAGCACTGAAGCCGTTATAACTCCAGCTGATGATTTAGTGGTGACAGTATCGATTGGCGCAAGTCGACCGACAACAGCCAAAAGGCTAGTAGAAGAGTGGGATTCAATCCTCAAACTTGCCGATACCGCGTTATACCAAGCTAAACAAGCTGGACGCAATTGCGCGGTTATTGCGGAAAAATAACTTATTCAGGCAAATGCACTTTAAAGGTTTTATCGGCGATAACTTTGCCGTTTAGCTCTAGGGTCATGCGCCAGTTGCCGACTTTGTTGTCAATTGGCGCCCAAATACAGTCTCCAAGGTAAAACTTCCAATCGTTTTCTTTGATGTACACTTCACCATCGAAAGGCGCTTGAATATTGCCTTCTGCATCGGGAATATCGGGGTGATAAATACAGTAACCTAACACTTGATTTTTGGCTTTGCGAATACGGGTGACAAAGCCAAATTCAATGTCTATTTCAGCAGGCACATGTACGGTGGCTTTTAAAAATCTTGGCAGTTCATCACTATCAGAATCCCATTGACTGAAAATTCCCGCTTGAATAATACTGACATCTGCTTTTAATTTACTCATATCTTGTAGATCTCTATAGCTAACGCTAGTCCTTTCTTTAATCCTTGCTCAGCTGGCTAATAGCGGCTTGCATTGCAAACTCATAGCCCTGAATGCCTAAGCCGCAAATTACCCCGACCGCTTTATCTGATAAATAAGAATGATGTCTAAAAGGCTCGCGAGCATGAACATTTGAAATATGGACTTCAATAAACGGAATATTCACCCCAAGCAGTGCATCGCGCAGGGCGACACTGGTGTGGGTAAAGGCGGCAGGATTGATCACAATAAACTTGGCATCAGTGGCATGAATCGCATTGATAAGTGCATGTTCGGCATTAGACTGGATATGATCAAAGTCTAATTCGGCACCATGGGCTTGAGACTGACACTTTGCCACAATGGTGTCTAAGTTATCGCTGCCATAAAGGCCTGGCTCACGACGGCCTAATAAATTTAAATTAGGGCCATTAACTAGTAAAATCTTGGCTTTGGGCGTCATGCACTTTCCTTAAAATTGCTACTGATGAGTATTGATAATACCGAATAAGGTTAATTTATCATGTAATTATTGCCATAAGTGGATAAATTTTCATGGCTGTATTAAGGCGAGTTTGAAAACGATTGCAGCTTAATAATCAGATTTGTTTTTTCGTAGCGCTTTCGTAGCGCCGCGTTGCTTTTTGGCATCGACTCTGCGGCGTTGACTGCCTTTAGTCGCTTTGGTGGCAATACGTTTTTTTTGCACTATACCGACACTTTTTACTAGCTCAATAAACTGCTCTAATGCCAGCTGACGATTAAAATCTTGGCTGCGGCTTTGTTGGCATTTTATGATCACTTTACCGCTCTTAGTAATGCGATGATCGGCTTTGGCTAATAGCTTTTGCTGATAAAACTCAGGTAGCGATGACTGACGTATGTCAAAAATAATCTGCGCTGCAGTGGAAACTTTATTAATGTGCTGCCCACCAGCGCCGCTTGAACGGATAAATTGCCATTCAATTTCATTATCTTCGATGCTGACGCTGTTGGTTATCTTGATCATTATATGATTCTACTTTTTACCATTTACTTGGGTCTATTTAAGGGGGCTGATTCGAGTTTATTGTTTGTTACCACTTGAGTTTAACAAACTTTTGTTTAGTACTGCGGATAAGATTTGTTACTATCAATAATTATCTAGAAACTAGGCCACATTGACCGTTTGGAGTTGCTTTATGTTGTGCCAAATCCCCGATATCGCTAAAGGCGTTATTAGCTTATTCGTTAGTGGGCGTTTATCTACCCAAGACTATCGCACTCAACTACAACCTTTAATCACAGACTATCGCGAGCAAACTGGTAAGGTTTTCTTATACATAGAGGCGGACGTGTTACTTGAAGGTTGGGATGTCAGCTCCTTGTCTGGGGGCGATAAAGTGCAATTACCCCATTTTGATGCATTAGTGTTTGTCGGTGGCCCTGACTGGGTAGGCAATGCGGTTAATTTACTGGGTCCTTTCATGCAAGGTGAGGTGGCTTGGTTTCCATTAGAGCAAAAACAGCAAGCCATAGCCTGGCTACAACAATAATTTATTTGATTAACCATTCAGGGAATTAGAAAGTATGTCATTAACTCAATCATCTTCAAAAATAGCGGCAGTATTAAGCGCAGGTTTATTAATTATCGGTCTAAGTGCCTGTTCACCAGAAGTAGGCAGTGAGGCGTGGTGTAAGCAAATGAAAGAAAAACCTAGCGGTGATTGGACTGCTAATGAAGCGGCTGATTATGCGAAGCATTGTGTATTTTAATTGATTTTTTAGCATGATAATTTGTGATCTAAGTATTGCTTGATGAATTTAATGGTCGCGAGTGGTGAACTTTCAGTTACACTCGCAGTCATATTTACCGATTCAGTTACACAACTTAATCGCTAAGATTTAATCACTCAGAACCACTAAGGTACGCTTTGCACTCATTGGTCGTTATTCAAAAATATGCCAAGTATATGATCGCCGTTATGTTACTGCAGTTTTTCAGTACTAACTTTGGCGGGCATCAACTGCATCTTGGAGAAAGCGAACAAGAAGACGTAAATCATTCACATTTGGTTTTTTCTGCCCCAGTAGATATTTGTGATAAGAATGATGTTGATAGTTTATTTGCCGTAGCAGACCATCAACATGCGACCAATGATAATACTCAAAACCAAAGCTATGAGCTTTGTTTAGATTGTCAGTGTCACGGTGGTTCAGCCACTGCCATTGGCATTGTGGCTAATCTGCTGCCAAGTATTCCCTTTTCTGAATCACCAAAAACCTTCATTGAAGATTACTTACCGCCTGAATCTCGTCTAAGTTACCGCCCCCCTATCGCATAAATCCTTTTTGATTTTTATGTGATTAATATTATTTCTCACCATTATCTAATTTGTATCAATTCAGCTCAGTAGTGCCATCTAGTCTTTATTGGCTAAATGAGAAACTGTGTATGTGTCTGTCGCTTTTAGCAGTACTAACACACTGAACTTAGATAATTTTTTTACTGAAAAATATTAATCGTAAATTTGACAATAGCGTTTCAGTTAATACTGAAATCTAGGATTTATGATGAGAAAAACCCTCATTGCGACTGCAATTGCGATACCGCTATTTGCAGCTAACGCGCATAGTTCGACACCTGATGTCGACAAAAATATTGGCTCTAATGGGAGTCTCGCGGCACTAACGCAATCACAAACAGCAGTTCATTCAAGTGTGAATGTGTGGCTCCCCGAGTTAATGACGCAATTTGAGCAACTGCCTGAGGTGAGAGCCCAGAAAGTGTTGATGAAGCAAACTAAGCTGGCGTTAACTTCGGCAGATAATGCCATTTATAATCCAGAGCTTGGCTTGGATTATCAAAACGCCCCCGGTGATGACACTTACTCAATCGCAGTGAGTCAAACCATTGATTGGAGTGATAAACGCGGTGAAGCGGTTCGAGTGGCACAGTTAGAATCTGAAATGGTGCTAGCGTCAATTGAACTTAACCGCAGTCAGTTATTATCGCAGCAGTTACTGGCATTGGCTAACCTACAACAGAATCAGAAATTGTTGGCATTTAATCAGCAGCAATTTGATTCAGCCCAAAGGCAATTAGCGCTTGCTAAACAGCGTGCTGAAGTGGGCGATATCTCAATGGTTGAGCTGCAACTGATGCAATTGGATGTGGCCAATAATGCTGCTGACTTAGCGATTGCAGAGCAAGAAATGCTCAACGCAGAAACTGCCGTTTATGGCCTATTAGGGCCAATATTATTTTCAAACCCATCTCAATCTGCTGAAGTCATGACCCATAATTTACTGAATATTGACTACCTTGCCTTAGCTAAAATTCCGAGTTTTCAATCGGTATCGCCGCAATTGCCAGCATTAAAAAGTGCTTATCAACAAGTGATGCTCACCAAGCTGACAGTAAACCAAATGAAAGCTGATCTCGCTGAAGACCCAAGCATTAGCTTAAGTGCTGAGCGCGAAGGCAGTGACAATAAGTTTGCTGTTGGTGTCTCAATTCCATTGCAAATTCGCAATAACTACAGTGATGCAATCGCCACCGCCAGCGAAGATATTAGCATCGCAGAGCAAGCTTATTTAGTGGAAGAGCGACTCATGCAGCAGCAATGGATGCAATTTAATCGAGCGGTGCCGCGGTTGTTACAACGATATCAGCAGTGGGAGGATTTGGTGCAAAAATCAGGTCAGGCTGCATCCTCTGCTTTATCGACGCAATGGCGTAGTGGCGATATTGCCACCAGCGACTATTTGCAAAGTCAGCAGCAAATGAGCAGTAGCTACATTGCCGGCTTAAGGCTGGAGGCAAGCTTGTATGAAAATTGGCTTGCTTGGATGGGCAATAGTGGTCAGCTTGAGCAAATATTGCGTGAGCAATTGACCTCAAGGGATATGACCCAATCACTAAAAATAGCCAATTAAACCCACTATATTAGTTACTGAATATTAAGCATTCTTATGTTGTTGATTGACGTTTATGAACCGATAAACAGTCGCAAATGAACGCTATCGCAAAGCGTTATCAATAACCGCTTTTATATCAGTAAACCCCCGCAATAACTGCGGGACACATAGGTAATAAAGATGAAAAATATGCAACTAAATCCTTCTACACAGGCGATTTATCAATTTAAATCGGATGACATAAGTGCGACCTACTCAAACCGTCTCAAAGGTGGTTTTTTAAGAAGTATTAGCTTTGGGTTATTGATGGCTGTGACTGTTGGTATGGCTGTTGGTATGAGCGGATGTGTTTACGCTAATACGGATGCTGCACAGGCAAATATCCACAGCAGTGAAGAGCATGCTGCAGAAGCTCATGTGACAGAAGAGCAGGCTCCTGAAAATAATGAACCCCAAGATGAAAAAGGCGTAACTGAGACAGCTGCAGCTCTAGTCGAAAAAAGTAATGACACAGTCGATGATCACAGTGATGAAGCGCTGGTATTAAGCGAACAGCAACAACAACTTGCTGGTATTAATGTTGTCAGCCTCAGTGCTGGCACGTTTAATTTAGATGATGTTGCTACTGCCACATTGATTGTCGATCGCGATCGCACCATGACCATAGCGCCGCAATTAGATGTCAGAGTATTAAAGCGCCACGTCGTACCGGGGCAAGAAGTGACTCTAGGACAAGTACTGTTGACCTTAGGGGGGGTCGCAGTTGCGCAAGCTCAGGCTGATTATATTACAGCGGCCGCTGAGTGGAGCCGAGTAAATCGCATGAATAAGAATACCGTAACGGCCAGTCGGCGCTTACTGGCTCAAGTTCAAGCCGAGTTAACCCGAGCAAACCTTGAAGCAATTAAAATGTCGCCTGAACAGATAGTGGCGTTAACTTCAAAGCCGAGTGAAATAGGTAGTTTCAAATTACTGGCACCCATTAGTGGCCGTGTTCAACAAGATGTCGCCATGTTAGGGCAAGTATCTGCAGGCGGTGCGCCATTAATGCAGTTAACTGATGAGTCGCACTTATGGGTTGAAGCGCAACTGTCAGCTATACAAGCTGATGGTATTGAATCTGGCGATAAAGCCATGGTAAAGGTGGGCAAGGTCTCGATTGAAGGCACGATTATTGGTCGTTCGCATGAACTCAACCCGATTACACGTACCGAGCAAGTGCTTGTCAGTATCAATAATACTGAGTACGGCTTGCATGCAGGGCAATTTGCCGAATTATATTTACCTAATGCGCTTAATGGCGGTGTGGTGTTACCCGACGCAGCACTAACTCGCGGCGGTGATGGAGATTGGCAGGTGTTTATTCAAGTTGAGGATGGCTTTGAAGCGGTAGAAGTTGAAGTCGTTGAACGTCAACGTGGCATGAACATGGTTACCGGACTGGCACCAAACAGTCAGGTAGTGATTAGCGGTGCTTTCCTGTTGGCATCTGAATTGGCGAAAGCCGGTTTTGATATCCACAACCACTAGGAAGGAATAAGCCATGTTAGCTAAATTAATAGGGTCTGCCATCCGTAACCGATTGCTTGTCGGCTTAGCCTTGCTATGTATCGCTGTAGCCAGTGCGTTTATGTTACCCAAACTCAATCTCGATGCTTTTCCGGATGTCACCAATGTACAAGTCACTGTCAATACCGCGGCTGAAGGTTTGGCGGCAGAAGAAGTTGAAAAACTGATCAGTTACCCGGTTGAATCGGCAATGTATGCCTTGCCTGCAGTGACTGAAGTGAGGTCATTATCTCGCACCGGTTTGTCGATAGTGACAGTGGTATTTGCTGAAGGCACCGATATTTACTTTGCTCGTCAGCAAGTGTTTGAACAACTGCAAGCTGCCCGTGAAATGATCCCAGACGGCGTCGGGGTGCCAGAAATTGGCCCTAATACGTCAGGGCTAGGGCAGATATATCAATATATTTTGCGTGCAACACCAGAGTCAGGTGTCGACGCTGCAGAGCTTCGTAGTCTTAATGATTACTTAGTCAAATTGATCATGATGCCAGTGAGTGGTGTCACTGAAGTGTTATCTTTTGGCGGTGATGTTCGTCAATATCAAGTACAAATTGATCCCAATAAATTGCTCAGTTATGGCCTGACAATGCAGCAAGTCACCGATGCATTAGAAAGCAATAACCGTAATGCGGGCGGCTGGTTTATGGATCAAGGTCAGGAACAGCTAGTTGTTCGTGGCTACGGTTTATTGCCTGCTGGTGATGCAGGGCTTAAAGCCATTGGCCAAATTTCATTAACCGAAGTCAGCGGCACGCCTGTACGGGTAGCAGATATTGCGACAGTGGCTTATGGCAGTGAAATTCGTGTTGGCGCCGTGACTATGACTAGAAAGCAAGATGATAAAGTCGAAGTCTTGGGTGAAGTGGTCGCGGGTGTCGTACTTAAGCGCATGGGCGCAAATACTAAAGCGACCATTGATGATATCAGTGACAGAGTGGCCTTAATTGAACAATCGCTACCGGAAGGCGTATCGTTTGAGGTGTTTTACGATCAATCTGATCTGGTTAAACAAGCAGTGACGACCGTGGTGAATGCTTTATTAATGGCATTTTTCTTTATTGTCATCATCTTAGCGTTATTTCTAGTCAACATCAGAGCGACCTTACTGGTATTACTGTCTATCCCGATCTCTATTGGTATGGCACTACTTATCATGTCGTATTACGGCATGTCTGCTAACTTGATGTCTTTGGGCGGTTTAGCTGTTGCCATCGGGATGTTAGTTGATGGCTCAGTGGTGATGGTTGAGAATATTTTCAAGCATTTAACCAGAAAGGAAGGCACCTTAGCGGATGGATCAAATACTGATTCCAAAACGACTGACTTAACATCTACCGTTGCCAAAGTGATGAAAGCAGCTAAAGAAGTATGTAGCCCAATCTTCTTTGCTACTGCGATTATCATTGTGGTATTTGCTCCGTTATTTGCACTTGAGGGGGTAGAAGGTAAATTATTCCAGCCAATGGCGGTAAGTATCATTCTGGCGATGATTTCAGCCTTGTTAGTGGCATTAATAGCCGTACCCGCGATGGCGGTATATCTATTTAATCGTGGCGTTACCATCAAAAAAAGCGTGGTTTTAGCGCCGATTGAAGCAGGTTACCGTAAATTACTCGCATCAATCATGAATCGTCCAGTGACAGTGATGGGCACCGCCGTGGTGTTGTTTATTGCCAGCATGATGTTAGTGCCACGTTTAGGCACAGAGTTTGTCCCTGAACTTGAAGAAGGCACCATCAACTTACGTGTCACGCTTGCGCCAACGGCAAGTCTAGGGACATCGCTCGACATTGCTCCTAAAATTGAAGCCATGCTAATGGACTTTCCTGAGGTGGAATATGCGCTAAGTCGTATTGGCGCACCTGAGCTAGGCGGCGATCCTGAACCAGTGAGTAACATTGAAATATACATTGGCTTAAAGCCCGTCAGTGAATGGCAAAGCGCCAGCGATCGCTTTGAGCTACAACATTTGATGGAAGAAAAGCTGAGTATCTTCCCTGGATTATTGTTTACTTTCTCACAGCCTATTGCCACCCGCGTTGATGAATTATTGTCAGGGGTTAAAGCGCAATTAGCCATTAAGATTTTTGGTCCAGATTTAGATGTGCTATCTGAAAAAGGTCAACAACTTACTGAGCTTGTCAGTGCTATTCCTGGCGCTGTAGATGTATCACTTGAGCAAGTCAGTGGTGAAGCGCAATTGGTTATTAGGCCACTTCGCGATCAACTGGCTCGATATGGGTTAAGTGTCGATCAAGTGATGAACCTTGTTAGCCAAGGTATTGGTGGTGTGAGTGCTGGCCAAGTGATTGATGGTAATGCACGCTACGATATTAACGTACGTTTAGCGAAAGAGTACCGTAGCTCACCTGATGTATTAGGTAATTTGATCATGATGGGCGTAAATGGCACCCAAGTGAGATTAGGGGAAGTGGCTGAAGTGGGCGTTGAAATGGCGCCACCGAATATTCGCCGTGATGATGTGCAAAGACGTGTTGTGGTACAAGCAAACGTTTCGGGTCGTGATATGGGTTCAGTGGTTAATGATATCTATGCCATTGTGCCGCAAGCTGAATTGCCTGCAGGCTATACCGTTGTCGTTGGCGGTCAATATGAAAACCAACAACGCGCGCAACAAAAATTGATGTTAGTGGTGCCAATATCAATTGGCCTAATTGCCTTGTTATTGTTTTTCTCCTTTGGCTCGATCAAACAAGTCGCCTTGATTATGGCTAATGTGCCGTTAGCCTTGATTGGTGGTGTAGTAGCGCTTTATGTCACGGGCACTTATCTGTCTGTGCCTAGCTCTATCGGGTTTATCACCTTATTCGGCGTTGCGGTGCTAAACGGGGTGGTGCTGGTGGATTCGATTAACCAACGCCGGTTAACTGTTGAAGCTACTGACGGTGATGAAAGTCTATTTGATAGCGTCTATGAGGGCACTGTTGGTAGATTACGTCCGGTATTAATGACCGCGCTAACCTCTGCTTTAGGCTTAATTCCCATCTTGATCTCATCAGGTGTCGGCAGTGAAATTCAGCAACCCTTAGCGATAGTGATTATCGGCGGACTGTTTAGTTCAACCGCACTGACGCTGTTGGTATTACCGACTATGTATCAGTGGATCTATCGCAGAAAGTAGCCAGCTTTAAGTCAGGTAACAATTTTCCTGTATGGGTGTGAGTACTGTAACTACCAGTGTAGTTGCAGTGCTCCGGCTTCTCTATTGGTGATTAATCATCATCAATAAGGCGTTTATAAGCTCACTGAATCGACAAAACTGTCTCGTTTTAATTCATATATTTGGGTTGAACAAATATAAGTTTGCGTATTTGTTACTTTGACTAAGGCAGGGTAAAGTGGAAGGGAATAATCTATTTCGTTAAGGGAAGTAATGAAAAAAGTAATTATGCTAGCGTCATTGGTCGCACTTTGTGGCTGCAGTGCTGATAAGCCTCAAGAAGTGGAAATTAACTCAGCCGCTAATTCTGCCATTAACTCAGCCGCTAACTCGGACATTAATTCAGACATGAACAAGGCTAGTAACAAGAGTACCAGTAAGGAAAGTGAGGCAAACCCCGCGACGTTAAATGCTGTCGATACAGTAAGCCTGACAGAACCCCTGACTGCCAACATTGAAACTGAAAAACAGAAAAAGATCGCCGCTTTATCTACAACCCAGACTTCTGCGGCAGGTGAGCCATCTCAGTATTCTGTGGCAATTAATAATGAAAAATTTATTACGGATAATGTCGTTATCAAAACCGGTCAGTCACTGTTTAATATGCAAATGAATGACTACGGCGTTGCGAAGGGCTCTTTTGTTATTATCTCAAAGGTCACTCCACAGTGGCTTGAAAGCGACTTTTCTATAGATAACATAGCTAAAGAAACCTATCGACTTGCCCCCCATTCTGCTGATGCCGATTTGTATGCTTGGTATAAACAGTTAGCCGAAGATGTACGATTTAGCGTGGTTGAGTTAGAGGTCGACTATAGTGGCAAAGGTCATGTTCCGGAGTTTTAAATGCTAATTTTTAAATACGAGTTTTAAAATACGACAGTAAATAAGATTTTAAATCAGCGAACAAATAAAAAAGCCACAACAATGTGTTGTGGCTTTTAGCATTTATTAATCCTTATTTACGGCGACGAAGCGCTGCAAATGGTAATAATATCAATCCTAACCAACCCATAGAACCACCAGAAGATTTTTTCTTAGGTGGTTCAACCACTACTGGCGATGGAACATCACTTACTGTAACAGCTACAGCGGTGACAACATCTGCCACACCATCGTTTACCGTTAATGTAAATTCTAGTGTTTCAGAGCCAGAAGCAATTAACGGCGCAGTAAAGCTTAATTCAGCAGTATCTGTGGTGGTTAATGTTGCTGCTGTACCAGCGGTTTGTTCCCACACATAGGTTAAAGTATCTGCAGCATTAGCATCAATTGCTGTCGCAGTGAAGGTCACTTCTTCACCTTCATTAACTTCTGCGGCATTTGCCATGACCGAGACGCTTGGTAAACGGTTTTCACACGCGTAAGTGTCACCTGCGACTACATCTGAGAAAATGCTCGTTTGGATATTGCTAAAGGTTATATCATCAATATACCAACCTGCAGCAAATCCTGAGAATGGGTCAGGGACAACGGCTGAGTCAGTGGCTACGCGGAATCTAAACTGTACTTGGTTACCGTTGAGTGATTCACCAAAGTTAATGGTTTCAAAACCCCAGTTTATACCTGAGTACATGTCACGGTCAGCAATAGCTGCTTCTGTATATTCAAGGCCAGTATCCGTATAACCGTCGCCTTCAAATGTGGCGCCAGCCTCGATAACATCTACCCAGTCACCACCATTGATACTGACTTCAACTACTGCGCCATCGAAACCTTCTTCTAAATTATATAAATGCCAGAAACTAACGGTGTAATCCCCTGCGAAACCCACAGTCATTGGGCGAGTTTCATAGGCGACATCTGAAGTAAAGCTATTGCCTGTTGCTGAGATGAGCCCATCGAACTCATCCCATTGATCTAAACCGAAAGTGCCACCAGCCATATCACCGCCAGCCATCACATTCTCGCTAAAGTCATTCAACCTAGAAAGGGTGTTAAGATCTTCGTATTGCTCTGTACCCGTTAACTCGCGAGTTTCGAAGTCGACGTTAACCGTTGTTGATAGCAAATATTCATCAGCTTCAGCTCCCTCGGCAACATCAGGTACAAATTTCAGTACTAGCTCTTCGCCTGTTCCTGCGTTATCTAGGGTAAATTCTAATGGTGAACTGGTTGCTGAGCCAAATAGCGCAATATCATCAAAGCTAATAACTCCTTCATTGGCGAAGGTGACAGTATGATCACTTTCAACCATAACAGTCCCTGTCAGGCCTGCTAATGCTTCAGTACCATTATTCTGAATAGTGAAGCTAATGGTGCCAGTTTCACCCTTATCAAGAATGTTATCGCTTGAACAATATCCTGACATCAAGCCTTCGTAGTTGGCATTGAGCATGTGTTCACTTACTGCGTAAGTGGCTAACTCAGTTTCATATGACTCAACAACACCTGCGTGGTCGGTGGAGAAACGGCTTGGTGATTTCGCGCCGACACCCATTCCGCGTCTAGCGAAAGCGGCTAAGATCACTTTATAATCTTCAATATCGTTAGCATAGGCTGCAGCAAGGAGTGCATCACGGCCTTCAGTAAAGGTTGGCGCCATTGGCATCATTTTATAACCGGCAACTAAGTAGTCTTTCATCAAGCTCTTAGCTTCGTCGAAGGTATGACGTTCATCGTTAACTAAGCCGATAAATGAATCCCACAACATTGCAGCGTAGACAGAGCCCGAACCATGGACTTGTGGATTTCTTTCAACATAAGCAAATGTCGATGGGTTAATGTCCATATTAGTTGAATATGGGAACTCACGGATACCGTTTACAAAGCTTGCTACATAAGTAGTATCGCCATATGCGCCAGCGTAATCCTCGTTACCTGCTACTAAGTTATCTGCAGCATCTGAGCCAAATAATAATGCATGGAAGTCACCAAAACCTTCACCCATAGAACGTGCTTGATTACTGCTTAAACCCGAACCATTACCGACTAAACGGTTACTGATGTAGTGCCCCCACTCATGGGCAACAATGGCGTTATCCCAAGAACTGTCTTTAAAGTTACGGGTTAGGTCATTCTTGAACATTTCAATAGAAACAGTTTCATTTGCATCTAAAAGCGCATATATAGCAGCGCCGTCACTGAAGTTAATACCCATGCTTGGAATTGTGACTGTATCGTCAGCTCCGCCCATTGGTGCAGGGGTACCATCATCGATGTTGTTGGCAATAATCACCGCCACTGCGCCAGCGTCTTGGGCATTTTTAACTTTCACGGTGAAGTTACACGCGCCGCGGTCAATAATGGCAATTTTACCAGCAATATCAGCGCCATTCACAGAAGCTTCACAGCCATCTCTAATTGGGTCAACACCATCTTCAATACGAACTAAATCGCCCGAGATCTCATAAACATCGGCACCAAAACTTGAAAATTGGACAATGTCTAATAAACCCAATGCAGCGTGAGAAGTGATGGTTAAACCATAATCAACGCCGTTTTCAGCTTGAGTGGTTTCCCATAAATACATCTGCATGCGTGGTGACGCACCATCAGCAGGGGTCGACATGTTAGCGTTATCAAAGCCTGAGTTATCTTGTACTTCTACATTGAGCGGATCGCCTTCAATACCACCTCGATCATAGTTTACAGCTTGGGCATTACCTGCTGCTTCATCAAAACCATGATCATAATAATCATTGTGTAAGTAGTTGTTCATGTAGAACAAATTAACAATAGCGGCTTTGCGGTTGTTTATTGAGTACTCAGGTTCATTGACATTGTATACATAATCAAATGTGTTAGCGCTGGTGGTTTCTGCTTGGTAATCACCATTGGTGAAGCCTTGAGGTGCTACAGCATCAACATAGGCATTCACATTGTTACCTGAGGTAGTTGTTGCATCATCTGCTAACCAAGGGTCCATTGTGCTAATTGGTCCGTGGCTTAAACCTACTAATGGTGCATCTAAGTAAGGTGCGGTTAGATAAGCGTCAACATCGCTGCCTTCTGGAGCTGGCATCACATTGCCGTGTGGGCTATCCCAAGGCTTGCCGTCAGCATCAGCGTAGATACGGTAATCAAAATCAGCGGCATGACTGGTTAAGTTTTTCGTAAATAGGACTTCACCGGTTTTAGCTGAAATGACGTAGCTGAAATACTCAGACTCACGGCTATCTACAGAGCCTGTTTCAATTTCGACGTAGTGGGCAGCAACTAAGTTGTTTTTATATTCAAAGAATACTTTCTTTGCGCGAGGTTCACCCACCAACACTTTATCATTAGCTGTGTTAGTCACGGCAAATGTTTCATATTTTCCATTCGAAGACTTTGAGGCTAGGGTTATTGCGTTACTGTTGCCACCCATTGCCTTAAATGCAGCGTTTATTGAATTGGCAGCATCACCAAATGCAGAGTCAGTATTCTTTAAAATAGAAGCTGCTGACTTAGTATTGGCTGAAGAACTAAAGTAACCAGAAGAAGCAACAAGGTTTAGTTCTCTGTCCATCATGACATTGAATTCACTGTTAAATACTTCAACACCGGCAATTTCTTGCTTATATTTAGCAATAATCGGGCCGCGACCCATATCATGAGTATTTGCTAGAACCGCTTGAGCCAGTCCTCTTTTAGCTGATGACATACCCGTTAATTGAGCCAAATAAAAATCGGCGGCATAAGCCGTTTTGTTGGCTGTTTTTAGGGCGCCTAAGTTTGGCGTAGACTGATTTTTACCAGCCCATTGGAATGTGGTTTTACCTAGCTGAGCATCAAATTGATTTTTCATACCGCTGACGGTCGCGGCATTTTCAATTTTATTATACTTTTTAACAAGTTGAGCTTTATCAAATGATTTATAGTTTGGTGCCTCGTTCAATTCAGTGCTTAAAGCACTAAATGACATACTTGAAAGAGTTGCACCAATAACGGTGGCTATTGCTGTTTTATTAAAGTTCATGTCTCATCCTTAATCCTTAAAATTTTTACGGCCCCTCTATAAACTGAGGGTGTACAATTTGTAACATAAGATAGGCTTGTGTTAAATAATTGTTTTTTTTGCGGATTATCGGCTATATGTTTTTTGTGGGATTGGTGACTTGATTTAGATTTGTTACGCACGCATAGTGTTGTTTTAGTTGCAAAAAATACTTTAATGCTCACGGGGTAATAAATCATCTAACATAAATTTTTACTAAAATTTATGTTAAAAAATGGTAGGGTCGGGTTAGTGTAAAGTTTCTATTACTGGAACTAATGGAGCGATAAAGGAGCAGGGTGAGAGCATGAGTGTTTATTTTTTGCTCAAAGCTTTGCAGCCAGCCATAAATACCTTCTCAAAATAGTCGATATTCATAGCTGCTATCTTTTGTTTCCGACGAATACTCGCCTTCTTTGTTGTTTCCGCACGCAACATGCTTAACGTTATATGCCTCATGCAGGCCAAATTCTCCGCCGGGATCTTTCAGCTTGCTAAAATGTTGAGAAAATGCGTCGGTACTCATGATTGCTACTCTAGAAAAAGAGAGCATATGATCACAGCTCAACCTTTAGGTCAAATCAGATTTTATTGTTCATAAAACGTTCGCGAACTCCCCATGGATAAAGGAGTCACTTGAAGGTGAATTAACATTGGCAATATTAGCTGGTGTGATGACTAAACTGACTGGCTAACCCAGTTAAGTCGCAAGTATTTTGTTTGTGATACCAATCTCACCGCGGCTAATGAAACTCATCATAAAATTGCTGAAGCAAGGCGCGATTGCCATTAAGTATTAATTTTAAAATTAATATTACCTCCACCTTATAAACTTAATACTAATTAATTATTGAGTTTATTAGTTCTGCTAGCAATTGATTATTAGTTATCTGCTATTTTATTGGTTTGATATATGACGTTCTATTTTTAATGAGTGTATGAATTGCTGTTTTTCTCATTTTTTGATCTGTCAATTAAAATCCTGTCTATTTAAGTTTGAATTAAGCTTTTATTAATGTTTATTTAACACTTGATGGCGTATTTGGTTTCAATGTATTAGTTATTGATTATTTTTTATTTTTATTGGCGGCTACTTTTTAAAAGATAGATTCATGATTCATTCAAAGGTTTTTTATATAATAGTATTATCAATACCTCAAAAGTAGTATTGCTTTGATGCAAGGTTATTGTATTGGATTAGAACATTGTCACATTAATGATTTAAATAAATGTGAGTTTATATTTCCTGTGATATTACTTATTAAACTTTAATAAGTAAGTATTAAAGTTATAGCAATTGATGAATGCTAATAAATATAAATAAAGTTCCATTTGGAGTGATGATGAAATTACAAAAGCTAGCGCTAGCGGTGATGGTATCTGCAGTTTTTACAGGTACTGCAGTTGCTAAAGATGTTGATCTATACAAGAGTGAAAACTGGCAGCAAACCTTCCCTGAGCAATATAAAACTTGGGCTGAAACTGAGCAAAGCACACCAGCGTCTGGTGAACTTGACGATCTTTTAGCGGCTAACCCAAACCTAGTTTCAGCTTGGGCTGGCTATGGTTTTGCTAAAGACTATAACCGTGCTCGTGGTCATCACTATGCTTTGACCGATATTATCGAAACATTACGTGTAGGTCATCCTGTTGTTGGTCATGACGGTAAAGTCGTTGGCGAAGCAATGGCTGCTAGCTGTTGGTCATGTAAAAGTCCTGATGTCGCCCGTATGTATGACGAAGTAGGCGAAGGAAAATTCTCTGACAATGCATGGTCTACATGGGGCCATGAAATGTCTAACACTATTGGCTGTGCCGATTGTCATGAGTTAGGTAAAGAAGAGCTTAGATTGAGCCGTCCTTATACCGATCGTGCGATGAAAACGATTGGTAAAGATTTCGCTAAGCAAGATTCAACGATGCAAGCCAGTCAAACCTGTGCTCAGTGTCATGTTGAATACTATTTTGATGGCACAGACAGTAAAAAAGTGAAATACCCAACTGATTATTGGGTGCCTGGCGTAGAAACTGATTACAAAAAGTTTGTTAACTACACCGGTACTGATGGTTTATACCTAGGTTTTGCTGCTGAAGCACAACTTGCGTATTTTGACCAACGCGGCTTTAAAGATTGGACCAACGCAGTATCTGGTGCGCCAATGATTAAAGCGCAGCATCCAGAATTTGAAAACATGTTAGATAGAACAGAACATGCAATGGATGACCATTTAGAGTTTGGTTGTACCACTTGTCATATGCCGAAAGCGACTAACGCTAAAGGCGCTGAATTCTCTAACCATAAAGTGACTTTTGAAGCTGATAAATTGCCAGCAGACTGTCAATCTTGTCATGAAGCCGGTGACTTTAAAGAGATCCTTGATGAGCGTAAAGCTGAGATCACTAAGTTACGTTTCGATGCTAATGGCACCGACCCACGGTTAACTGAAGTACACTTTAAAGCACAAGCTATTTGGGCTGCTAATGGCATTAAAGGCCTAGAAGCTGGTCAAACTATTCCACAAGCAAAAGGCAACTATGAAGCTGCACTTAAAGCGAAAACACCATTAGCCGGTGAAATGAATAGCTTACTGACTAAAGTCAGAAATGCGCAATGGTTCTGGGATAGTGCAACAGCATCTCACGGTATTCATGCGCATAACCCGACTGAAGCAGTACGTTTGCTTGAAAAATCTAATAGCATTTTAGATGCAGCATTGACTGAAGCTAATGCATTACTAGCCAAGTACGCACCTAGCTACAAGTATGATGCGACTAAGTACGACACTAAAGCGAAGGTACAACCTTTAGTGGGTCTTGACTTAGAAGCAATGCAAGCGTCTAAAGAAATATTCTTAGATAAGCGCGTTAAAAAAGAATGGCCAGCAGAGCTTAAGTAAGCTCGCTAGTTGATTGAAATGAAATAGACTTTCCATACTGTTTATTTAAATTCAATCACAGTACAGATAGCCATTAAAACCAATGCCAGTCGATGTAAATCGACTGGCATTTTTGTTTTGATTTACATCACTTTATTGTCGCTTAAGCTGCATTTTCACTTACTGGCATGTTGGCCATAGTCTCCATTCACGAATATAGCTGTTCAAAAAAACTGCAAATAAGGTGTTGCTTAATTAGGATTACGATTGTAATCTTAATTGGAGATTACAACCGTAATCCTAATGTTTGAAGCAAACTTTATTGAAAGAAGCAGTATTTCAAACATCTTTTATCCAACACTGCATTGAAAAAACAGTATTGAAAAAATAGCATCGAAAACAAATAGCATTGGAAGTAAACGATGAAAGACATCAGCAATAGCGAACTATTAGTCCTTAAACAACTTTGGCAACGGGCACCTTTAACATCAACTGAAGTGGTTGATGCTCTGGCATTAAGTCATGACATGCATGAAAAAACCGTTAAAACCTTAATTAACCGCTTAGTAAAAAAGCAGGCGATTAGTTTTGAGAAGCAAGGTCGGGTTTACCATTATTCACCATTGATTGTTGAGCATGACTACACAGCTAAAGAGTCCGAATCATTTGTTGAACGTATGTTCTCTGGCAAGTTAACCCCTTTAGTGGCGGGTTTTGCAAAGAACAATAAGTTATCAGCTGAAGATGTTGCTGAATTAAAGTCATTACTTGATGATTGGCAGCAGGAGCAAAAATGATGCTGAATTGGTTTATGGAACAAACCGTAATATTAACGCTATTTTGTTTACCGATGATGGTGTTTCATCGGGTTATTTTGGCAAAAATCGGTGCCCATTATACTTATGTGTTATGGAGTTCAGTGCCGATACTATTGCTAATTTCAGTAGGTCAGCTGTGGTTTCCTGAGGGCTTTATGCACCTAAAGCTTTCATGGTTGTCATTGCCTGAGCCTGCTGCAGTCATGCAGCATTATCAAGTGCTTGCCACTGATACTATCAAGCTATCTTCTATGCTCATTAGCTCACTGTATCTCGACTACTTATACATCGCGATTATGAGCTTGTTATTATTGAGTATGGTGTACCAACAGACTCAATTTAATCCCATTGTGGCCTCAGCGGTTAAAGTCGCTGAAACCAATAAGGGGGTTGATATATTGGCTCATGAATCCGTTCAGTCTCCAATGCTGGTGGGGTTATTGTCACCTTGTATTCTGGTGCCGTTAAATTTCAAATCATTAGATATTAATCAACAGCAAGCAATCATCGCTCATGAAGCGTTCCATCATCAGCGTAAAGACTTATGGTGCAATGTCATTGGTTGTAGCGTGCTATTGATGTTCTGGTTTAATCCGTTGATGTGGTTTGCTTACAGGCGTTTTAGACATGACCAAGAGTTGTCGTGTGATGCTCAAGTAACATCAGAAATGGATAAAAATAATAAAATTGCCTATAGCCATGCGCTATTGGCCTACTCGCAACATGTTCCTTTGAGCATGTTACACACTCACTATGGAGATAAAACCATCTTAAAAGAAAGGATTATACAGATGAAAAAACAGCACGGAAAAAACACACTCGTCATCATGGGGATCACCCTAGCATTAGGTATCAGTGGATTAATAATAAACCAGCAAGTTCATGCCGGTTCACAAGCTAAGCAAGCGGAGACACATGTTGTCCCTACAATGCGTATAGACCCTATTTATCCTGCTAAAGCGGCAACTGCAGGGCTCAATGGCTATGTGCAACTGGAGTTTGATATTAGTCAATCCGGTAAAGTGTCGAATGTTGCAGTGATTAAGTCATCTCCTACAGGTGTATTTGACCAATCAGCTAAAGATGCCTTATCACAATGGGTTTATAACGAATCAGAAAATGGCGTTAAAAATGCACAAGTGCAGCTTGATTTTGTCATCCATGAGCCTGCTGCAGATGTAGAGCGCATTAAAGTGAACTAATGATAAGTGTCAGCAATACTCGTTTTTTTGAGTATTAACTGAGAGGTTTAGCTTGATCACCTAAACCTGAATTGATCATAAATTAGCATGTGATATATAGGTTGTTGGTTAAGATAAGGCTTATTTATTATCCCCATCATGATGGCTTACACTGATTTACTTAACCCTGATGCCGGTTTAATGGCGTTTACGTTTGCCATAGTGCAAACCGCGACCTTTATTGTCGTGATAGCCATTTCGATAGAAGGTTATCTATTACGACCGCTTAAACCGATTGAGCGAGTGCTGGCAATAGCCGTGGTACCTTGGGTATTGTTTAACCCGTTAAGTACTGGTTTTGTGGGCGTATTAGTGATTTTAGGTCTGATTGGCGTGCAGTGGAAAACACGTGCTGTGGTAGCGGCTTAAATCGAAATAATAGCGAACCAGTTTATTCTAAAATACTGTTATTAAGCAGTATTTTTAGGCTATTTTAATAAATCGGTTTGTTGTGTATCTTGCGTTTAATTTTCATTCCAACCTCAAATCTGCTTAGGCTAGTAACAATTGTCTAATTGAATGATGACTATATTGATAATTCAATTATTAATGATAAAACGTCACTTATTCAACTCAAAAAACAGACTTTTTCAACTCCAAAAAACACACCACAAGACACCTAGGTAAAATAATTGTTAATAATGTGACAATAAAAAGTAACTTAAACCGCTCAGTAAGTCTCTGTTTTTATTATCTATTAATATTTGTATCATATTAGTGAAATTTCACTGTCATTTTAACGCAGTCTTTTTGTCATTTTTGCGGGTTAGTTTGTCGTCCATTGAAACAACTTAACTCGCTTACACCCGTCTTCGGAGATGACAATGGAACTGAAAAAAATGTTTAAACTTAGTGCTGTATCAGCTGCGCTTTCTGCAACCTTATTACTTGCGGGCTGTGGTGGCGATATCAATATTGATACGGGTTCACAAGAGCCGACTAACCCTACAAATCCAACGAATCCAACCACACCGACTGAAACGGACCAACAACTTGCTTACGGCGGCTTTGCAGAAAAAAGCACTACGATAGCGGCTATCGATGGTAAAGAAGTGTGGGTGTTAACAGGCACACTGGCACCTTCTACTGCAGCTTCAACAGTAAAGGTAGGTGGTCAAGATGGCGCGAACATCATTTTAGGAAACGATGTGGTGTGGATGCTTGATGGTGCAGTTATCGCTGGCGGCGATAAAGCTGACTCGGTTGAATTATCAATTATGGCTGGCACTAAAATTATTGGTGGTAGCGAGTCTTATTTAGTCATTAGCCGTGATTCAAAAATTATGGCCGAAGGCACAGCTGACGCGCCAATCGTATTTACTTCCCTTGAAGCGGCGCTAGGCCAAACTGGCGAAGCGGGTCAATGGGGCGGCTTAGTCGTTTTAGGTAACGCACCTGTTAACTCATGCCCTGATTTAACCAGTTGTGATGCTGCATTTGAAGTGGGTAACCACAACTACGGTGGTGATAACACTGAAGATAACTCAGGTGTTATTCAGTATGTTCGGGTTGAGTTTGGTGGCTTTAAAATCAACGACACCCAAGAAATGAACGGTATTAGTTTCGCGGCAGTTGGCGCAGGTACAACTGTTGATCATATCCAAATTCATAAAAATAACGATGACGGTGTTGAGTTTTGGGGCGGTAACGTTTCGCTTTCACATGTGGTGTTAACTGAAAACTTTGATGACTCTCTAGATTGGACTAACGGTTGGCAAGGTAGTGCCCAGCACGTTTATATCCGTCAAGAGGATAACGGTTCAAACCGTGGTATCGAAGGTGACAGCAACAGCAGCGCTGATGCTGAACCACAGTCTATGCCTACATTAGCTAACTTCACCATTCAAGTGGCTAACGGCACTAACAGTGGTGGTGATGACGCTGAAGGTATTTTACTGCGCAAAGGCACGGCTGTTAACGCATACAACATGCTGGTTAAAGGCGATGTTGATTCTGGCGAATGTTTAGAAATCAATGACGACAATACAGTTGATACCGCTGAAGCTGGCAACTTAAACATGCAAAACAGCTTAATCGATTGTGTTGAGCCGTTTAAGAGTGCCAAGGTTGATGCTGATAAAGGTTACACCAAAGCTTACGACGTTGAAGCTTGGTTTATGGCCCAAGAAGGTAACTTAGCCGGTGCTGCAGATTTATCAGGGTATATGCCTAATTCATCTTCTGTTGCTTTAACTGGCGGCGCAGCTGATTTAGCTAACATGGATGACCGTTTAGATGATGCCCAATATATCGGCGCATTTAATGGCAGCACTGACTGGACGGAAGGCTGGACCACGGCCATTCATGCAGATGTAGCGCCTGCACCAACTGAATTACCAGTTTTAACATCTTGCCCTGTAGGCACAACTTCAGAAGATGTGGTTGCAGGCCTTTATAAAGATGACAGCGTGACTTTAGTCTGTTCAATCGAAGGTAACATCACCACCAATACAACACTGCTTGCTGGTCAAAACGTGATGTACAAAGTAGATGGCGGCGCGGTGATTGTAGGTGGTGATAACGCAGACTCTGCAACACTGGCAATTCAAGCGGGTACGCAATTATTTGCGACCGACAACAGCTACATCGCCATTAGTCGTGGCTCTAAAATCATCGCCCAAGGCAGTGCTGAGCATCCAATCGTTATGACCTCTCAGCAAGATGTAATAGCTGGCGCAGAAGGTGAGCGTGGTCAGTGGGGCGGTTTAGTTATTCTGGGTAATGGCGAAACCAACAAGTGTCCTGATAAAGACAACTGTGATGTGTCATTTGAAGTGGGCGACTTCCCATACGGCGGTAACGACAATGCAGATAACAGCGGTCAAATCAGCTATGTGGTAGTCAAATACGCCGGCTTTAAAGTCAATGATACCCAAGAAATGAACGGCATCTCATTTGCGGCAGTGGGCAGTGGAACCCAAGTTGACCATATTCAAGTCCATGCAAATGGCGATGATGGTGTTGAGTTTTGGGGCGGTGCAGTCAATCTTAAATATGTTTACCTAACGGATAACTTTGATGACAGCTTAGATTGGACTAACGGCTGGCAGGGTAAAGCACAGTACGTGTATATCACCCATGAAGATGGTCAAGCTAACCGTGGTATTGAAGGCGATAGTCATAAAGGCACTGACGACACGCCGATTTCAAACCCAACTATCTCTAACGTAACAATTCTTCCTGGTGCTGATATTGAAAATGCCAGTGGCGATAAAGGCGAAGGCATCATTCTTCGTGTTGCTACTCGTGCATCAATTCACAACCTATTGATTCAAGGTCGCAAAGGTGCAACTTCTGAGACTGAATCAGGTGAGTGTTTAGAACTAGACGGTACTTACGCAGGTCTTGTTACCAACGTTAACGATGAAACATTAGTGATGTCTCACTCTGTTATCGACTGTAACGAGCCATTCAAATACAGCTCTGACAACACAGATACAACCGATGCGGTAGACACGCAGGCCTGGTTCTTAGCTCAAACAGGTAACTCTGCTCAAGAAGTGACGTTAACTAATGGCATGCCTGCTGGCACTGACACTGTGTTATTGGGTACGGGTCTTGATATGAGTACGACTGACACCTTCTTCGAATCAACTGATTATATCGGTGCATTCGATGGCCAAACTGATTGGCGTGAAGGTTGGGCTTTTATTAAATAAAAGCGAGTAGTAAACCTTAGGCATCGGGGAGTGAGTACTCCTCGATGCTGCTTAAAGTCCGATTAGATAATCAAAATAGTTAGTTAAATTTACATTAATTGTCACCGGTGTATCACATCTTAGTGGCGCGACCTGAACTGTGTACAGGATTGAAAAACGTTATGAAAACCAAGCCGAGTTTTATCGCTAATAAGCTAAGCCTAGCTGTTGTTACTGCTATTTCTGCAGCTTCTCTTTTTGCAACACTACCAGCTTACTCGGAAGAGACACCAGCTTATGATCCTGGTGAAGATTTCCCTATTGAAGTCATTGCGGTAACGGGGCGTTTACGTAGCTCTGCCTCAGAAGCGATGGAAGAGCGCCGTGAGCAACCCGCCGTGGTTGATATTATGGGCGCAGACCAGATTTCTCGCACCGGAGATAGTGATGCCGCCGCCGCGCTTCGACGTGTTACCGGATTAACCCTGAAGGATGGCAAGTTCATTTATGTACGTGGTTTAGGTGAGCGCTATTCTAGTACATCATTAAATGGTGCGGTTGTACCATCGCCAGACCCTACCCGTAATGTGGTACCGCTGGATATGTTCCCAGCCTCTATCATTGAATCTTTATCAGTACAAAAATCCAGTTCAGCCAGCACGCCAGCTGCATTTGGCGGTGGTCATGTTGATATTCGTACAAAATCTATTCCTGCAGACTTTTTCTTTAAAGCGTCAATAGGTGGCCGTTATAACACTAATGATAGCGATGACACTTATACCTATAACGGTGGCGGCGATGATTGGACTGGCCAAGATGATGGCACTCGGGCAATGCCAAACAGCATTAACGAGGTGACCAATCAATATGGCGGAATTAGCCCCATTGATATTGTTACTGGTTCAAATGGCACAATTGATTTTGCCAGTGCTCAAGCCATTAACCGTGGTTTAGCCAATGATATGTATCGCGACATGACGGTATTTACTGAAAGTACGGATCCTGGAGTTCGCGGTAATATCGCCATTGGCGATCGCTGGGACTTAAGCGATGACATCATTTTCGGGATGATGGCAGCAGGCTCATATAAACAACAAGCTGAAAACTACACCAAGCGCGAAGTTGAGCTAGATGGTGATGAGAACAAGGTACAAATCGAAAACTCAAAAGACGTCATGGGCACCGATTCAATTGTACAAATGTCAGGCATGGTTAACTTAGGTTTAGAAATTGGTTACGACCATAAAATTCAAACCTTCTCGACTTATTTACGTGATACATCTGATGATGTTTCAGTGGCCATCGAAGAAACCATTGATACCATCGCCGAGCCTAATGCGTTGCAGGTTTATGATATTGCTTATGAAGAACGTAACCTTATCAGCAATCAAATTCAAGGTGAGCATTTCTTTGAATATCTGTGGGATTTAGAAGCCAACTGGATGTATTCAAACGCCAGATCAAAGCGCTATGCACCGAGCGAATTATCTTACACTTACAATGTAATACTTGATGATGCTGATAGCATTACTAGCCGTAACTTAAATACCCAAGATGCGCCTAAATATGTTTATAGCCGCCTTGATGATAATACCGAAAACTACAAATTTGATTTAACCCTACCCTTTGAGTTTGGCATGAACGTGCTAAAAATCAGTGGTGGTTATGAGTACTTTGAACGTACCCGTGAAAGCTATGCCACGCGATTGGGATTTGATGTCGGCTTAAGCCCAACAGACCCCAATGGCGATATTCTAGCGGGTGACTTTGACAATATATTTTCTGATGACAACATTGCCAATGACACGCTTGATTTAGAATTAAAAGACGCCTCAACCGACACCGAAGATTATGTCGCCGCTGAAATGATAGACGCCGGTTTTGTCAATTTTGATGTGGATTTTGATGATGTATGGCGCTTAACCGCAGGTGTGCGTTATGAAGATTTTCGCCGCGTGACATTGCCATTAACCCCAGATGGTGAGGTTTCAGATGAAGGTGGTCGTTACGATATTGAAGATTATGCTATCGCAGAAGACGGCTGGTTTCCTTCATTGGCATTAACCTGGAAATCATCAGATGAAAGCCAATGGCGCTTTGGCGCCAGTAAAACCTTGGTTCGCCCAGACTTACGTGAAGTGGCGCCAGTGCGGTTTCAAGACCCAATTACCGGTTTTGATTTCTTCGGTAACCCAGAACTTGAAAGCTCAGATATCTATAACCTAGATGTACGCTGGGAATACTACTCAGAAGATGGCGCAAACTTAAGTGTTGGTGGCTTTTATAAAGACGTTGCAGCACCCATAGAAGCGATTCAACGTATCTCAGAAGCGGGTCGTCAGCTTAAGTTTTACAACGCTGAGTCAGGTTATATCTACGGTATCGAAACTGAGTTTTTACATGACTTAGGCTTTATTGGCAGCAATGGTAGTGTTTGGGAGGACTTTTTCGTAGCGGGTAACTTAACCCTAAGTGACTCAGAAATTGAAATTGCCAGTAATGGTGAAATTGACCCAACCAATAATAAGCGCCGCATGACAGGCCATTCTGAGTGGGTTGCCAACATGCAGTTAAGCTTTGATTCGTCTAATGAGTCTCACAGTGCAACCTTAGTGTATAACGTGTTTGGTGAGCGTATTGCTTATGGTGGCCGTGGTGGTTTAGATGATGTGTACGAGCAACCCTTTCACAGCTTAGATTTTAGCTATAGCTTTTTACCTACTGAAAGCTTTGGGGTGAAATTTAAAGTGAAAAATATCCTAGGTGAAACCACCGAATACGACCAACAAGATGTGGTGGTATACGCGAAAGAGCCTGGCACAGAATTCACTCTGCAATTTGATTATCAATACTAATATTGATAATGAGTTCGCGATTAACAGAGTGACAACAGGTACTGGTTTTTAGCATTTTTACCTCATCCTTTAAATGCTAAAAGCCAAGTGCACAGTGTGATATCTAGGTGTTTGGAACACGCCAATATCGCACGCTTCTTTATCAGTAAGCGTTATTTAAGACTACGTGACTTAACAAAGAAGTTGGCAGCTTTGCAAAAGGCTGTATGCAGTATGTAAAATAAGCTGTAAAAGTAACAGGCCACTTTCTTTTGGAACAAGAAAGTGGCCTTTTTATTGGCTAGCGCTATTAGTTATAAGCGCTATTAGTTATAAGCGCTGTGAGTTATAAAATTAGCTCGTTAGCTATGAGCCTTAATAGCAGATCATTCTTCACTGCTGTCGATCAGATTGCTAATCGCTTTTGAGATCAGATCTTTTTTCATGCTAGTGCGAGCGACACCTTGTTCAAACCAAAAACTCATCGGCTGATCAAACCCAATACCATGCATGTAATTGTAAATCGCTTTACGCAGCCCTTCACCTAACATCTCATGATCAGTATCGGTAGGATCGCTAAAATCGACATCATTTTCAGCGAATAAAACTTCAGGGCGATCGCTAAGAGTAATACCAAATTTTTCTGGATTCATACCAACAGGGCTGTGGATCGTGGCCACAAAACGGTGCCAATAGGCAGACTGGAAACAACCTTGCTGCATCATCTGTCGCACCATTTCCAATGAATCCACCGTTTCTTGCTCGGTTTGAGTCGGAAAGCCATACATCAAATATGCGTGCACCATAATACCGGCATCGCTAAAGGCTTTAGTGACTTGGGCAACGCGCTCAACACTGACGCCTTTTTTCATCAGTTTCAATAAACGATCAGACGCCACTTCAAGGCCGCCACTGACCGCGATACAACCAGAGTCGGCTAGCAATTGACAGCGGGCTTGGCTAAAGGTTCTTTCAAAACGGATATTACCCCACCAACTGATCACCACGTTGCGCTCAATTAAGCGTTTTGCAAAGGCAAATAAGGTTTTTGGTGGCAGCGCTTCATCGACAAAATGGAACCCTGTTTGTCCGGTTTCTTCAATGAGTTGCTCAATGCGATCAACCAGAATATCAGCGCCAGCAGTATCGTAGCGATCGATATAGTCCAAACTGACATCACAAAAGCTACATTTACGCCAGTAACAGCCATGGGCGATGGTGAGTTTATTCCAGCGGCCATCACTCCAAATACGGTGCATTGGGTTGAGCATTTCACACAAAGACAGATATTCGCTCAATGGCAAGCCATCGTATATCGGAGCGCCGACTTCCACCTGCGGGATATCGTGGAGTTCTGGGTTTTCATTAAAGTGAACGTAAGGCTCGCCATTGTCATCTTCGGCAAGGAAGTAAGTTCGCACTAAATCATCGACTTCACGTTGGCCTTGAAAGTATTCCAGCAGGGTGATTAACGGGCGTTCGCCGTCATCAAGACAGATAAAGTCGATAAACTCAAATACCCGAGGATCTTTGAGTGCCCGTAGTTCGGTATTGATAAAACCACCGCCGATGATGATGGGGATCTCTGGATTAATGGCTTTACAGGTTTGGGCAATACGTAACGCGCCGAGCATATTACCGGGAAAAGGCACGGTTAAGGCTACAACGCTAGGTTGGGTTTCTTCTAAATAGTGCTCAACCAATTGCGCTAAAATTTCTGAGCTAAAGGTTGGCTCGTCCATCAAGGTATCGTAAAGGTTATCAAAGCTTGGATTAGCCGCAGCTAACTGCTCGCCATAGCGGCTCACTTCAAAGTAAGGATCAACCCCTTGAGTGATGACGCTGGAGAGATCGTTAATAAATAAGGTCGCGAGATATTTGGCTTTATCTTGAACGCCAAGATTACCAAAAGCGGCTTGCAGTACATCGCCTGATACCGCTTCCATTTGCGCAATGGCTTCAAATGCTGGGCCTTCAGGTAAAAATCGGCGCGAGTTAATCCGCAGTGCAAGACTGGGATCTTTACCCTGTAAAAACCGAATCGCGCTCTCAACAGTCAAATGATAACGATCAAATTCAGCCAGAAAATTATGAATAGCATCAGGTAATTCATCGTCTTCAAAGTGCTCGAAATTAGCTTCCACATGTTGACGAATAATGTCCAGCGCAGGCGCAGTCATCATTTCTAGGAAAAGCTCAATGGCAGGATCACGCTGCACTGCTTCATAGCCTCTCGTACGCAAAAAACCAGTCAAATAGGCTGTTGCCGGATAGGGCGTATTTAACTGGGTCATAGGTGGAGTCATTAGAAGAACGGTCATAGCCTGCCTTTAATAGTAAAACTTGAGTGCACTGAACTAAACTGATTGTCAGCCCGAGCTAGGTAAAGAATGTGGCAATAATACAGTTGCCAAAAAATAAGCTGGGATTCTAACAAATGGCCAAGGGAAAAACCCGTAAATTAGCCAATTGAAGATTAATTTATCACTGTCTGTTTGTTTGTTTTTAGATCGAATTTAATCTCTTTCTAGCACAGTCTAGATTTAAATATTAGCAAGGTGGTTAAATATCACGCTAACTGTGTCATTATCAAATTTCGCATCTCAGCTAATGGATTAGGTTTGACACATGGCCGCAAAATGTCTAAATCAGTTTTTACGTCTCTGTTTATATTTAGTATTTGCCGTTGCTATTACGGCGTGTTCGGTCAAAACCGAGCAAGCTAACATTAGCCAAGTGGGCAATATTAGCCATAAAAAAATTGCTGAAGCCAGTGGCTTAGCTTACTCAAATATACACCATGATGTGCTGTGGCTGCACAATGATGGCGGCGATAGCGCCGCAGTGTATGCGATAAATTTATCCGGTGACGTGCTGGCGACGGTGAACATTGAAGGGGTAAAAAATATCGATTGGGAAGATATGAGCTCGTTTATTATCGATGGTAAAGCGTATCTGTTAATCGCCGATGTCGGTGATAATCGTGCCAATCGAAGTCAGTATTTTATTCATATCATTGCAGAGCCAGATGTCAGCAAACTTGAATTGGCCGCATCAATTAAGCTCACCCCGCTTGTGTCACTGGCATTTAATTACCCAGATGGTCCAAAGGATTGTGAGTCTGTTGCTGTTGATGTGGTTAACCAGCAAATTGTATTACTGAGTAAGCGGCACACCCCACAAACCCTATATCAATTGCCGTTACCGTTACAGTTAGCGCAATCACCGGCGTTATTGCCTTCAGAATTTCCTTCGCAATTACCTATGCCATTACCTAAGCAAGAAAGGGACACGCTTGTGGCAACACCTTTAGGGGCACCGCCGGCATTACCAGAATCATTCTCAGATTATTTCGGGAGTATACGCTTAGCACTTTTTGCCGGAAACTCGACAGCAATGAGCTTTTCAAAGGATGGCTTATCTGCGGTGGTGTTAACCTATGGCCATGCTTATTACTTTCAGCAGCAACAGCCTACAGGCGCTTTAACACTGTTATCAACCACGCCAAAGATTATTGATTTTCCGACACTATTTCAAGCAGAAGCGGTGAGCTTTAATCACGATGCCAGCCGCTTTTATATCACCTCAGAGGGTAGCCCAGCGCCGATATATGAAGTGAATATCGCCGCTTTGTTGGCTAATTCTGATTACTCACTACTGAAATACTAACGACTGAGTAACTCGCTACTGAAAACTCACAGCTAAAATATCAGTATTTATTACTGATATTTGCCGCGTACTTCATCGATTAAGGTTTTCCACTGCGGGTATTTAGCAAAGCTTTGGGGTAAATCGCCCCAAGGTGATAACGCTTGCATCATGGCATTTTCTGAGTGATCTGCGCCTTGGCTTAGTTGATATAAATAGTAAAAAGCCGAGGCGCGATAATTTAACGCACAATGGACTAAAATCGATTTATCGTTATTGCGCTCCATGATGCTAATAAACTGCGCTACATCTTCCATGGTGGGTTGCTGCCAATCGACTTCAATGTTGTGGTAAACCATGCCAGCATCTGTGACTAGTTTATCTTCTGCCGCTAAATAATTTGAGTTGTTTTTGGGGATTAAATTGATCACCACCTCTACCCCTGAATTTTTAAGCGTCTGAAATTGCTCTGCTGTGGGCAAGCCTGCGGTTATCACTTGGCTGTTATTGAGCTTGAGCGCTTTGATGTTATCAAGCTGGCTTGGGTCAATTTGCGCCGCTGCAGGATTGACTAAACTAACGCTTAATAAGCTACTGGTTACCATTGTCATTAACGCGGCTCCCATGATGCTGTTTTTCATCTGTAATCCTTTCATCTGTAATCCTTGGATTTGAGCAATTACATAACAATGTCATCAATGGCGGCTAATTCAGCTGCACTAAAGTTAAGGTTATCTAGTGCGGCCACCGAATCGAGAACTTGTGCTGGGCGACTTGCACCAATCAAGCAACTGGTTACCGCATCATTGTTAAGGTTCCATGCGATCGCCATTTGCGCTAAAGATTGATCCCGGGTTTGGGCAATGGTATTTAATGCCTGCACTTTGGCGATTTTCTCTGGAGTTAGATCGTTATCAGCTAAATAGATTTGATGGGCTTGGGCTGCGCGCGAGTCTTTGGGAATACCATGGAGGTATTTATCAGTGAGCACACCTTGATCCAATGGCGAGAATACAATTGAGCCAACGCCTTGATCTTTTAATACCTCGGTTAAGCCATCTTCAATCCAGCGATCAAACATATTGTAGCGTGGCTGGTGGATTAATAATGGCGTGCCTAGCTGTTTTAAGATACTGATCGCTTGCAGCGTTTCTGCTGGCTGATAACTTGAAATACCCACATACATCGCCCGGCCTGAGCGGACAATATAATCTAGCGCTTGCATGGTTTCTTCAATGGGAGTGTCAGGATCCATGCAGTGATGATAAAAAATATCAAAGTAATCTAGCCCAGTACGTTTAAGGCTTTGATCGCAGCTAGCGATCAAATATTTTCTCGAGCCGCCAATACCATAAGGCCCTGGCCACATGTCGTAACCCGCTTTACTAGAAACGATCAACTCATCTCGATATGGCTTAAAGTCTTGTTTGAAAATATCACCAAAGGTGGACTCCGCCGCGCCGTAATGGGGACCATAATTATTGGCTAAATCAAAGTGGGTAATACCAGCATCAAAAGCTGTTTGCAGGATGTTTCTCGCATTCGATTGGGGGTCTGATGCGCCAAAGTTTTGCCATAAGCCTAATGAAATTTTTGGCAAGCGAATACCGCTGTTACCACAACGGGCATAAGCCATTTTTGTATAGCGTTCGTTGCTGGCAAGGTACTGCGGGTTTGGATCGTGGGTAATCATTTATCATCCTACAAATGAATTGTTACTAAATTGAATTAGCTTTGAATTTAAGGCCTGTTTTAAATATCTGTTTTAAATCTTTACTTCAAATCTACTGTACTAGAACAATTATAAGCATTGCCCAATATCGTCACTGAAGTGGTAAACGACTGCGGCTTAAGCAAATAAACCGTATTTGCCCCTAGCGTTAATGCTTCATTTCTCAGCTGATTAATCGCCCCTTGAGTTAAATCCTTATTCGAAATAAACAAGTAATCATACCAATGCCCTTGGGAGCCAATTATTGGCCCTTTTAGTTGGCAATCATCAAGCTGTTGTCCTTGCCATAAAATTTGCACATGTTCGCTTTGATAATGAGGGACGTTAATACAAGCCGTGAGTCCTATTGGCATGAGTATCATTAATAACCCCATTAATCTGGCACTGCGATTGACTGGATTCATATAGGCCTTAAAAATTTGCTGTTAATTACGCCATGTTCATATAGCAAGTCTATACTTAATCAGCAGCGTAGTAGAGTTAAAGTCAACTTACTTGGTTAAGCTTCGCTATGCAATCAGCATGTTGGCGTTCACTGTTTCATGAAAGAGTAAACATAGGGATATACACATGGGTAGCATCAATTTAGCCAATGAAACCGTGATTAAGTCTACTTTTGCTACTGCGCAAAACGGTGCCTTTAGCGGTGATGGACAACTATATTTGACTGAAACACGGTTATGTTTTGAAGCCTTTAATAAAATCTTTGAAATGGGTCCTTATGAGATAGACCTTGAGGATATTGTTAGTGTTGAAAAATGTTGGGGGACCGGTGGTGGAGTGTTACCCCTTACCGCAGATGCGATTAAAGTGGAACTTAAAAACCATCAGTCCTATAAATTTATGGTGGCTGACTCTGCTGAATGGCTGGAGCGATTGAATCGTTAACTCATTACCTTAAGCTATGTGAGAACCGCTTACTGATGAATTTAGGCTAATAAAAAGCTGAATCATTGATTCAGCTTTTTAGTTGGGCGACTCGCTATATTGCTAAAAACGCATATTAAGCGTTAGCAAATACATCTTGTAGCGATGGCACCACTTGCTTCTTACGGCTTAATACACCGTCTAGCCAGACTCGGCCTTCAACGGTTGCTTTACCGTAGGCTTTTTCAGTTAAGTCAGCGTCATCTGAAACCACTAACATTTCTGAGCCTTCTTTCATGATATCGGTTAGCAATAATAATACGCTGTGACGGTTACCTTCAGCTTTCAGCGCTGCGATATCAGCTTCTAAATCAGCTTTGATATCGTCAAATACTGATAAGTCGATAACTTCTAATTGACCGATACCCACTAGGTTACCGTTCATGTTGAAGTCTTTAAAATCACGCATGACTAAGTCACGTGCTGGCGTACCTTCAACAGCTGATTTAACTTTGAACATTTCCATGCCCACAGCTTTGAAGTCTTCAATACCGGCAATTTCAGCTAATGCTTCAACGCAGCGGATATCAGCAGTAGTACAGGTTGGAGATTTGAAAATCACAGTGTCACTTAAAATAGCGCACATCATGATGCCAGCAATGTTAGCTGGGATTTCTACTTGGTAGAAATCGTACATCATTTTAATCACTGTGTTACTACAACCTACTGGACGGATCCAGCACTCAAGCGGAGTAGAAGTGGTTAAGTCACCTAATTTATGGTGATCAACAATACCTACGATGGTTGCTTCGGCAATGTCATCTGGTGCTTGAGTTAATTCAGAGTGATCAACGATATACACTTCTTCGCCAGCGTAGCTTGTTTTGTACTCTGGTGCTTCAAAACCAAATCTATCAAGGATATAGGCTGTTTCTGGTGAAAGCTCACCTAAACGTGCTGCAATAGCAGGTTCTTCAATTTGATTTTTTAAGTAAGCAAGTGCGATTGCACCGCAGATTGAATCTGAATCAGGGATCTTATGACCCACAACATACATTGCCATTTGGTACGCTCCTATAAATTTTCAGCGATTTTAACAAGAAATAACCGCCTGACCAATCTTTACCAATAAAAAAGCCCCAGAGAAAATTCTGGGGCGATTCAAATCAAGCAATATACACCTTAAGTTGTCAGCAATTGGCTGGTTATTTACTCTGTGGTCAATGTATTCACAATGGCTGTTAACTTAAAGCATAACCACCTTTAAGGTGGGCAATATTATCAAAGCCTAAGCGCTGCATGGCTTGGGCTGCCACCATTGAGCGGCTACCACTACGGCACACTAACACCCAAGGTTTATGTTTTTGGTGTTGGTGTTGCTGAATAAACTGCACTAAACGGGTTAGTGGCACATTCTCAGTGGAGCTACTGGTGTGTTGCAGTGCGTATTCATGGGGCTCACGAATATCGATGACGCTAACTTGCTGTGCTGATAAAGCGCTGCTTAAGCTCTCTGTGTTGTATTCGGTAATATTCACTTTAGCTGCAGCGTTAGCTGGCAATGCGCCGCAAAGAATTTCACTGCCTGACTCATCACACAACTGACTATCAAGCTGGGCTTTTAGGCTTTCAAATTGGCTTTGGCTTAATTGGCCATTTAAGGTGTTGGCCAGCAGTGCATTACGGCTAGATTCAGCTGCTAATGAGGTCGTAAACTCATTGTTATAGTCATGGCTGGCACAAATCAGGGTGTTGTCACCGATAAGCTGATGCAGTCGCTTAAGGCTGGTAAACATGGCTTTAGCGCAGCTGCTGTCAAAGTTAGTTCTGCCGAGACTGCCCATTAAAATCGTGTCGCCAGCAAAGGCAAAGCGGCATTGCTGGCTAAGTGGTTTAGAGCTTAATACTGCCTTAGGTAATTCATCAGTCGATTTATTAGGTAATTCATTAGATAATTCATTAGATAATTCATTAGAAAATGGGTCACATAACAGCAAGCTAATACTGTCAGCGGTATGGCCTGGGGTGGCAACTTTCAGCAGTGCTTGATTGCCAATAGTGATGTACTCAAACAACTCGCCCGCTTGGGTGACGTTGCTGCAGTTTTGCGGCCAGCCTAAATGATCGCTTAATTGATCCGGCAAATGTTTGTCGGCAAGGTATTGGCGACTAGAGACATGATCGGCATGACCATGGGTGTCGATCACCGCCACTAATTCAAGTTGCTGACACTGCAATAGGGTATCTAAGCGTTCATTTAGTTCTGGCAGTGGATCGATGATGATTGCTTGCTTACTTTGTTGATCGGCATAAATCCAACTACAGCTCGGGCCTGAGCGTAATTGAACCAAACCATTTAATGGCTGTTTATCGCTTATTTCACCACTGTCTAAAATCATACAGCTATGGGTTAATGCATTGGCGGCAGATTGAATTCTGATGCAGGCTTCATCCACCTGCGTTTGAGTCATGGCGGGGCCAAAAGACATTCTGATGGCTGACTCGCTTTGCCACTTGGGTAATCCCATGGCATCTAATACAAAGCTACGGGTGACTTTTGATGAACAAGCAGAGCCTGAACTGACGCGAATATTGGCGGCATCAAATAAATCCATAATCTCTTTGCTACTAAAGCCTGCAATAGCAAAGTTGATGGTTGTTGGCACGCTATTGCTAAAACTGTGGTTAAACACTACAGCAGGAAAAGCACTTTCAAGGGTATCAATTAATTGTTGTTGATAAGCCCTTAAGGTGTCGACATCGGCAAACTGGTTTGTACCCATCGATTGCGAGTTATTTAACAGCATATCGAAAATGACACTTATGGCTGCCATTCCGGGCAGGTTTTCAGTACCCGAGCGCAGGCCGCTTTCTTGGCCGCCGCCAGCAATAATCGGCGTAAATGGAGCACCTTCGCGGATGTAAACAAAGCCAATGCCTTTAGGGGCATACAGTTTATGGCCGCTAAAAGGCGCGTAATCGATACTGGTGTTGGCTAAGTTTAATGCCGTTTTACCCAGTGCTTGGACACAATCAACTAACCAATAAATATCAGGGTTAGCTTGGCGGATGATGCGATCAAGCTGAGTTAAGTCTTGGTAAACCCCGGTTTCATTGTTTACTGCCATGGTGCAAATCATTAATGCATTCGGCGCTTCTTTAGCAATAAAGTCCTGATCAAGTTTACCCATATGATCAACGGGGATCGCTTTAATTTCTGCGTTTATTTCAAGAATGGCATTCCAATGCTTTAAGGATTCTGGCACCGCTTTATGCTCAGTGGCGCCATATAACAAGCTGTATGTTTGATCTTGCTTGAGGCTAGTTTTAGCGGCAGCTTTAGCCGCGACTAAGGCGGAAATGATCGCGGTTTGAATCCCTTCTGTGGCGCCGCTGGTAAAAATAACGGTACCTGTGTCAGCGCCAATCACTTGTTTAGCCTTTACCCGAGTTTGCTCCATCAGGTTTTTGGCTTTAAGGCCGCTGATATGGCTACTACTTGGGTTACCAAATAGGGTTTCCATTGTAGTTAATGCTGCCGTTGCAGCTTGGGGTAGCACAGGAGTTGTGGCATTAGCATCGAGATATATTTGGCTTAGTTCAGTGGCGCTTTTCATAGGGGTAAGACTCGCATGTTGATTAGTTGTTATATAGCTTTTAGTTATAACTAATTTCTTGTGGTTATATTAACAGCTTAATAACAACGATCAAGATCACATTTTTGCTTAGATTAAAAAATACAGCTATAAATTGTCATTTTAGTAAAGAGAGTTTTTAAATTGGTGTGGCGGCAACTTTGTATGGAACCAAAGGTCACTAGAGTGAACTAAGATTTGAAGTTGTTTTGTTATTGATTTTAAGAACGATAAAAAAAAGGAATAAGGCGGTTAGCGCTTATTCCCTTTTTATTTGTGATGAGCAGACTAGGCTTAAGTTTTGCTTCAGATTTTGAAGCAGACGTAAACTCAACAGCTGACTGAAACTCAAACTCTCACTTTGATGACTACTTTTCTGACATCTTTGGCTGTATCACTGGTGCCGGGCATATGCATATCTTCAGGGAAGAAAATCGCAAACATACCCGCCTTTAAGGGTATAAAAGCCGCATTAGCTTTATTGGCTTCATAATCGTACTTACTGTAATCATGCTCATTGTGATAAGGCGCTAACGGCGCTTGATCTGCAAGTGGTAAATAGCCAAATTCTTCTTCACCGCTAACCACAAATTGCACATCAATATAACGCTGATGACTTTCAAAAGACTCGGTGTGTTTCGGCTTAGTTTGGTAATCATTGACGATAGCAAATATATCTTTGCCTTCAATGGGGTAATTACCTAATTCATATTGGCTAAAATCAGTGGCTGCGAGGTAAGCAAGTGCAGTGGCTAATCTTGGGCTAATAGCATGATAAAGCTGATGATTTGCTAGGGTATCGACAATCATGATAAGTCTCTAAAAGTTAAGATAAGTCATTATCGCTTAATTTAGCATGCTGCACCATGACAGATATATTTATACAGGGCTGTGAAAATAATCAGCTTAGACAAAGCGGCGATCAGTTGGTTATGATGATAGTGCGGTTGACATGAATAGGATATCAAGTGGCAGCATTACGATTATTAGCAGGCAAAACGGCATTTGAACAAATTGAACAAAACGGCATACAGCAGTCGATGTTTACTCAATTGTTTGCAGCATCAGGTGGCCCCAAATGGATTGGCGTCGCAGGGCTCGATAAATACTTGTTCAGTGAGTTTTTTAGTGACAGGCAAGCACCACTTTATACCATGGGTGCTTCATCTGGAGCCTGGCGTTTAAGCTGTTTAGCGCAAAAGAATCCGTTAGAGGCCTATCATCGCTTTGAAGACTATTATATCGATCAGCGCTACGAGACTGTGCCTTCTCGTCAAGAGGTGACTGAGCAGGTAGAGCGAATTATTGCTGGCATATTAGGTGCTAATGGCGCCATGGATATAGTCAATAACCGTATTATTCAAAGTCATTTTGTGGTGTGTAAGGCCAAGCATTTAAATGCTGGGCGTTCCAAGGGAAAATTAGCAATGGGGCTGGCTGCTACTGCAGTGTCTAATGCTGTTAGCCGTCGCAGTTTAGCTTGGCACTTTGAAAGACTGGTATTTAGTCATCAGCAAGTTAAATCGCCTTTTTCACAATTATCCGATCTGCCCACCGAGCATGCTCAATTAACTCGCAGTAATATCAATCAAGTGCTGCTAGCCACTGGCTCTATTCCATTACTGCTCTCGCCAGTGACCCAAATCAATGGCGTTAGTGACGGTCATTATTACGATGGCGGCATTACTGATTATCACTTTGATATGCCTTTACCTGCCGCAGAAGGCTTAAGTTTATATCCGCACTTTTATCCTTACATGAGCCCTGGCTGGTTCGATAAATCACTAAAATGGCGCCGTGCTAAAAAGCATTATCATAATGCGCTGATCCTGGCGCCGACCCCAGAGTTTATTGCTTCTTTGCCTTACCAGAAAATTCCTGATCGTGAAGACTTTAAAAAGCTTGATAGCGACAGTCGTATCGCTTATTGGCGCGAGTCAGTTAAGCGCAGTGAGCAACTGGCGATTGAGTTTGCCGGCATCATTGAAAACCAGTCGGTGATGAGT
Organism: Shewanella sp. 10N.286.52.C2; assembly: GCF_002874545.1. NCBI lineage: Bacteria > Pseudomonadati > Pseudomonadota > Gammaproteobacteria > Alteromonadales > Shewanellaceae > Shewanella > Shewanella sp. 10N.286.52.C2. The sequence continues at coordinate 58,806 of NZ_MCTV01000033.1, forward strand.
CATTTAGAGCGGCTTTAAGCTGCTTTATTGATTGTTTTTAACCTCCTATTTAAGGGTTATCTTAAGCGCTATCTGATCGCTTTTTGAAACTATTTCGTAAAACACCCTGTCTAATAATTAATCGCTTAAGTCTGCGTTATTTGTTAATTACAGCTATCATTAAAAAGAATGATAAGCGGATGGTGACTAGCAAATAAACTATCAAGCACTAAACTTAATTTGCTCATATCTGTGACAACTAGTTGATTATATAGGCTGAAGCGAGCTAGTTGTCATCGGCGATATAAATATGCTGCGCCTTGTGGTGTAAGCCCTAAATGAATATTTATCAGCATTTCTATGGTCTGGAGGCTGCTATGAAAACATTAGAAATGGCCTTGGTTATTCAAGAGGCGGTTATTCTTCCTGGCGGCCGCCAAGAGATCAGAGTGGTATCGCCAAATCAGCTGTTAATGGTTGCTAGTGTGCTGAAAGGAGACTACCGCTTAGCCTTAGCTGCGAGCAAAAGTAGCGGTAAAAGTAGCGGTAAAGGTAATAGCAGTCCGCCATGTTATAGCACAGCAACAGAGTGTGAGATTATCGACTTTCATCAACTCGACGATGACTCATTAAGTATTGTGATTGAAGGTCGCCAAAGGGTAAAAATTCTGTCTGCGGCGCAACTAAGGGATGGAAGTTGGATTGCGCGCACATTAGCCTGTCAAAATTGGCAAGATGAACCCATAGGCGAAAAGTTTGAAATTATTAGTGCCGCTTTAGAGCAATTTTATGAAGTAAACCCAGATTTATTGGAATTATATAATCAGGTGCATTTAGAAGATGCCACCTGGGTAAGCCAGCGTTGGTTAGAAGTGTTACCTATGTATAACAAGGATAAATTACAGCTTGTTGAGCAACCTAATTGCCACAAGACTATGGCTTTTGTACTGCAGCTATTAAAGTCCCATGTAGATGCCTAAGTTACCGCTTTACAGCAATGACGAGCAAGTCGCTGTGATTGTATTTAACTCGCCAAGTTTGGGCTAACTGTGCTGGATTTTACTTCAAGTGGCTCGTTAACAGGAAAGCTTAGGTTCATTTATATTACTCATGTCCGTTATACTGACGGGATATGTAAGTCACTAATCATTGTAACTATGTCTTCTGATACCTCAGCTAGAGCTGCACAACCTTCTTATGTGGTGTTACCACAACTGACTCATCCTTCGAAAAATGCAGCAGCAAGTTCAACAGCGCCAAAAACCGTGGTGGAATTTTTAGTGTCGCATTTTGCGCAAATCCCACCGCAGGTGTGGTTAAAGCGGATTGAGGACGGCAAAGTGCATTGGGCCGATGGCAGCTTAATTACTGTCGATACTGTCTATAGACCTGCAACAAGGGTGTATTACTACCGCGAAGTTGAGGCTGAAACTAAGATCCCTTTTGTGCAGAAAATTTTGCATCAAGATGAGCATTGTATGCTGGTGTTTAAACCACACTTTTTGCCAGTAACCCCCAGCGGAAACTTTGTTAATGAATGCTTAATCCATAGGCTAAGGATTGCCACCGGCATTGACACTATAACTCCTGCCCACCGCCTTGATAGGCCAACTGCAGGCGTCATGCTAATGACAGTTAACCCTGAGTCTAGGCATGCGTATCATGCTCTTTTTAGTGATGGCAAAATTACAAAGCAATATCAAGCGATTGCTAAGTTAACAGCGGCACTATTGGCACAATCCCAAGCGGGTGAATTAACCTTGCCAATACACTGGACGGTTAAAAATAGGATGGTGCGCTCAACCCCAAGCTTTTTAATGAAAGTGACCGAAGGTGAGCCCAATACCCATTCTGAAATTAGCCTTATTGCCATAAAAGGCGATAAAGGTTTATTTGAGCTGAGCCCGATCACCGGGAAAATGCATCAACTTAGGGTACACATGATGTCGTTGGGAATGCCGTTAGAAAACGATACTAATTATCCTACTTTAGCGCCAAAGAGTGCCGATGATTTTTCAAAACCGTTACGGTTAATTGCTAAATCACTGCAGTTTATTGACCCGATTAGCCATATTGAGCGTCAGCTGAGCTGCGAAGGCTATGAAGCTGAATTTGATCTTTAACTTGCTTGATTAAATGCTATATCAGCATGAGTCACGCGCAGCGATAACTGTTTAGTGCGCTGAATATATGAATTTTTTGAGCTGTGACGAACGACTGTCGACCAATGACTCACTATTAGTGGTTTGTTTGAGCTTAGTCCGATTACAGGTAAAACTCATCAATTAAGAGTGCATATGCAAAGCATTGGTATGCCATTGCTTAACGACAGGTTTTACCCTGTGCTACAACCGAAAGGACCTGATAACTTTGCTAATCCACTAAAGTTATTGGCACAACGATTACAGTTTATTGATCCTATTACACAGCAAAGTAATGATTGGTGCTGTGATGAATTAAATTTCAACTAATATAGATGTTTACACTACCGTAACAAACTCAGTCAGGTTATATTGTGACTAATTTATAGGATTTAGGTGCTGTCATGGAACGAATCACATATTGCCTGATTTTTTTAGTTGCATTACTTCTCAGTGTTGGTTTATTGCGTGGTGTCGATCATTTCTTGGCCAAGCAAGTCATTGCCCGTGACGCAGCAATTTTAACGGATAAGTTTGAGCACTTAATTAAAACCAGTGCGGCAGAATTAAATACATTACCCGAAATCACTTTTGATTCATTCGAGTGTACCCCACAGGCTGAGGCGCAGTTAAAGCGCACTGTATTTGATGCAAACTTTATTCGTTGGGTTGGCGTAACGAAAGGGTTAAATATATATTGTGAATCTAATGAGATTATTCGAGATATTCACAATGTGAAACATCATCAAATTAGTGAAACCTATAGTTTAGGCGTATTGGAGTCTGCCACTGAAGAGCAGCTTGAGTTGATCCTTATTCGCAATATGGGGGATATTTTTTACGTCGCGAGTTTAATCCCTTTAGCGCCACGTTATTTTGTTCCTATGAGCTGTGAGTCTTGTTTAGAATATAAAATGTCATTCGACTCTAAACCTTTTTTAGTATTTGATTTTGAAAGTTTTGATGAGGAAGCTTTTATTAGCGAAGTGGTCTCTCTAACTTCGCCCTATTTTGAGGCGGAGTTTGAATTATCAGGTAATCGTGATTTCTATGAGCAATATACCTACTTTTCATGGTGGGGTGTTTTAATCATTGCCAGCATTTTGGCTGCTTGGGTCACGTATATCGCCCGTTTATGGTTTAACCATAGTCAATCTGTTCATAGCCAAATTATTCAAGGGATTAAGCGGTCTGAGTTTATTCCTTTTTATCAGCCTATTGTCGATTCTCGCAGTCAAAAAGTCATTGGCGCAGAAGTGCTCATGCGTTGGCAACGGCAAGATGGCAGTTTAATGCCACCGAATCAGTTTATTCCTTACGCAGAAGCCAATGGCTTAATTGTTGATATGACCAAGGTGTTGTTGGCGCATGTTTTTAATGATGTTAAGCAACTTGCGGTTACACGAGAACCATTATTTTTTAGCGTTAATATTGTGCCAGAACATTTAGATAATGATGATTTGTATCAATTGCTAAAAGGCGTTGTTGAATCAGGCGAGTTGAAACAACATCGCATTTCATTAGAAATCACTGAGCGTCATCCTATTAGTGACTTAGTTGCTGCGCGTAAAATGTTAGATAAGTTTTATGCTATCGGCATAGATTTAAAATTAGATGATGCCGGCACGGGTTATGGGGGTTTTAGCTATGTGCAAAATTTAGGGATCAGTACCCTCAAAATTGACAAAATGTTTGTTGATACTATCGGTCATCAAGATAACTTTAATGCGAAAACCATTGAAGCTATTATTTCATTTGCGCAAAAATCCAATTTAAACATCATTGCAGAAGGTGTAGAAAGCCATGAGCAAGTGGCTTATTTAAGTGAGCATGGTGTTTACTCTATTCAAGGCTATGTGTTCTCTAAACCTTTATCATTTGATGATTTTTGTGCTGGTTACAGCCATTAACAGTGAATGATATTAGCGACCAGTGCTTATTTTAACGTATGTAGCCGCGAGTGAATCGCGGCTTTTTATTGTCAGTAATTTAACACTTACATCTGGTAATGTTTGACGTTTTATTGTGCTAAATGAAATGTAAATTGCATAAATATGGCTTAAATTGGAATGCTTTGTAGAGCGGGCTGACTATAAAAGCCGTTGCCGAGGCTGTTTAATTAATGATCATTGAGTGGGGAGGCTAAAGAGGTAAACTAAAATCGCTTACTCATTTTAATGACAGTAATGTTTAGATTTTGGAAATAACCTTACGTTGTCGAGCTAACGTAGTGAACTGACGTATTTGATAGGGGGGTATATTGAGCAGAAAAAGCCTAAATGCGGCAGGTGTATTGCTGTTATCAGCGAGTTTAGCGCCGATTAGCGTAACAGCAGATCAAATTTATTTTAGCTTCGATAATGATATCGTTACCGGCTCAGATGGTGATTACTCCAATGGTTTTGTCATAGGTTGGCATGCAAAGCCAGAACACAATTTTTCAGCGGCATCATCGGTCTTTCAATGGCAGTCTGCACTTTTATTCCCCCAACAAACACAGCAAGCACACCGTGGGGCTCAGTTATATAGCCGAATGTGGACCCCAATTGAAATCGCCTATGACTATCCACAATCAGAAGAAAGACCTTATGCAGGTCTATTGGAGCTAGAAAGCTATACCGGTGTGTTTAGCCCATCACTGGCACAAAAAAATTGGTTGTCTGTTGGTGTTATGGGACCTGCGTCAGGGGCTGAAATGCTGCAATCAGTGGTGCATAAAATTACCTCATCAACTAAACCGGGTGGCTGGGATTATCAAATAGAGAATCAGCTGACATTTCAACTTGCCTATGAAGTCGAAGCTTTACTCACTCGTCAGCAAGCATTTGAAAATAGTCAGTGGGATTTAAGCGCATTTAATCATTCGATGGCTGGGAATTTTCGTTCTCAATCGAGTGTCGGTCTCACCTTGCGTTGGGGTGATGACTTAGACCAAACCTTTGGCCAACTTTCAAGTCAGGCTGGTCACTTAGGAAATTATACTCATTCCGCTAACTCTGATGGTAGCTGGACGGCTTATGCAAGGGTGCAGGCTGGATATCGGTTTAATGATTTAACCATTGATGGTGATTTACCCTATGACTCATCGCTTGAAATCAAGCATGAACAAGCGCAAGCAAGTTTAGGGGTGATATGGGCGTTTCCCACATGGTCTGTACGTTGGAGTGTTGATTTTTATAGCAAAGAATATCAATCAGATGTCGATGACTGGCATGGCTATGGGGTGATTAGTTACACTAAAGTGCTTTAATTCTGGTTATAAAAAGCGATGCTGAAAAGGCGCACCATGATTCATCATGGTGCGCCTTTTCAGTCTATTACAGAGTTATTATGACTAAAGTTTTTTAGACCTGATTGTGCATGTCATTTAATGCTTGATGTAGCAAATCATCGTCATTAGCCTGATTAGTATCACTTTGATCAGGTTGGTCATTTAAATCTGCCAATAACTCATCTTTATGCTGCTGATGGTTATCATCATCTAACGGGTTTTCAAAAGCGTCTGGCGTCATATCATCAACTAACGGATCTGCATTATCAGACATATTCCCACTTACAAACGTTGCTAACTGGTCATGACTACCTGATGGTGTATCTTGCACCGCAATGTCATCATTAGAGAGACCGACCATATTCAAGTAATAATCTACGGGTGCCACATCAGCTTGCGGACTGCCACTGATATCTGATAGTGATGGTGTTGCCGAAGTTACTGGCTCATGTGCTAGCTCGGATGCTGAATCGGGTGCATGATTCACCATTGGCAAGTCGGATGATACCTCGAGTTCATCTGTCGAAACTTGCACAGTGAAGCTGGTGTCATCAGTAAGATCAGGCTCATCTGAACTACCACCAGACTGTAATGTTGCTGCTGTTGAGTCAATGGTTACTATTTGTGTCTGTATTTCAGGGCTACCATTGGCATCCATAGAAACCAACTTGATATTTAGTGCGTGTTCAGGAAGCTCATGAGCAGTATTATCTATCTCCCAATTCCCCTTGGCATCAACAGTAGCAATACCAATTATGGTCGAATCTAACACAAGATTAACGTCGTGACCTGGGATCCCTGTACCATGAAAAATCAACCGATTATCACTGGTAATAAAATCATGGTCGCTATCCGAAGAAATTCCGGTAATGGCTAAAGGTTTACTCATATCATCACCAGTGATAATCGCATCTGGTATAGGCTTTGTTGGATCTAAAATAACCGTTGAGTCACTTGATGCTATTTGAATAGCACCATCAGGACCTGTGGTTTCTACCATTGTCATTATGCGCATGTTATCGGTAGAGCCCGCAGGTAATTTAGCGGATAAATGAGTTTGATCCCAACCTTGTAAATCAATACTTTCAGTAGCACTCGTGACGGTATGACTATGGCTATGTCCATCGGTAAGCACTGAACCAACAATAAGCCCTTGTATAGAAACGCCAGTGACATGATCTGATTGATCGGCAGGTGCTCCAGCTGTTATCGCTAATTTAAGTGTTGCACCTGGGTTTGGTGACGCAATAGCAGTATCTACCTCAACGGTCTGGCTAGTTACACTGCCCACCGTTTGATAATGGAAATTACCGGTGGCATCTTGAAAATTCCCATTTTCCATACGGATGTCAGTGAGTAATCGTGCATCACCATGTAATAAATTACTTAGTGGTGCTTGTTCCAGTTCAGCTATTGGAAGTGCATCTTTAGCTATAGCAACATTAAACATTTTACCGGTAAAGGCATCACCAGTGCTAAAACCACCACCAAAGCTGTCTTGGTCATTACCCAAGGCAAATTTACCACCATCGTCAATAACTGCCCCTTTACCGACATCATCCATGTGTTTTACGGGTTGACCATCAATTAATACATCAAATGTACCTTGCTGACCATCCCAGCTAAAAGTATAACGATGATCTAGACCATCAGTTGCTAATGGTATACCAGTTGTATATTCAGTACCGCCGACCCTAAAGGTTAAATCTTTACCCGCGACATTGTTCCAAATATACATATGGTTGGGGTCAGATGGTGTTCCGTAAGAAATCAAGGTTGCGCCGTGGATACCACTGGATGCTACCTGTGCACCGCCTAAAATGGTCATATCAATGGTTAAGGCGTGCATTGCTCCACCCGCTGAAATTGGATCGGTATTAACTACACCTGAAGCAGAATTCGCGGCAAAACCCATCACTTGTTGTTCTGCTGAAACCACTAATTGCGGCGCTGCGCTATCTGTTACTGACGTGATATCCAATGTGCCGTGTGCTGTGGTTTCCTCAGTACCGTCTGAGACTTTGACACTGACGGCAAGATCATCGCCACTATAGTTAGCGGCAGGAGAGAATAGCCAACTACCGTCAGCTTGTTTAACAAAAGCGCCTGATGCGGCATCAATATCTACATCGGTAATCGTTAAGCTATCGTGATTAATATCTGTTGCACCCACTAGTTGTAATAAATCAGCTTCGCTGAACGAAATCGCGGTATCTTCTGCCGTAGCCCCTAAATCAACAGGAAGAGCAGCCGTCGCGGTTACCGCTGGTGTTGTGTTATCCACCGTGACCGTACTCGTTGTTATGCCAAAATCATGTGATGCGCTACCATCAAAGCCAGTAACATGGACTTCAATATTTGCAGAGCCTTTAAAGCCATCCGGCGCAATCACTTTAATGGTGTTTATTTGGTTCCCGTTATAAGTAAGGTGAGAGTCATCACTATCCCAGGTACCAGAAGAGTCTTTTATATGCCAACCAGAAGGTATGGTGACACTGAATTGAAAAGTCTCTGACGTATCAAGGCTGTTAACACCTATAGGTACAGCAATACCGGCAAGCATATCTGTTGGGGCAACATGAACATCATGTGAAGTAACCACCATATCAACCAATGGGTTAACCTGAACGTTCAGATTAGTTGTGCTAACAGACTGTTCACCCGTTTGCTCTGTTGATGTGGCTGAAATATGTAAAGCCATTGTGCCAGACCATTGCGCTTCTGGCGTAACCGTTAACCCTTGCAGCTGAGCAGGCGTTAATGTCCAAGAGCCATCGGTATTTTTAGTCCCCGCACTTAGACTTGCGCTTGCAGGTACACCTTCAATCAGCAGCGATTGTGTTTCACTTGCATCGGCATGAATATTCAATGTTATGCCTAGCGCCACTGTGCCACTGACTTCATCCATACTAATATCACTGCCCGTTAAGGTAGAGGTTTCAGCGACAGGGGTAATGTTGATGCGAAGGTCGCTATCTGTAGTGGCTATATCAGTACCATCGGTTGAGATTGCAGTTACGGTTAAGTTTAACTGGCCAGAATAGTCTAGAGGTGGTGTTAAGGTCAGCCCTGATAACTCAGCTTGTTGTAATGTCCAAGTGCCATCATGATTATCAGTACCTGCTGATAATATTGAACCGCTTGGTAAGCCGCTTATAGAGACTGATAAATCTTCACTACTATCAGGTGATGTAATGGTAATATGCAAATCAACAACACTATCTTCAGTCACGTCACCCGTTTGATACGTACTTCCTGAACCGGTAGAAATCTCACGGTCAACATGAAGCGTTACTCCACAGGACCTACTGATTAATTCGGCTATACCTGCTGCCGTAAAATCATCGCCCATACCAGCGACAAATTGCCAATCCATACTCTTAGGAGCGCCACTCGCGAATGTTAAGCTAATGTGCTGTGCATGTTGATACGTGTCATAATCTAAGGTTGGGAACTCGACGCCTTGACCACAGAATGTTGGCACATATTTGGGATTCACACTGTAATCTTTACCGTCAACATTGATACCTGTGATAAGTTTTGGATCTAAGCCGGCTGCTGATACCAAGGCAACTTTGCTGAGCATGAAGTCATCCTTCATAGCGTTTTGTGGGTCAGCGCGTTGAGATGCTCCCATGGTTGCTTCAACGGTATCTAGTATTTGGGTACTACTATCTGTATGTGACGTTAACGGCACAGCACCTAAACTAACACTGATGCTAGGAGCATCTGCTACACCACTGACGTTTATGGATGCATGAGCTGTAGTGGTAGCACTGCCATCATTAACTTGAATCGTTAGTGGTAACTGTGATCCAGAATAATCTGCTGAAGGCGTAAACGTCCAACTTCCATCAGGTTGTTTAGCAAAAGCCCCTTGAGCAGGGTCAATACTTACATCGCCAACGTGCAAGGTATCTGTGCTATCAATGTCTGTCGCGCCAACAAGGTTGAGTAGTTGTGTTTCCGTAAAGCTTATAGGTGTGTCTTCTGCTGTTGTGCCTAAACTAGCTTCTTGCCCTAACATTGAGGTCACCGTTGGTGCGTCATTGGTACCTGTTATGGTCACAGTAATGGTTTGGCTGTCACCCGTCGAACTAGTAACATCAATACTGTCTGTCACTGTTTCACCAGATTTCAACCCCTGAATGTTAGGGTTGCTATTATCCGCGGTATAAAGCCAATGTCCTGTCGCATCAATGCTAAAACTGCCGAAGCCATTCGATCCGGTTACAGCTTGCTGAGCAACAAAACTGAGTAAAACTGCTGATTGATTAGGGTCGACATCGGTTACTAAAAGTTGCCCTGATACTTGCAGTTCACCTGCGGTATTCAATCCACTGTCTTCTGTAATGTCACCTGTTGATGTACCTGTTATAAATGGCGCAGGATATAGCTTGTTAACGTCAATGGTGCCATGAGCAATAGTCTCGGCTGAGCCATCGCTTACCATTAAACTCACTGGAATATAGATACCGTGATAGTGTTGCTCAGGGGTGAAGGTCCATTCTCCACTCTGCGCATCTTTAGAGAAGTTACCATGCGTACTACTTATGTCGGCGATATGAAGAGTGTCTCCATCAATATCACTAGCATCCACGAGCTGCAGTAGTTCAGCTTCGGTGAACGTCTTGGGTGTGTCCTCTTCGGTTGCACCCAGATCGACAGATCTGCTTGCATTAGCTGCGGTAACGATGGGCGCATCATTGCTACCTGTTATGGTCACGGTGACCGTTTGCGTATTGCCATCAGCCGATTCAACCGTAAAGATTTCCTGGGGTGATTGACCAGACGCTATTCCATCGGCTCGATTATCCGGTGTATAGTTCCAATGGCCGTTGGCGGTAATACTGAACTTGCCGTATGAGCCATCGACATCTGTTTGAACCTTAAACTCATCTTCTCCAGCGTCAGGATCGGTGACTGTCAGCAGACCTGATACCGCGGTATCGTCATCGATGGTGGTTCCAGTCGAATCGCCACCAAAGGTGGCTACGTCAGCAACAGAAGCGAGACTGAGTAAAGCGGTTGTATTTACAGTGCCGCCATGCGTGTCTTGCACGGCATAGTTGAAGTCGACAGTACCGTTGTAATTAGCCTCAGGATTAAATGTGAAGGTACCGTCGTGATTGTCGGTTATGGCACCAGCGGAGCTACCGTCTGGTTTGACAGCTACTAGGCTATGGACACTAAGCTGCGCGGTTTCGCCTGTGTCGACATCGGTAGCGTGAGCGAGCAGATCGGCAGCGTGTAGGGTAACTGCAGTGTCTTCGGTACCGTCGACGAGGATGACAGTGCTGGAAACGACGGGTGCATCATTCGTTCCAGTGATGGTGATATCAATATTGTGGTAAGTGCCGTCGGCCGATTGCACTTTGTAAATCGCATGTTCGACCTGTCCTTCGCTCAACTCCTGTAATTGAAAATTTTCGACTGCATATTGCCAGTTTCCTGAAGCATCTAAATGAAGCATTCCGTTGTAAGGGTCGGATACTGCTTGCTCACCAAACTGGCTAAACAAGAAGTAATTCTGACCGCCATCTGGATCATTCACACTAAGGCTGCCAGAAGCAATTAGATCATGGACTTGTGCATTATTCGATACGTTGACATCCTCTTTCACACTCGCCGTATCCATGCCGGTGATGATGGATTCATCCACAACGGCGGCAAGACTCATCGTGGCCATGGTCGATGTACTCGCTGCATGCGGATCCTGCACCTCGTAGTTGAAGGTAACTGAACCATTATAATTGGCTTCGGGGTTAAAGGTGAAAGTACCATCAGCGTTATCGGTGATAGTCCCTGCAGAGCTGCCGTCTGACTTTACAGCTACTAGACCGTGGATACTAAGTAGAGCCGTTTCGCCAGAGTCCACATCTGTGGCATGAGCCAACAGTTCAGCCTTGTGCAAAGTAACAGAAGTGTCTTCTGTACCTGATGTTAGGGTGACTTCACTACTAACAATAGGCGCATCATTCGTGCCGACAACGTTGATATTGAGGTCGAAAGGTGTGCCATCTTTACTTTGGACTCGATACGTTACAACTTCAGTTTGACCTTCACCAAGGCTCTGCAAATTAGCATTGTCGACGCTATATCCCCAATTACCGGCACTATTAATACGTAAATGACCATTGAAAGGATCGTGTATTCGAGTTTCACCAAATTGACTGAACTGAAAAGAGTTTTCCCCGCTGTCTGGGTCAACAACATGCAATTGACCATTGGCTAACTCTGTTATAACACCTTGATTTTGAGTGTTGTGTGAACCATCTTCAGTAATATTTTGGCTAGTTACTTCTGTAATAATGGCCGCATCACGCACTGCACTGAGTGAAGTTGTTGCGCCAGTGTGTGTTACACCGCCATGCCCATCTTTTACATCATAAGTAAAATGAACTTGGCCGTTATAGTCTTTTTCTGGGGTGAAAGTGAACGTACCATCTGCATTTAACACAATAGTGCCGTGGTCAGCGTGTAGGTTTTCAATGGATAATTTGCCAATATCGTTGTCATCAACATCGCTAGTATTGGCCAGTAGCTGTGACGTGGTAAGGACAATTTCACTATCTTCTAAGCCATTCGCTAAACGCACTTCAGCCGAAGCAATTGGCGCATCATTGGTGCCATGAACGGTCACTGTGATATCTTTTTTAGCACTTCCATCGATAGATTCAACGATAAAGGTTTGCTGGAAGCTTTCCCCTGCGCCTAAATGTTGGACTTTATCATTGTCAATATCGTATGACCATTGGCCCTGTGCGTTGATATTGAACCGACCACCTTCGGCGGTAGTAATGGTTTGCGCAATAAAACCGGCTTGGTCGTGATCTGGGTCAATTACGTGTAACGTGCCACCACTGCTGAGCTGATTGGTGGTATTGCCGAAGGATGTGTGATCTTCGTAAACATGATTATTGAGGCTGGAGTATGGCGTCACTTCAATTTTTGCTTGGTTATCTTCGCCTGTCACTTTCACCATAATGGTGAGCTTTTGACCATCACTGGTTTCGACTTCGTAAGGGAGTTCCATCGACTCGCCTGCATGTAGGCTACCAATGAGCTCATCCGCATGACGATTGGTACCAGCATCTAATTTGAATTGATAAGTGCCATTAGGCCAAACATCAAGGTGACCAGGTGCAAAACCTTGACCTAAATACTTCCCGCTAAATACAAACTGAGTGTTATCACCACTATCAGGGTCAATCAGCTGAAGCTGGCCTCTATAGGATTGAAATTCACTATCAAGCGCTTGTGTTTCAGTGAGCTGAATGACATTAGAAACCAGTGTGGCTTTATCATCTGTTCCTTGAATAGTTAAATCAGCTGTTTGCTGAGTGTGGCCGCCCTGCCCATCAATTACTTGGTAAGCAATAGTGATTGTTTGTGAAGCACCATTAGCTAGATGTTGATAAGCAGCATTAGTGGCATCAACAATGATCGTATGACCATCTTTATCAAGTGATATACCAGGGGGTAACTGTGCCGAATTAGGTGAACCATCTATAGAATAAGAAAGCTGATTAATACTTAATGTATCGCCCTCTTTGTCTGAAGCGCCCAGTAATAAATCTACAGTATGATGATGACTAGCATCCTCTTTAACGCTATCAGTTATTGGTAAAACATCAGGATTATCGTTAACCGCAGCCAAGTTGGTGGTTGCGCCAGTGTGGGTCACACCACCGTGTGCATCTTT
>NZ_MCTV01000034.1:0-21895 GCF_002874545.1 Shewanella sp. 10N.286.52.C2
TGTGCGTAGTGACGAGATGGTGTGTCATATTCGATGTGAGAAGTATTAATTGTAATACCGCGCTCACGCTCTTCTGGAGCGTTATCGATTTGTGCGAAATCTTTAACTTCACCACCATATACTTTTGACAATACAGCTGAGATAGCTGCTGTAAGAGTAGTTTTACCATGGTCGACGTGACCAATTGTACCCACGTTTACGTGTGGTTTACTACGTTCAAATTTTTCTTTAGCCACGATATATTCCTTTCTTTTCAGAAGTGCTCGACAACGAGCTATATAACAGTTAATTAAGTACTTAAAAATTTAAGTACGTGATTCAATAATTGCCTTTGCAATATTTGATGGTGCATCGTCGTACTTTAAGAACTCCATAGAGTATGAAGCACGACCCTGAGTTGCACTTCGCAAGTCAGTAGCATAACCAAACATTTCAGAAAGCGGTACAACAGCGTGGATAATTTTAACACCACCCAGACCATCATCCATACCTTCAATAATACCGCGACGTCGGTTCAAATCACCCACTACATCGCCCATGTTATTTTCAGGTGTGGTTATTTCCACTTTCATTGTGGGTTCTAGTAACACAGGGGTTGCTTCAAGCGCACCCTTTTTGAAGCCCATTGAACCAGCAATTTTGAAAGCCATCTCATTTGAGTCGACATCATGATATGAGCCGTCAAATAAAGTCACTTTCACATCAAGCATTGGATAACCAGCTAATACGCCGTTATTCATTTGCTCTTGAATACCTTTGTCAACGGATGGGATGAATTCACGAGGAACTGCACCACCAACGATTTCGTTAACAAATTCGTAGCCTTGACCTTCTTCAGAAGGTTCAACTTTCAACCACACATGGCCAAACTGACCACGTCCGCCTGATTGACGTACGAACTTACCTTCCACTTCAACTGCTGAGCGAATTGTTTCACGATAAGCAACCTGAGGTTTACCTACGTTACAATCTACATTAAATTCGCGACGCATTCTGTCTACGATAATGTCTAAATGTAATTCACCCATGCCAGAAATCAATGTTTGAGCTGATTCTACATCAGTTTCCACTCTAAAAGACGGGTCTTCAGCTGCTAATTTTTGCAGCGCAATCGCCATTTTATCTTGGTCTGCTTGCGAACGTGGCTCAACGGCAATAGTAATTACAGGTTCTGGAAACTCCATGCGTTCTAAAATCACTTTGTGATCATTTGCGCAAAGAGTATCTCCTGTTGTCACATCTTTTAAGCCAATTGCCGCGGCAATATCACCAGCACGAACTTCTTTCAGCTCGGTTCGGTCATTTGCATGCATTTGTACGATTCGGCCGACGCGTTCACGTTTCTCTTTGACAGAGTTGTAAACCGCTGCACCCGACTCTAATACGCCTGAATATACACGGATAAAGGTTAAAGTTCCAACAAATGGATCAGTCGCAATTTTAAACGCTAATGCCGCAAAAGGGGCATTATCGTCTGATGGACGTTCGACTTCATTATCGTTCTCGTCAATCCCTTTAATTGCAGGGACCTCAGTAGGAGCCGGTAAGTAATCGACCACACCATCTAAAACAGCTTGAACACCTTTGTTCTTAAATGCAGAACCACAAGTTGCTAATACTATTTCATTGTTAATTGTGCGCTGACGTAATGCTTGCTTGATCTCTAATTCTGATAGCTCACCTTCTTCAAGGTATTTTTCCATCAATTCATCAGAGGCCTCTGCAGCACTTTCCACGAGATACTCATGCATTTCTTCTGCCTTAGCGAGAAGATCTGCAGGAATTTCTTCATAAGAGAAAGTCGTTCCTTGGTCTTTTTCAGACCAATTAATTGCTTTCATCTTAATTAAATCAATAACCCCTTTAAAGTTCTCCTCAGCGCCAATATTCAATTGAATAGGGACACAAGTCGCACCTAGGCGGTTACGGATTTGGTCGATGACACTATCAAAGTCAGCACCTGCACGATCCATTTTATTAACGAATACCATGCGCGGTACCTGATACTTATCAGCTTGACGCCAAACAGTTTCAGATTGTGGCTCGACACCTGATGATCCGCAGAAGACAACAACTGCACCATCAAGTACTCGAAGCGAACGTTCTACTTCAATAGTAAAGTCAACATGACCAGGGGTATCGATGATATTAATACGATGTTCGGTGAATTGAGCATCCATACCACGCCAGAATGTGGTTACAGCAGCAGATGTGATAGTAATACCACGCTCTTGCTCTTGAACCATCCAGTCAGTGGTAGCGGCGCCGTCATGCACCTCACCGATTTTATGAGACAAACCGGTATAGAACAGAACACGTTCTGTTGTGGTAGTTTTACCTGCATCCACATGAGCAACGATACCGATATTACGATAACGCTCAATTGGGGTTGTACGAGCCACTATTTATACCCTCTCAACTAAAGCTAAAGTGCTTTAGAAAATATCAACAATATGGAGTGGGCTAACGCCCACTCCATCAAATTACCAACGGTAATGAGCAAAGGCTTTGTTAGCTTCAGCCATGCGATGCACGTCTTCACGCTTCTTAACAGCAGTACCTTTGTTTTCAGATGCGTCTAGCATTTCACCAGCTAGACGTAGAGCCATAGATTTTTCACCACGCTTGCGAGCAGCTTCAACTAACCAGCGCATCGCTAGTGCGTTACGACGCACTGGACGAACTTCACATGGTACTTGATAAGTTGAACCACCAACGCGACGAGATTTAACTTCGACTGATGGACGAACATTATCAAGAGCAGCTTCAAGGATGCTTAAATGCTCTTCGCTTTTCTTTTCAGCGACAACATCTAATGCTTGGTAGATAATTTTTTCAGCAGTTGACTTTTTACCGTCAACCATAATGACGTTGATGAACTTAGCCAACAACTCACTTTTGAACTTTGGATCTGGTAGGATTTTACGTTGTCCTACAACGCGACGTCTTGGCATAACAATTCTCCGTATGCTTCAGGTACTTCCAAAACTGGAATTTTTTTAACTAGCTTGGCCTTACTTAAACGGACAAGTTACGACTTAGGACGCTTAGCACCGTACTTAGAACGGCCGTTGCGACGAGCACTTACGCCAGCACAATCTAATGCACCGCGAATAGTGTGGTAACGCACACCAGGTAGATCTTTAACACGACCACCACGGATTAGAATTACACTATGTTCCTGCAAGTTGTGACCTTCACCACCGATGTACGAAGTAACTTCGAAACCGTTAGTTAAGCGAACACGTGCTACTTTACGTAGTGCAGAGTTAGGTTTTTTAGGAGTAGTTGTGTACACACGAGTACAAACTCCACGTTTTTGTGGACACGCATTCAACGCTGGCACGTTAGTCTTTTCGACTTTTGGCGAGCGAGGCTTACGTACCAACTGGTTTACAGTTGCCATGAATAGCTCCGTTCAGTTGAAATATCTCAACAATTTTGTGTGAAAAATCTATATCCCACTATGATGGGACGCGAAAGTTTAGAAAGGTAATGGCCAACTGTCAAGAAATAGACAACTTTTCATGCAATTTCCAATAAAAAAGGCGCCAAAGGCGCCTTTTTTAACATACCATTTACTTTAATCAGCACTTCCGGCTAAGTTAAGTAAGTCAGCTAAGTTCTTCTCTGCTTCACTTGCAGTGATCACTGGCGCTTCTGCATTGTCTGATTTGACATTCGCACGAGCTTCATTACGAGCTGTGTGATATGCATAACCGGTACCAGCTGGGATTAGACGACCAACAATTACGTTTTCTTTCAGACCACGTAATGGATCGCTCTTACCGCCAACAGCAGCTTCGGTTAGTACGCGAGTTGTTTCCTGGAACGATGCAGCTGAGATGAATGATTCAGTAGCCAAAGATGCTTTGGTAATACCTAATAATTCACGCTCAAACTTCGCAGGTGTTTTGCCTTGTGCTTCAAGTTCGCGGTTAGCGATCTTAACGCGGGCAACTTCAGCTTGTTCACCGACTAAGAATTCGGTATCACCAGCGTCAGTAATTAAGCACTTACGTAGCATTTGGCGAATAATCACCTCAATGTGCTTATCATTGATTTTAACGCCCTGTAGGCGGTAAACGTCTTGAACTTCATCAACAATATAGTTAGCAACATGATGGATGCCACGTAAACGTAGGATGTCATGCGCAGCTTCTGGGCCGTCAGCAATAACTTCACCACGTTCAACTTTTTCACCTTCGAACACGTTCAGGTTACGCCATTTAGGGATCATTTCTTCATAATGATCACTACCATCAGCAGGGCTGATGACTAGACGTACTTTACCTTTGGTTTCTTTACCGAATGAGATAGTACCCGAGATTTCAGCAAGGATAGCAGGCTCTTTTGGTTTACGAGCTTCGAACAAGTCAGCAACACGTGGTAGACCACCGGTAATATCGCGAGTTTTAGACGATTCCTGAGGAATACGTGCTAAAGCATCACCAACGTTAATTTGTGCATTATCGTCTTTCGCTACAATCGCGTTACCAGGTAAGAAATACTGCGCAGGTACATCGGTACCCGGGATCATAAGATCGTTGCCATCAGCGTCGATTAGACGGATAGCAGGACGCATTTCTTTACCAGCTGTGCTACGAGCACTTGGGTCAAGTACCACAATCGAAGACAGACCAGTTAGGTCATCTGTTTGACGCGTCATAGTAACGCCTTCAATCATGTCTACGAATTTAACTGAACCGGCTACTTCAGAAATAATTGGGTGAGTATGTGGATCCCAGTTCGCAATAATTGCGCCTGCTGCCACTTCACTGTCTTCCAACACTTCTAAAACAGTACCGTAAGGTACTCTGTAACGCTCTTTTTCACGACCAAGTTCGTCAATGATTGCAAGTTCAGATGAACGAGAAACAATAACTAACTTGTTGTCGATGCTCTTAACGTATTTCGCATTATGAAGCTTCAGTGTACCTGAGTTCTTAACTTGAACATTGTTTTCAGCAGAGTCACGAGATGCTGCACCACCAATGTGGAAGGTACGCATCGTAAGCTGTGTACCTGGCTCACCGATTGATTGAGCAGCAACAACACCGATAGCTTCACCGTGGTTAATGATATGACCACGAGCTAAGTCACGACCGTAACATGCGGCACAAACACCAAAGTCTGTTTCACATGAAATTACAGAACGTACGATAACTTCATCAACGCTGTGCTCTTCAAGAAGATCACACCATGCTTCGTCAAGTAGCGTATTGCGTGGAGCAAGTACTTTTTCAGTACCAGGCTCAAGTACGTCAATAGCAACAACACGACCAAGAACACGTTCACGAAGAGGCTCTTTAACATCACCACCTTCAATCAACGGCTTCATGGTTAAGCCAGCTTCAGTGCCACAATCATCTTCAATAACAACTAGATCTTGTGCAACGTCAACAAGACGACGAGTTAGGTAACCCGAGTTAGCTGTTTTCAATGCGGTATCGGCAAGACCTTTACGCGCACCGTGAGTAGAGATGAAGTACTGAAGTACGTTTAGACCTTCACGGAAGTTCGCAGTAATTGGGGTTTCGATGATTGAGCCATCTGGCTTAGCCATCAGACCACGCATACCCGCTAACTGACGGATCTGAGCAGCACTACCACGAGCGCCCGAGTCAGCCATCATATAGATGCTGTTAAACGAATCTTGCTCTTCTTCTTCGCCATCACGATTGATAACAACTTCTTTCTTCAAGTTGTCCATCATCGCTTTAGAGATTTTATCGTTGGTACTTGCCCAAATATCGATAACTTTGTTGTAACGCTCACCAGCGGTAACCAGACCTGATTGGAACTGCTCTTGAATTTCAAGCACTTCACGTTCAGCTTCTTCAACTAAAGTGTACTTCTCATCTGGGATAACCATATCGTTGATACCAACAGAGGCACCAGAGATAGTTGCATAACGGAAACCGGTATACATTAATTGGTCAGCAAAGATAACAGTATCTTTTAGGCCTAGCGCACGGTAACAAGTGTTCAATAGTTTCGAGATTTGCTTTTTACCCATGTTCTGGTTAACCAGTTCATAGGGTAAGCCTTTAGGCAAGATCTGCGATAACAATGCACGGCCCACTGTAGTATCTACAATACGACGGCTTTGAGTCTTTTCACCATTGTCGTCAGTTGAAGTCTCTGTAATACGTACTTTAACGCGTGCATGCAATTCTGCAGCACCTGTTGCGTACGCTTTTTCAACTTCATCAACAGACATAAATGTCATACCTTCACCACGGCCGTTAACACATTCACGGCTGGTATAGTAAAGACCAAGTACCACGTCTTGAGAAGGCGTGATTACTGGCTCACCATTTGCTGGAGAAAGGATGTTGTTTGTCGACATCATTAACGAGCGAGCTTCTAATTGAGCTTCAAGCGTTAACGGTACGTGCACAGCCATTTGGTCACCATCGAAGTCGGCGTTATATGCCGCACATACTAATGGGTGCAATTGAATAGCTTTACCTTCAATTAGTACCGGCTCAAATGCCTGGATACCAAGTCTATGAAGTGTTGGTGCACGGTTAAGCATAACTGGATGTTCACGAATTACTTCGTCTAAAACATCCCATACTTCTGGCTGTTCGCGTTCAACCATTTTCTTAGCAGCTTTAATCGTAGTAGCTAAACCACGACCTTCTAGCTTGCCATAAATGAATGGTTTGAATAGCTCAAGTGCCATCTTCTTAGGAAGACCACACTGGTGCAGACGTAAAGTAGGACCTACGGTAATTACCGAACGGCCTGAGTAGTCAACACGCTTACCAAGTAAGTTCTGACGGAAACGACCTTGCTTACCTTTGATCATATCGGCCAAAGATTTTAGCGGACGCTTGTTAGAACCTGTAATAGCACGACCACGACGACCATTATCTAATAGCGCATCAACAGACTCTTGTAACATACGCTTTTCGTTACGTACGATAATGTCTGGCGCAGCTAAGTCTAATAGACGTTTTAGACGGTTGTTACGGTTGATTACACGACGGTAAAGGTCGTTCAAATCAGACGTAGCAAAACGTCCGCCATCTAGTGGTACTAGAGGACGTAAATCAGGTGGTAGAACCGGTAGAACTTTTAAGATCATCCACTCAGGCTTGTTACCTGAAGTGAAGAATGCTTCCATCAGTTTAAGGCGTTTAGTGACCTTTTTACGACGGGTTTCAGAGTTGATTGAAGGCAACTCTTCACGCATTTGTTCGATCTGTTCTTCTAAATCAATTGCACGTAGCAAGTCTAAGACTGCTTCAGCACCCATTTTAGCTTCGAACTCGTCACCGTATTCTTCAAGTGCATCAAGATACGTTTCTTCAGTAAGCATTTGGCCACGTTCAAGACTGGTCATGCCAGGCTCGATCACAACAAATGATTCGAAGTAAAGTACACGTTCGATGTCACGAAGTGTCATATCAAGCATTAAGCCGATACGAGACGGAAGTGATTTCAAGAACCAAATGTGGGCAACTGGGCTTGCAAGATCAATATGACCCATGCGCTCACGACGCACTTTAGTCTGTGTAACTTCAACGCCACACTTCTCACAAATAACACCACGGTGCTTCAAACGCTTGTATTTACCACACAAACATTCGTAATCTTTCACAGGACCGAAAATACGCGCACAGAATAAACCTTCACGTTCAGGTTTAAAGGTACGGTAGTTAATGGTTTCTGGTTTTTTAACTTCACCAAAAGACCAAGAACGGATTAGATCTGGCGAAGCCAAACCAATTTTGATTCCGTTAAATTCTTCAGTCTTGCTTTGCTGTTTAAGAAACTTTAATAAGTCTTTCACGTTTCTCTCCTGAAGGAGTTAAACCAGATGCCTTGCTATTGCAAAGCATCCTTGGTTACCAAACATTGCTTAAGAGCGATGCTTACTCTTGATCCAACTCGATATTAATACCAAGTGAACGAATTTCCTTCAACAATACGTTGAAAGACTCAGGCATGCCTGGGTGCATCTGATGGTTACCGTCGACGATGTTTTTATACATCTGAGTACGACCGTTAACGTCATCTGATTTAACCGTTAGCATTTCCTGAAGAGTATATGCAGCACCGTATGCTTCTAGTGCCCATACTTCCATCTCACCGAAACGCTGACCACCGAATTGAGCTTTACCGCCCAATGGTTGTTGTGTAACTAAGCTGTACGAACCGGTTGAACGGGCGTGCATCTTGTCATCAACTAAATGGTTCAATTTAAGCATGTACATGTAACCAACAGTTACTTTACGCTCAAATTCGTTACCGGTACGGCCGTCACATAATGTTAACTGGCCAGATGAAGGTAAGCCTGCAAGTTCAAGCATTTGCTTGATCTCTTTCTCTTTAGCACCATCGAAAGCTGGCGTAGCAATTGGTATGCCGCCTCTCAGGTTCTTAGCTAAGCGCACTACTTCATGGTCGCTAAATGTACTGATGTCGACTTTCTGAAGAACGTCATCACCTAAGTCATAAACCTGCTGAATGTAGCTACGTAGCTCTGCCAGTTCGCGTTGCTCTTCAAGCATAGCAGTAATACGATTACCGATACCTTTAGCTGCAGCACCTAAGTGGACTTCTAGTACCTGACCAATGTTCATACGCGATGGTACGCCCAATGGGTTAAGTACGATATCAACTGGATCACCAGTTTCATCGTAAGGCATGTCTTCGATAGGACAAATCTTAGAGATTACACCCTTGTTACCGTGACGACCCGCCATCTTATCACCAGGTTGGATAGTACGTTTAACTGCTAGGTAAACCTTAACAATTTTCAGTACACCAGGTGCTAAGTCATCACCTTGGGTGATCTTACGACGCTTAACTTCAAACTTCTTATCGAAGTCTGCTTTTAGCTCTTCATGTTGCTCAGCTAATTGCTCAAGTTCAGTTTGTTTAGCTTCGTCATCGATAACTTGAATTAATACATCTTTACGCGGTAGCTCTGCTAATTTAGCTTCTGAGAAACCGGTAGATAGTAATAAGTTACGCGCACGGCTCAACACACCTTCTTCAAGGATCTGGAACTCTTCGCCTAAATCTTTGCGAGCTTGGCTAACATGCATCTCTTCAATTTCAAGCGCACGTTTATCTTTCTCGATACCGTCACGAGTGAATACTTGAACGTCGATGATGGTGCCTTTAACAGAGTTAGGTACACGTAAAGAGCTGTCCTTAACATCTGAAGCTTTCTCACCGAAAATTGCACGCAATAGCTTCTCTTCTGGCGTCAGCTGAGTTTCACCTTTAGGTGTCACTTTACCAACTAGAATGTCGCCGCCTTTAACTTCAGCACCAATGTAAACGATACCTGATTCATCTAGTTTAGATAAAGCAGACTCACCTACGTTTGGAATATCAGCTGTGATTTCTTCGCTACCTAGTTTCGTATCACGAGCAATACATGAAAGCTCTTGGATATGAATAGTAGTAAAACGATCTTCTTGCGCTACGCGCTCAGAAATTAAGATAGAATCTTCGAAGTTATAACCATTCCACGGCATGAACGCGATACGCATGTTTTGACCAAGAGCCAAATCACCTAAATCGGTTGATGGACCGTCAGCTAATACATCACCACGTACAATTGGATCACCAACAGAACAACAAGGACGTTGGTTAATGCAGGTGTTTTGGTTTGAACGGGTATACTTAGTTAAGTTGTAGATATCAATACCAGCTTCACCCGGTGTTAACTCTGCTTCATTAACTTTGATAACGATACGGCTAGCATCAACGTAATCAACAACACCGCCACGTTTCGCAGCAACAACAACACCAGAATCGACCGCTAAAGTGCGCTCAATACCTGTACCGACTAACGGCTTATCAGCACGTAAAGTAGGAACCGCTTGACGTTGCATGTTCGCACCCATCAATGCACGGTTAGCATCATCGTGTTCTAGGAACGGAATTAGTGATGCCGCAACAGAAATAATCTGTTGTGGTGATACATCCATATATTGAATGTCAGCAGCACGCATAAAGGTAGATTCACCTTTATGACGACAAGCAACTTGCTCTTCAATGATTCGGCTAGAACCATCTACTTCAATGTTTGCCTGTGCAATAACATAACGACCTTCTTCAATTGCTGACAAGTATTCAACTTCATCAGTAATTACACTATCAACAACCTTACGATAAGGCGTTTCTAGGAAGCCGTATGAGTTAGTACGTGCGAAACTTGCTAAAGAGTTAATTAGACCAATGTTTGGTCCCTCTGGCGTTTCAATCGGACATAGACGACCATAGTGAGTCGGATGTACGTCACGTACTTCGAAGCCTGCACGTTCACGAGTCAAACCACCTGGGCCTAAAGCAGAAATACGACGCTTATGCGTTACTTCTGAAAGCGGGTTGTTTTGATCCATGAATTGAGACAGCTGTGAAGAACCAAAGAATTCTTTCACTGCTGCCGAAATAGGCTTCGCATTGATAAGATCTTGTGGCATCAACTCGTTCAAGTCGCCTAATGATAGACGTTCACGAACAGCACGCTCAACACGAACTAGACCAACACGGAATTGGTTTTCAGCCATTTCGCCAACGCTACGAATACGACGGTTACCAAGATGGTCGATATCATCGACTTCATCGTCACCATTACGGATTTCGATGATTTTCTTCATAACGTGTACGATGTCTTCTTTAGACAATACGCCAGCGCCTTCGTCTTCAGCAATCTCAAGACGACGGTTGAACTTCATACGACCTACTTTAGATAAGTCATAACGTTCTTCACTGAAGAACAAGTTCTGGAATAAGCTTTCAGCAGCATCTTTGGTTGGTGGCTCACCTGGACGCATCATGCGGTAGATTTCAACTAATGCTTCTAAGCGGTTAGTTGTAGAATCGATACGTAATGTGTCAGAAATATAAGCACCATGATCAAGATCGTTGATAAACAAAGTATCAACTTCTTTAATGCCTGCTAAAGAAAGTTTAGCAAGGTCTTCAAGGGTGATTTCAGCATTTGCGCTAACAAGTACTTCACCAGTATCTTGATCGATATAATCTTGAGCAGCAAACTTACCAACAATGTAATCTACAGGTACTTCAAGTTCTGTAGTGGCAGTTTTTTCAAGTTGTTTAATGTGACGAGCAGTAATACGACGACCAGTTTCAACAAGAACATTGCCTTCTGAATCTTTAATATCGTAACTTGCAGTTTCACCACGTAAACGGTCTGGTACAAGTGCCATAACAAGAGAATCTTTCTTAATTTTGAACTGAGTACGTTCAAAGAATAAGTCTAAGATTTCTTGAGTAGAAAACTCAAGTGCACGTAGCATGATAGTCGCAGGTAATTTACGACGACGGTCAATACGTACAAATAAGGCATCTTTTGGATCAAATTCAAAGTCAAGCCATGAACCACGGTAAGGAATAATACGTGCGTTATATAACACTTTACCTGAAGAGTGGGTTTTACCACGGTCATGATCAAAGAATACACCTGGTGAGCGGTGTAACTGAGACACGATAACACGCTCAGTACCATTGATAACAAAAGTACCGTTATCAGTCATTAATGGGATATCACCCATGTAGACTTCTTGTTCTTTAATGTCTTTAACTGTGCCTGGTGCAGCTTCACGGTCATATAACACCATACGCAATTTAACGCGTAATGGAGCTGAATATGTAACACCGCGGATCTGACACTCTTTCACATCAAAAACTGGCTCGCCTAACTTATAACTGACGTATTGCAGTTCAGAGTTGCCAGAAAAGCTCTTGATGGGAAAAACGCTACGGAATGCGGCTTCGAAGCCACGTTCACCCGTAGGATCTTGATCGGTGAACTTCTTAAAAGAGTCTAATTGAATAGACAATAGGTACGGAATATCCAAAACTTTTGGGCGTTTGCCAAAGTCTTTACGAATACGCTTCTTTTCAGAATAGGAGTAAACCATGGGTTTCCTCTACTTACGAGATGTGACCAAGACTGAAATAATACAAAAGATTAAATCAGCACGTTTGCCCATCACCGTTAATGGCAAGAACCTAACCAGTAATCTCTGCTAGGAACTGCTAAAACTGGCGACAAACGGTGAATAAAAAATCGCCTGCGCATATAGCGCAAAAAAGGCCGACGGTTAAAAAACCGCCAGCCTCCGCCCGATTACTCGGGAGGTGGTAAGTTAAAGTATAACTTACTTAACTTCTACTTCAGCGCCAGCAGCAACTAGGTCTGCTTGAAGTGCTTCAGCTTCTTCTTTAGAGATAGCTTCTTTAACTGCAACTGGTGCAGATTCAGCCATCGCTTTAGCTTCTTTCAGGCCAAGACCTGTAGCGCCACGAAGTGCTTTAATAACAGCAACTTTGTTAGCACCGAAAGATGTCATAACAACGTCAAATTCTGTTTGCTCAACAGCAGCGGCAGCATCACCACCACCAGAAACTACTGCAGCTGCAGCAGAAACGCCGAATTTTTCTTCCATTGCTTCGATAAGTTCAACAACTTCCATTACAGACATTTCTGCGAAAGCTTCTAAGATTTGGTCTTTTGTGATAGACATAACAAAAAATTCCTATTGTACTGAATTCAATTTAATTAAGCGGCTAATAAAATATTAAGCTGCTTCTTTTTGATCGCGAAGAGCGGCCAAGGTACGAACAAACTTGCCAGCAGATGCTTCTTTTAGAGTCATCATTAACTGAGCTAGTGCTTCGTCGTAAGTTGGTAATTTCGCTAAACGATCAATATCTGCTGCAGGGATTACTTCCCCTTCAAAGGCTGCTGCTTTAATTTCAAACTTTTCTTGCGTAGCAGCGAAGTCTTTTAATAGACGTGCTGCAGCACCTGGGTGCTCGTTAGAAAAGGCAATTAAAGTAGGACCTGTAAACGTGTCGCTAAGGCACTCAAAATCAGTACCAGCTACAGCGCGTTTAACTAATGTATTACGTACTACACGTATAAATACACCAGCTTCACGAGCTGCTTTACGCAAACCGGTCATATCACCTACAGTTACACCGCGTGAATCGGCAACAACTGCAGATAAAGCACCTTTGGCTGCTTCGTTGACTTCAGCAACAATCGCTTTTTTGTCTTCGAGTCTTAATGCCATTGGCTTTACTCCTGGATTCTACCTAGGGAATTCCCTAGAATTAACCATGTTAAACACAAAGTGTTTAACGACTTACGGTGCAGATTTTCCAGCAGAACAAAATCTATCTGGGGGGTCTGACACCGTCTACGTAGGAAATTAAGTAATGGTTAGATTACACCTACGGTCTTGGACGGAAATCTATTCAATAAGCGGACTAATAAATTAGTAACACACGTAGAAAATAGACCTCAACCCACAAAGTGCGCGCATTATAGACTAATACGCACGCTTTGTATATTACTTAACTTCGTCTAAGCTACCTTGATCGATAGTTACGCCTGCACCCATAGTGGTAGAGATAGTAACTTTCTTCAAGTAAACGCCTTTAGCAACTGCAGGCTTAGCCTTTTTCAGTGCCGCTACAAGCGATTCTAAGTTTTCTTTAAGCTGAACTGGTGTGAAATCCACTTTACCGATAGTAGTGTGGATAATACCGTTCTTGTCGTTACGGTAACGAACTTGACCAGCTTTGGCATTTTTAACTGCATCAGCAACGTTAGGCGTTACTGTACCAGTTTTAGGGTTAGGCATTAAACCACGTGGGCCTAAGATTTGACCTAACATACCAACAACGCGCATTGCATCTGGAGATGCGATAACAACGTCAAAGTTCATTTCGCCAGCTTTAACTTGTGCAGCAAGATCTTCCATACCAACAAGTTCTGCACCAGCTTCTTTAGCTGCTTCAGCGTTTGCGCCCTGTGTAAACACAGCAACACGAACTTCACGGCCAGTACCATGTGGTAATACTGTAGCGCCACGAACGTTTTGATCTGATTTACGAGGATCGATACCTAGGTTAACAGCAACGTCAACACTTTCTACGAACTTAGCAGTTGCTAATTCTTTTAATAAAGCAGTAGCTTCATTGATGTCGTAGTTCTTAGTTCCGTCTAATTTTTCACGGATAACGCGCATGCGCTTAGTTAGCTTTGCCATTATATTAGTCCTCTACTACCAAACCCATTGAACGTGCAGTACCTTCAATTGAGCGAGTCATCGCTTCAATATCAGCGCCAGTCATATCAGTAGCTTTTGATTCAGCAATTTCTTGAACTGCGCTACGCTTGATAGTACCAACTTTCTCAGTGTTCGGACGGCCAGAACCAGACTTAAGACCTGCAGCTTTCAATAATAAGAAAGATGCTGGAGGAGTCTTAGTTTCGAACGTGAAAGAACGGTCGTTGTATACAGTGATAACAACAGGAATTGGCATGCCTTTTTCGAACTTTTCAGTACGAGCGTTGAATGCTTTACAGAATTCCATGATGTTCACACCTTTTTGACCTAAAGCAGGTCCAACTGGTGGAGACGGGTTTGCAGCACCGGCTGCTACTTGTAGCTTAATATAAGCTTCAATTTTCTTTGCCATGTCGACATATCCTCAGTTTGGGTTCAAACGCGTATCGGCTACATGCCAATATGCTCCCCTTGAAAATTACGGGTGCGAATTATACAAAAATTCGCACCCGCAAACAAATACTATTTGTAGTTAATTTAATCAGCTCTTTTCAACTTGATCGAAATCAAGTTCAACAGGAGTAGAGCGACCGAAGATCATTACTGAAACCTTAACGCGGTTCTTGTCGTAATCAACTTCTTCGATAGTGCCATTAAAATCAGCAAATGGACCATCGTTAACACGAACAACTTCACCAGGTTCATACATAACGCGATGAGTCGGTGACTCAACTGTGTCTTGTAAACGCTGAAGAATGGCATCCGCTTCTTTGTCTGAAATAGGCGCTGGACGGTCAGATGTACCACCGATAAAGCCCATAACACGTGGAATACTTTTAACTAAATGCCAGCTTTCGTCATTCATTTCCATCTGTACTAATACATAACCAGGGAAGAATTTACGTTCGCTTTTGCGACGCTGACCTGCACGCATTTCAACCACTTCTTCTGTCGGTACTAATACCTCAGCGAAGTAATCTTCCATGTTGTGCATTTTTATGTGTTCAAGCAATGTTTTACATACACGGCCTTCATAGCCCGAGAATGCTTGGATCACATACCATCTTTTTTTAGCTTCTGTTGCTTCAGTCATGTAAATGCCTATACGCCAGTAATTAGGTTAACAACGCGCAAAAGTACCCAGTCGAAACCCCAAAGGATAACGGCTACGACAGCTGTTGCAGCAAGAACAATGAATGTAGTGTTTAGCGCTTCTTGACGCGTAGGCCAAACCACTTTACGAACTTCAATGTGAGCTTCACGAGCAAAAGATAAAGCTTCTTTACCTTTCACAGTTTGCAGAGCAATAAAACCTGCAAGAACAAAGGCAACAATTACGCCTAAAGCGCGTACCACAACACTGGCTTCGCCAAATGCTTGGTTGCCAATAACAGCGGCGGCAATCAATATAACTGCTATGCCCCACTTAACAATATCCAGAGAATTAGTCTGGTTTTCAGTATTTGTTGTCATCGGTTGGTTCCGTTACTCACTAAGAGACCTGAGCTTAAAATTGATAAAGTGTACCATTATCAATCAGTACTTCCGAATTAAGCCACGAAAAGCATCAGCTCAGGGTCAAAAATCGGCCATAGATTGTATTCTTATTCTAGTCAGTTCGCAAGGATGACACTAGAGATCATCAGCAAATCTTACAAAAAATAATAAAAACAAAAAAGGAAGCCGAAGCTTCCTTTTTTTATGTGTTAACTAAAATCGCTATTAAGCGATAACTTTAGCTACAACACCAGCACCAACAGTACGGCCACCTTCACG
Organism: Shewanella sp. 10N.286.52.C2; assembly: GCF_002874545.1. Taxonomy (NCBI): domain Bacteria; kingdom Pseudomonadati; phylum Pseudomonadota; class Gammaproteobacteria; order Alteromonadales; family Shewanellaceae; genus Shewanella; species Shewanella sp. 10N.286.52.C2. The sequence continues at coordinate 15,855 of NZ_MCTV01000034.1, forward strand.
GATAGCGAAACGTAAACCGTCATCCATTGCGATTGGGTAGATTAGTGTAACAACCATTTTGATGTTATCACCAGGCATTACCATTTCTACGCCTTCTGGAAGCTCGATAGTACCAGTTACGTCAGTTGTACGGAAGTAGAACTGTGGACGGTAACCTTTGAAGAATGGAGTGTGACGTCCACCTTCTTCTTTCGAAAGTACGTATACTTCTGATTCGAAAGTTGTATGTGGAGTAATTGAACCAGGCTTAGCTAATACTTGACCACGTTCAACGTCATCACGCTTAGTACCACGTAAAAGTACACCACAGTTCTCGCCAGCACGACCTTCGTCAAGCAGCTTACGGAACATTTCAACACCAGTACAAGTCGTTTTAGTTGTGTCTTTAACACCAACGATTTCTACTTCGTCACCTACTGTGATGATACCACGCTCAACACGACCAGTAACAACAGTACCACGACCTGAAATTGAGAATACATCTTCAATTGGAAGTAGGAATGGCTTATCGATGTCACGCTCTGGCTCTGGGATATAAGTATCTAGAGCTTCAGCTAGTTCAACAACTTTAGCTTCCCAATCTGCTTCGCCTTCAAGTGCTTTAAGTGCAGAACCTTGAATAACTGGTAAGTCATCACCTGGGAAGTCATATTCAGAAAGAAGTTCACGAACTTCCATTTCTACTAATTCAAGTAGTTCTTCATCGTCAACCATGTCACATTTGTTCATGAATACGATGATGAAAGGTACGCCAACCTGACGTGAAAGCAAGATGTGCTCACGTGTTTGTGGCATTGGACCATCTGTAGCAGCAACTACTAAGATAGCGCCGTCCATTTGTGCAGCACCAGTAATCATGTTTTTAACATAATCGGCGTGACCAGGACAATCTACGTGTGCGTAGTGACGAGATGGAGTGTCATATTCGATGTGAGAAGTATTAATTGTAATACCGCGCTCACGCTCTTCTGGAGCGTTATCGATTTGTGCGAAATCTTTAACTTCACCACCATATACTTTTGACAATACAGCTGAAATAGCTGCTGTAAGAGTTGTTTTACCATGGTCAACGTGACCAATTGTACCCACGTTTACGTGTGGTTTACTACGTTCAAATTTTTCTTTAGCCATGATATTGCCTCAACCCAGAGTCTTGGTAATGAAAACACATATAGAAAAAATCCGATGCATTGAATGACATCGAATCGATTAGTTTAGGAGATTAGTTTAGCATAAGACAGGACGTGCTGATTTAAAGGATTTGATTGACTTAATAACTCTGACAGAGATATTAAGCAATCAAGTCGTTCAGCAATTTGGAGCGGATGGCGGGAATCGAACCCGCGTTATCAGCTTGGAAGGCTGGAGTAATACCATTATACGACATCCGCGCAACCTGTTTAAGGCTACCTAACTACCTTTAAAAATGGTGGAGGGAGAAGGATTCGAACCTTCGAAGGCTGAGCCGTCAGATTTACAGTCTGATCCCTTTGGCCACTCGGGAACCCCTCCAGAAAAATGGTGCCGGCACCAAGAGTCGAACTCGGGACCTACTGATTACAAGTCAGTTGCTCTACCAACTGAGCTATGCCGGCTAATCATTTCGGAAACGGATATTAGGTAAATGTCGGCACAAGTGCAATAGCAAAAGCATAAAAAAGATAAAAAAAGTCTTAAATGTCGCTTTTTTAGGCTCAATTTAACAACTGCGTTCAAAAATACCTCGATTTAAACTATTGCTAAAACTATCAATGCATTTTCTATTGTTCAATATATATTGTTGGTGTACTGTGCCTGATCTAAGGAAAGGACGTTATGACATCAAATAAATTATCTCAGCAAGCACTTTATTTTTCTTTTCAGCGCCAACAATGGTCTGAATTACGTAATTCGGTGCCTTTAACACTAAGCCAAGAAGAATTAGAAAACCTTCGAGGCATGAATGAGCAACTGTCACTCGATGAAGTGACGGATATTTATTTGCCCTTAAGTCGCCTACTCAACCTGATTATCAGTGCCAAACATCAACGCAGTGAAGTGCTTGATCAGTTCTTAAGTCATAAACCGACAAAAACACCTTACATCATTAGTATCTCAGGCAGTGTTGCAGTCGGTAAGAGTACCACTGCACGTATTTTGCAAACATTATTACAACGCTGGTCAGAGCACCCAAAAGTCGAATTAGTCACCACCGATGGCTTCTTATACCCGTTAGCAGAACTTAAACAACGTAATTTGCTTAAGCGCAAAGGTTTTCCTGAAAGTTACGACATGAAAATGTTGATTGATTTTATTTCCAGCATTAAAGCTGGCGATGAATCCGTATCGGCACCGTTATATTCTCATGTCAGCTACGATAGGTTAACGGATAGTGTCCAAGAAATTAATCAGCCCGATATTTTGATTATCGAAGGCCTTAATGTATTACAGACATCATTAGATCCATCACCTGATCATAAAAGTACCTTTTTGTCAGATTATGTCGACTTCTCTATCTATGTCGATGCTGAAGAGTCACTGTTAAAACACTGGTACCAGCAACGCTTTTTGAAATTCCGACAAGGGGCTTTCAGTGATCCTGAGTCGTTTTTCCATCACTATTCGACACTGTCTGATGAAGAAGCGAATGCTACGGCAGCGAATATTTGGGACACAATTAACGGCCCCAATTTACAGTCAAACATCAAACCCAGTCGTGCCCGCGCTAACCTCATTTTAAAAAAAGCCCAGAACCACCTTGTAGACCAAGTGCTTTTACGTAAATAAATACGGTTATTTGGCAGATGCCCTCAAGCTAATTTCGCCACCAATGTGTGATGTAATGTTGCCATTAATCTCCAATAAAATAGCGCCTTGTTGATCAATTCCTCGACAGATCCCCGATAGAGTATGAGGTGCCATGATCAAATCCACTTCTTTATGAATGAATAAATCATGTTTTTCCCATTGCGGTATAAAAGGCGTTAAGCCTTGTAATTCAAATAGGCGTAAATCTGATTTAAGTTGTTGATGTAAATCAATCATTAAATCAGTTTTATTTGGCATCTCCGCTAAAGCACTCAAGTCACTCCATGGTTGATCAATAGCTTCAGCATGCTTATTAGACATACTCATGTTAATGCCAAAACCGATCACTAAATTACATTCATCCAAGGAATGGCCAGACAATTCAATTAAAATGCCTGCTAATTTTTTATTATCTTTATAAATATCATTGGGCCATTTTAAGCCTAAATTTTCTACACCATATTTCTCTAAGGTTTTTACAATAGAGCAGCCAACAATTAAGCTTAAGCCCATTGCTGCATTCATACCTTGATTTAAGCGCCAAAAAATTGAAGCATAAACATGGTGCCCATAGGGAGATACCCAATTACGTCCTCGCCTCCCCCTACCTGCAGATTGATATTCAGCGATACAAATATCACCTGTTTTCAATTCATCAGCGTGTTGCAACATAAAGGCATTGGTGCTGTTAATGTCATCAAAATAAAAGCAACGATTATCTATTGCAGCCAATAGTTTTGCCTCATCAAATAATGGTAATGGGTTAGATAACTTATAGCCTTTGCCTTTAACACTGTATATATCTACGCCATAATCAAGTAACTGGCTGATGTGGTTGTTTACCGCGGTGCGTGATAAACCCACTTTTTGAGCAATTTGCTCACCAGAGACATAATCACTATGATCAAGCAAAGCTAGGATCTGTTTCTTTTTAACCCAATGACCATTCATATCAGATATCTACCTCGCCTTTTGGGCCAATAATTCTTGGTTCCGGTTCTAAATTTATATTAAATTTATCGTAAACTTTATTCATCACCGCATGAGCTAATTGACAAATATCATTACCCGTTGCCCCACCGAGGTTAACGAGCACTAGTGCTTGCTTGGTATGCACGGCAGCACGGCCTACTGTAAAGCCTTTTAAATTAGCTTCATCAATTAACCAACCTGCGGCAATTTTAATCGTGCCGTCAGTTTGCGCGTAGCCGACAAGATCACTAAATTCGGTTAATAACTCAAGATACTGCTTAGCTGAAATAATCGGGTTTTTGAAGAAACTACCAACATTACCAAGTACCTTAGGATCCGGTAATTTACTTTGCCTCACATCACATACTGTTTCAAATATTATTTGTGCGCTAACACTGTCATCCTGTAAGTGTTTTAGTGGTCCATATTCAAGATTAGGCGCCCACAACTTAGGTAATCTAAATTCAACCTCGGTGATGACAGCCTTATCCTTAAGCTGGTGTTTAAAAATTGAATCTCGGTAACCAAACTGGCACTGATCTGCATCAAGGGTTATCAACTGAGATGTCGTATAGTCATAGTATTCTACTTGAGAGCAGAAATTATCGATTTCTACACCGTAAGCACCAATATTTTGAATAGGCGCGGCGCCAACTGTGCCTGGAATTAACGCTAGATTCTCTAAGCCGTTAATGCCGTTTTCTAAACAGTATTCAACAAAATCATGCCAATTTTCACCTGCTTGAACTGATAAGATGAAATTAAACTCATCTTCAACGACCTTAATTCCTTTTGTAAGCACTTTTATAATGGTGCCATTGAAATCATCGGTAAATACCACATTACTGCCACCGCCTAAGATCAACATAGGCTTAGATTCACTGACAAGCTTAGAAACGACTAAAATCAGTTGTTTTTTTGAGTCAACTTCAACAATAGCGTCGCAACATTGTGTTAAGGCCAAGGTATTATGGGGAGCTAAACTTACAGGCATAAAGGCATAGTTCTAACGAAAAATAATGAACACTATTGTACTTAAGATATATACAAATGGCGAAATAAGTCTCTTTTGATTAATAAATTACTACATCCCGTAGGTTTTTATATCAAAACGTCTTAGCACTACTCGTGTCATATCAATATCTCTAAAAAACCTATAAAACTTTGCCTATTGAGCACCGGGAGCTTAATTTGTCTTCTATTAAAATAATATCCATAGACATATATATTGAAAGCCAGAAATGAAAAAGCCCGCTACATAATATCGGGCTTGATACTGATTAGACGCTTGTTGATGTTGATCAACAAATAAACCCTTCGTACTTTATATCTGTGTAGAGTCGCTATAAAGCCTTGCTGAATTTAGATCAGCATTAAGGTCTGCTTTGTCATGAACATTTTCCCACTCTCACCGAACAATATTATCTAGCAGGTGATGATTCAAGCTCTCATGGTTAGTACATATTTCACTTTCCCCGAAAACGGATAGAGCCCTGACTATTAAGTCAGGGCTCTATCGACTCTTTAATGAGTGATATTAGGCGCTTGGCGGTAATCTACTTTCACATAGGCATTCGCCCAGACTCGCAGCTCACGCCGATATGTAGCAGTAAATGACTCAAGTAATCTGCGTTAGGATTTATTCTTCTTCCCCAAATACAAAAAAGCCCTAACTGTTAAATCAGGACTTTATCGACTCTCTTACGAGAGAAATTAGGCGCTTGCGATGTTCAGCTGCGGATAAATATTTCGCGTTCCATATCTGTATAAAGCGTTGCTTTATAACCACAGACATTCCCCCCTAGTTTCACATAGGCAATCGCTCACACTCACCGCTCACGATATTATCTAGCAGCTGATGACTCAAGTTATCAGCATTAAGGTTTAATCTTTTTTGCCAGAAACGAAAAAAGCCTGACTGTTAAGTCAGGGCTTTATCGATTCTCTATCGAGAAATATTAGGCACTTGGCGTTGTTCAGCTGCGGCTAAATCCTCCGCCTTTCATGTCTGTATAAAGCGTTGCTTTATAAACACAGACATTGCACCCTACTTCACCCTATATTGATCGAAAGTCGTAAACGAAAAAATCCCTGACTCGTAGAGTCAGGGATTATTCGTAACTTTTGTTCTTACTTTTAAAAAGTAAGATAAATTATGCGCTTGGCAATAACCTACTTTCACATGGGCATTCGTCCACACTCACCGCTCACGCTGATATGTTGCAGCTAATAACTCAAATTATCAGCATTAGGTATTGTTGTTTTTCCCCCAATACGAAAAA
>NZ_MCTV01000035.1:0-33458 GCF_002874545.1 Shewanella sp. 10N.286.52.C2
ATTGGTGCAAGGGCTTTTTAAAAGTTTTTCGCATTATTTGCGATCTTTTTTATTAATCACACGTTACCCAGATTTTACCCCCAGTGTTATCCACAAAAACACTTGAGGCGACTGTTTTTTATACTATTTATTAGGTACAAAAAAGGCAGCTAAAAATAGCTGCCTTTTAAATTATTAAATATTGCGGTGTTTTAGGTCAGTTTACCGTGACACTGCTTGTACTTCTTACCTGAGCCACATGGACAAGGGTCATTACGGCCAACTTTCTCACCGTCTCTAATCACAGTTCTTGGCGTTGCTGCTTCAGCTTCTTTATTCTCTGTTAGCGATTCTGATGCTGCATGCTGGTATTCGCGTTGGATCTTGGCTTCTTCGTCACGACGACGCTGCTCCATATCATCAACATCTGATTGTGCTTGAACCTGTACCTTAGAGAGTACACTGATGACATCGTGTTTTAGTGACTCCAACATTTGTTGGAATAACTCAAATGATTCACGTTTATACTCTTGCTTTGGATTCTTTTGTGCGTAACCACGTAAATGAATACCTTGGCGCAAGTGATCCATTGCTGCTAAATGCTCTTTCCACAGACCATCTAATGTTTGTAGCATGACTGCTTTTTCGAACTGACGTAGCACTTGCTCACCAACCATCTGCTCTTTAGCTTTATATGCTTCGCTCCAGCTTGATACAATACGCTCACGTAAAGTTTCTTCGTGAAGGTCATCTTCTGTATCTAACCATTGTTGAATGGTTAGTTGAAGACCAAACTCTTGGGCAAGACGCTGCTCTAGACCTGGTACGTCCCACAACTCTTCTACAGACTGCTGTGGAATATATTGATCAATCACACCACTAACGACATCTTGTTCAATATTTGAAATGGTGTCTTCAATGCTTTCTGCGTCCATTAACTCATTGCGCTGAGAATAAACAACTTGGCGTTGATCGTTAGCGACATCATCATATTCAAGTAATTGCTTACGAATATCGAAGTTACGCGCTTCTACTTTACGTTGCGCATTTTCAATTGCACGAGATACCCAAGGATGTTCGATGGCTTCGCCTTCTTCCATACCCAGTTTTTTCATCATGCCAGATACTTTTTCAGATGCGAAGATACGCATTAAGCTATCTTCCATTGAAAGATAAAAGCGCGATGAACCCGCATCACCTTGACGGCCTGCACGACCACGAAGCTGATTATCGATACGACGTGACTCGTGACGCTCGGTGCCTAAAATGTGTAAACCACCCGAAGCAATAACTGCATCATGACGAACTTGCCATTCTGCTTTAATGCGAGCGATTTGATCTTCAGTTGGATCCTTTAATGCATCAACTTCAACTTTCCAGTTGCCACCTAACACGATATCGGTACCACGACCGGCCATGTTAGTTGCGATAGTCACTACTCCAGCGCTACCTGCTTGAGCAACAATGTCTGCTTCTTTTTCATGGAACTTGGCGTTCAATACTGAATGTGGGATCTTAGCTTGCTTTAATAAGGTCGCTAATAATTCTGATTGCTCGATTGATACCGTACCCACAAGCACAGGCTGACCACGTTCGCGACAACCTTTAATGTCTTCAATGATGGCATTGTATTTTTCTGTTGCTGTAAGATAAACCAAATCAGGCATATCATTACGTACCATTGGCTTATTAGTTGGTACCACGACGGTATCAAGTCCATAAATATGTTGGAACTCGAATGCTTCAGTGTCAGCTGTACCTGTCATCCCTGCTAGCTTCTCATATTGACGGAAGTAGTTCTGGAATGTGATTGACGCTAATGTTTGGTTTTCATTTTGAATGTTGACTGCTTCTTTTGCTTCAACAGCTTGATGTAAACCTTCTGACCAGCGACGACCTGGCATGGTACGGCCAGTATGTTCATCAACAATAATCACTTCACCGTCTTGAACAATGTAATCAACATCACGTTCAAATAAGGTATGCGCTCTTAATGCTGCATTTACGTGATGCAGTAATGAGATGTTAGCTGCTGAATACAGTGAATCACCTTCATTGAGCACACCTAGCTCAACTAACAGTAATTCAACTTTTTCTTGGCCACGCTCTGTAAAATGAACTTGTTTGGCTTTTTCATCGATACTGAAATCACCTTCACCAATCTCATCTTCTGTATCTTCTTTCTCTTGAACGATAAGGTTAGGAATAAGGGTGTTTACTTTGATATATAGCTCAGAGCTATTTTCTGCTGCACCAGAGATAATCAATGGTGTACGCGCTTCATCAATTAAGATTGAATCAACTTCATCAATCAGTGCGTAATGCAGCGGACGTTGAACTCGCTCTTGAGGAGAGAACGCCATGTTGTCACGCAGGTAATCGAAACCAAACTCGTTGTTAGTCCCGTAGGTAATATCAGAGTTATACGCTTCTTTCTTTTCTGCTTGACCAAGGCCTGCCACGTTAATACCAACGCTAAGCCCTAGGAATTCAAATAATGGACGGTTATTTTCCGCATCACGACGTGCAAGGTAATCATTCACGGTAATGACGTGGACGCCTTTACCGGTAATACCATTTAAATATGCTGGCAGAGTTGCGGTTAAGGTTTTACCTTCACCGGTTCTCATTTCAGCGATGCGGTTACTATCAAGTACCATACCACCGAGTAATTGCACATCGAAGTGGCGCATTTCGAAAACACGTTTAGATGCTTCACGCACTGTGGCAAATACTTCTGCCATAAGCGCATCTAAGGTTTCACCATTTTCAATACGCTGACGGAACTCGTCTGTTTTTGCTTTTAGTTGTTCATCTGTCAGCTTTTCATATTCAGCTTCTAATGCATTAATTTTAGTTACAACTTTACCTAAACCTTTCAAGGTACGGTCGTTACGACTGCCGAATACTTTTGTCAGTAATTTGCCTAACATCTTAATCACTTATCTCTTGTAGGTTGAGCTCAAATGAGCGACTTAACCGAAAATGTTATTAACTCGCTTTGCGATAGACGAACTTTCTTGGATCTATTTGCTGTCCGTTTCGCAAAACTTCGTAATGCACGTGGGGACCAGTTGAACGGCCTGTGCTTCCCATACTGGCAATTTTATCGCCTTTGGCAACGACGTCACCTAGGTTTACTGACATAGATTTGTTGTGTCCATAGCGGGTTCGAAGACCATTTCCATGATCAATTTCGACTAACCCACCATATCCAAGCATATTTCCAGACCACGTTACTACACCTGCAGCAGTTGCAATAACATCGCCGCCTTCAGTGCCCGCAAAATCAATACCTTTATGCATTGTTCTACGACCATTAAAAGGGTCATTCCGTAAACCGTAGGGCGAAGATAACCAACCTTTTACGATTGGCCGCCCTGATATATAACGTTCTTCATCTATATGGAGATTAGTTGACACTGTTTCAAGTAGAGACAGCTGAACATTATTATTATCAATTCTTGATACCAACTGGGTCATATCATTTAACAGTTGGTTTATTTCCACGCCTGTGCCTATTTCACTCAATCCTCCGACACCCACTTCTGTGGCAAAGTCGAATTGATCTTCGAGTAAATTATTTTCAGCAACTTGCTGACCGAGGGCTTCGAGGCGGGTAATTTTTGCTTGCATAGAGGCGACATGAGTCACCAATGTGGCTAATTGGGTTTCTGTTGCTTGTTTGAGGCTAATGACTTGCTGCTTTTGTTGCTCGCGCAACTTTTTATTTTCATCAACTTTGGTTTGTTGCTCAGCAAAACGATCGGCACTTTGTTGATAGATGCCGGTTCCCGCTACAACTAATAGGATAGGTAGAAGTAACCAACGCTTGCTAGGATGCCAGCGAGTTACTCCGTTTCGACCTTGGATAAAAACTGTTACACTCATAGCCTAACTCAGCCATCTTATTATCATATGAAAAAGCCCCCGCAAGATCTCAGTAGCTTACTACATCAATCTGGACAATTACCGGCATTGGCTGAAAAAGCAGAACTATTAAATCAACTTAATAATTACGTAAAGCAGAGTTTAACAGGTCCTGTTGTTGAACAGCTTAAAGTCGCTAATCTTCGGCAGGGTGTTCTTGTAATTGAAACTACATCGGCTGCTTGGGCTGCTAGAATAAACTTCCAAAAGACCAAATTACTGCAACAACTTAAGGAAGAAACCCTTCCAATGCTTACCGCTATAGAGGTTAAAGTTAACCCAGGGTTAGCAATATCACCAAGCAAAACCTCAACTAATTACGCAACTATTAGCCCTGTCGCGGCAGAACATTTACAAACGTTGGCTGATCATGTTGAAGGGTCACTAGGTGAAAAACTAAAACGGCTGGCTGCATTGGCCAGCCGTAATAGGCAATCTTAACTATATTATGCGAAAGACGCTGCGCCGGGTACCATAAAGCTTAACGGTACATCGACTTCATTTTCAAAGCTGACTAACTCCCACGCTTCTTGTTGGGCTAATAACGCTCTAACCAATTGGTTATTTAAAGCATGACCCGTTTTATACGCACAGAACTCACCAACAATGGCATGCCCTGCGACATATAAATCACCAAAAGCATCAAGAATTTTGTGCTTAACAAATTCGTCCTCATAACGCAGACCATCAGGGTTAAGGACACGATATTCATCAAGCACGACGGCATTTTCCATGCTGCCACCCAGTGCTAAGTTATTGGCTCGAAGATATTCAATATCTCGCATAAAACCAAATGTTCTTGCACGGCTGATATCTTTCACAAATGCAGATGTTGAAAAATCCATAACCATATGCTGTTGACTACGAGAGATTTCTGGGTGATTAAAGTCGATTTTAAAATCCACTCTAAAGCCTTTAAATGGCTTTAACTCTGCCCATTTATCGCCGTCTTCAACACGCACAGTTTTATTGATTTTGATATATTTTTTAGCGACTGCTTGCTCTTTAATACCTGCACTTTGCAGTAAAAAAACAAACGGACTTGCACTGCCATCCATAATCGGGATTTCAGGAGCATCAACTTCAATAACTGCGTTATCAATGCCAAGGCCTGCAAGTGCTGCAAATAAATGTTCGATAGTTGAAATGCGAACACCTTCATCATTAACTAATGCCGTACACATAGTTGTTTCACGCACAAGATGAGCCTTAGCAGGAATTTCCACTGCAGGGCTTAAATCTGTACGACGAAGTACGATACCAGTATTGACAGGTGCGGGCATAATGCACAGAGTGACCTTGTTGCCGGAATGAAGCCCGACACCAGTACTCTTCACCATCTTTTGAACAGTTCTTTGAAAAATCATTCAGTTACCCGTTTTAATCACTTTAAAATAAACATTCATGCGCTATATATACTGAGTTTACCCAGCAAGCTGAGGCGGTATACTACCATAAAATTGCCTTTTCACAAAAAAAGTACCATTTAGTGGTTTTTAATACGCCTCTACTTACACAAGCAACATTTTATCAACATCTTATGCATTCAACATTCTAACTTTACTACCAAACTGTAATTAATCAGCTTGTTTACGTAAAAATGCTGGGATATCTAAATAGTCACCATCTGCGCGAGCTGTTGGCTGTGCTACTGGTTGCTGAGCAGGAACAGCATTACCTGTTGGTGCAACATAATTTGTTGCCGCAACTTGCTCTTCAACTGGCTCAGCTTTAACTTCAATTGGTGCAGGCTCTGGGCGTGAAACTGGTTTTGTCACTAATTGAATATCAGGCTTTTTCTCTGCGCCGATACCTGTAGCAACTACAGTTACGCGTAGCTCTTCGCTCATTTCAGGATCAATTACTGCACCGACTACTACTGTTGCGTTATCAGATGCATAAGCTTTAACGTGGTTACCCACTGTTTCTAGCTCTTCAATACTGATATCTAAACCAGCGGTGATATTCACCAATACGCCACGAGCGCCAGCAAGATCAATATCTTCTAGTAATGGACTAGCCACAGCAGCTTCTGCCGCTTCTTCAGCGCGATCATCACCAGTTGCAACGCCTGTACCCATCATGGCATTACCCATTTCAGACATAACCGTTTTAACGTCGGCGAAATCCACGTTGATTAAACCAGGACGAGTAATTAACTCAGCAATACCCTGCACTGCGCCTAGCAATACGTTATTAGCTGCAGCAAATGCATCTAATAATGATGTACCACGGCCCAATACTTTCAATAACTTTTCGTTAGGTATAGTAATCAATGAATCAACATGCTTTGCCAGCTCTGCAATACCTTGCTCAGCAAATAACATGCGTTTTTTGCCTTCAAATGGAAAAGGCTTTGTGACTACAGCAACGGTTAAAATGCCTTCTTCACGGGCAATTTCAGCCACAACAGGGGCTGCACCAGTACCGGTACCACCGCCCATACCTGCGGCAATAAAGATCATGTCAGATCCTTTGATTGCTGCACGAATGTTTTCTTTATCTTCTTCTGCCGCTTGACGACCAACATCAGGGTTTGCTCCAGCACCTAAACCTTTGGTGACATCACGCCCCAATTGAATAGTTGAACCAGCACCTGACTTACGTAATGCCTGAGCATCCGTGTTAGTTACGATAAATTCAACACCTTCGATGCTGTGCTTTACCATATGTTCGACTGCGTTACCGCCGCCACCACCGACGCCGATGACTTTAATCACCGCTTCGTCGTTATGAGTGTCCATGATCTCAAACATAGTCTGATCTCCGTTTGTCTGCGTTATTAAAATTCACCCTTAAACCAGCTTTTGACCCGATTCAAAAGACTGGTAACCCCTTGACGTTCAGGACGTTCGAACTGACGTTCGATTACGCGTCTGGCGCCGTAATGAAGCAAACCTATTCCTGTAGCGTAAATAGGTTGATCTACATATTCATTTAATCCTTTAACTGGTAGCGGTGATGCAACCCTTACTGGCATGCCAAATGTTGCTTCAGCAATATCCACCGCGCCGGTAATCATTGATGTACCGCCTGTTAACACGATCCCTGCAGCAATTTGATCTTCTAAACCACTGTCAGTTAATTCTTTAAGCACTAATTCAAATAGCTCTTGATACCTTGGCTCGACAACCTCTGCTAACGTATGACGTGACATACTGCGAGAAGGTCTGCCACCAACTGAGGGGACTTCAATGCTATCTTCGCGACTAACCATAGCGCTTCTGGCGCTGGCAAACTGTACTTTGATTTGCTCTGCATGGGTCAGCGGTGTTCTAAATATTTTAGCTATGTCACTACTGACTTGATTGCCTGCGACTGATATCACTGCGCAATGCCTTAGTGCACCGTTGGTATAAACCGCAATATCTGTGGTGCCACCACCGATATCAACAATACACACGCCTAAATCTTTTTCATCATTGGTCAGCACTGAGTCAGCTGATGCAATACCTGCAAACACCAAGTCATCAACAGTTAGGCCGCAGCGCTCAACGCTCTTAGTAATATTTTTCGCCATGTCGTTAGCACAAGTAACGATGTGCGCTTTGGCTTCCATTCGCATACCCGACATACCAATTGGGCTTTTTATCCCGTCTTGAACGTCAATTGAGTATTCCTGTGGTAACACATGCAAAATTCTTCGCTCTGTCGGGATTTTCACCGAACGAGCTGTATGGATGACATTGTCCACATCTTCTTGGGTAACTTCTTCGTCATTAATTGACACCATGCCGTTTTCGTTTTGGCAGGCGATATGTTTACCTGAAATACTTAAATACACTGATGATACTTGGCAATCGGCCATCAATTCAGCTTGGTCTAATGCACGTTGTACACTTCTTACAATCGAATCCAGATCATTTACGCCGCCCTTGTCCATTCCACGAGAAGGGTGATTACCTAAACCAACCACGCTTATCTCGCCATCTGGCAGTACTTCGCCAATAATAACTGCGACCTTAGATGTACCGATATCTAAGCCTACGATAAGATTTCTTTCCTGATTCTTGGTCATTAATGTCGACTCTCTGTTTTAGTATCATCCCAGCCAACTGCGACACCTGTGTCATAGCGCAAATCAATTGTCGCTATTGGCTTTTTATTTTGTATTATTTCAGGGTAAACATTTATAAATCTTTGTATTCTAGACATCTTATCTTCTCGACCTAATTCAAGAAGAATGCCGTTATCTAATGTTGCATGCCAAGCATGGCGTGGGCTTAAACTTAAACTTGCTAAGGTAAAGCCATTAATACTTAATAAATCTGCTAATTGCTGATAGCTAGTTAACACTTCAGCTGACATATCCTCAGGACCTGACAACATAGGCAAGGCATTAATCATGGGATGGGCCTGGGCTTTAAACGCTTCACCGTCCACATTAAGCCAATCATTGCCATTCCAATGCGCTACCGCTTGTTGCTCTTGCAAGTTCACTTTCAACTTAGCTGGCCATTCGCGTCTGACTGAGGCGCGATATACCCAAGGTAAAGCCTCTAAAGCGTGCTGCACTTCAACCACATCGGCACTAAAAAAGCTGCTCTGCATCAAGGCCTGTAGCGCCGCTTGAATATCTGCGTCACTGGTATATAAACGCTCGCCGTGAATTGCTACGGCCTCAATGGGCAAGGCATCTGCATCATTAAGCAGCGTATTTAACTTTAAACTGGCCCAGACAATGGTCATTAACACCATGAGCAAAAACAATAACCCGGTATACAAGTACCAGTTGATTTCACTCAAATGGCTTCGTAACTGACGGGCTTTATCACTCCACGCCACGGTTACTGTAACTCCACAATGTACAATGTCACTTTCATTGGCCAATTCACCATTATATCTAGCATACCGATTGTAATAAAGTATCTATTTTACAATCATTTATAGTGCAAAAATTACTCACCACTTTTAGCATTGTTTAAATTATCAAAACCTAAATTGGTTGTAGCTAGCAATTTGGACAAAGCGCCGATATTACCTGCACCTTGGGTTAGCAATAAATCACCCTCTTGCAATACGTCAGGCAATACATCGGTTAATAGCTCAGGTGAAGCCACAAATATCGGTTCCACTTGACCTCTTAAACGGATAGAGCGACATAAAGCGCGTCCATCTGCACCAGGAATGACACTTTCGCCAGCGGCATAGACATCCAGTAATAGCAGTCCATCTACCTGTGACAGCACCTCGATAAAGTCATCATATAAGTCGCGAGTACGGCTGTAACGATGAGGCTGATAGGCCATCACTAAACGCTTATCTGGCCAACCTGCTCTAGCGGCTTTAATCGTTGCCAATACTTCACTTGGGTGATGACCGTAATCATCAACTAGCATCACCTTGCCATTAGCGGTATCAAACTCGCCAAGATGCTGAAAACGTCTCCCAATGCCTTCAAAGTCAGCAAGGGCTGTTACAATCGCTTCATCATCTATTTCATCTTCTGATGCCACTGCAATAGCAGCAAGCGCATTAAGTACATTGTGTTCGCCAGGTAGATTTAACACGATATCTAAATCATCACGGTTTTTACGGCGCACGCTAAATTGGCTTTGATGACCAACTTGCTTAAAGTTAAGCGCCTGTACATCTGCTTGCTCACTGAAACCGTAAGTCACAACCTGACGGCCAACTCTTGGCATAATCTCTTGGATCACTTCATCATCAATACACATCACCGCAACACCATAAAAAGGCAGGTTATGTAAAAAGTCGACAAAGGTTGTTTTCAATTTTTCAAAATCGCCGCCATAGGTATCCATATGATCAGCTTCAATATTGGTAACCACACTCACCATTGGCTGCAAATGCAGAAAGCTGGCATCACTTTCATCGGCTTCTGCAATCAAATAACGACTAGTGCCTAAACGCGCATTAGTACCAGCACTATTTAATAAGCCGCCAATCACAAATGTCGGATCGCGCTCAGCTTGGCCATAAACACTGGCAATTAAGCTAGTTGTAGTGGTTTTACCGTGCGTGCCTGCAATGGCTACACCATGGCGATAACGCATTAACTCAGCAAGCATTTCAGCACGGCGCACTATAGGAATGCGGCGCTGCTTCGCTTCAATGATTTCTGGGTTCTCGTTGTTAATAGCCGTTGACACGACCACCACATCCACATCAACCACGCTTTGCGCCTGATGGCCAATAATAATCTTAGCGCCTAAACTGGCTAACCTTTGTGTCACTGTGTTTTCAGCGATGTCAGATCCACTGATGTAGTAGCCTTCATTCACTAATACTTCTGCAATTCCACCCATACCAGCACCGCCAATACCGACGAAATGGATTTTCTTAATCCGTCGCATTTCTGGGATCATGGTGCGTAATTGGGCGTACTTTTCTGTCTTGGTCATGTCAATCCTTTCGTGCTAATTCAGCACAAATACTCGCGACTCGTTGGGTTGCATCTAATACAGCAACACTTCTGGCTTGATGTGCCATCTGTGAAACAACTTGTCGGTTTTCAGCAAAGAGGGTTAACTTCTCAGCTAAATTATCTGCATTTAATATGGTTTGCGGTAATAAAAATGCCGCTCCCGCTTCAACTAATACTGAAGCATTTTTAGTTTGGTGATCATCCACAGCATGTGGATAAGGCACCAAGATACTGCCGCGTCCTACGGCTGCCAGCTCTGATACGGTTAATGCACCAGAACGGCAAACAACCACATCTGCCCAGCGATAAGCCGCTTCCATATTATCAATAAACTCAGCTACATTGACGCTAGCAGCTTGACCTTTATCTTGATAAAGCGCTTTTACTTTCGCTTCATTGCCTTTGCCCACCTGATGCCAAACGGTCACCGAATGATGCAGGCTAATATGCGCCACAACAGCTGGCATAACATCGTTAAAAATTTTGGCGCCTAAACTGCCGCCCACCACTAATACTTTTAAGGCTTCATCTTCAGCAAATTTGGCGCTTTGTCCTAACTCAAGCAACTCTTGACGAATAGGGTTGCCGACCACCTCCGCTTTAACTGCGGGCAAAAATGTATTGGGAAATGCACACAATACTTTGCTGGCAATCTTAGATAACAACTTGTTGGTCATTCCTGGGATGGCATTTTGCTCATGCAGCACCAGTGGAATGCCTGATAATTTAGCCGCAACCCCGCCAGGGCCACTGGCAAAGCCACCCATACCTAAAATAACATCGGGCTTATATTCATTAATAAAGGCTTTTGCCTGAATGATTGAACGTAAAATTTTAAAAGGCGCGGCTAATTTTCGAATAATGCCATTGCCTCGCACCCCTTTAATATCGATAAACTCAATATCAAACCCATGCTGAGGCACTAACCTTGCCTCCATTCTGTCGGCCGTCCCTAACCAACGAACTTGCCAACCTTTATCTGCTAACGCTTTAGCTACCGCTAATGCAGGGAACACATGTCCACCTGTACCGCCCGCCATTACCAATAATTTCGGTGCGTTGGTCATATTAGGGCTCATTTTTTTACTCTCCCTTGCACCGCTTGAATCAAACTTATTCGCCGTTCATGGTCGATGCGGATCAATAACATCGCTGCCGCTGTCATCACCCACAAACTACTGCCACCATAACTAATAAAAGGTAACGTCAAGCCTTTAGTCGGTAACATACCGATACTGGCGCCAACGTTAACCACTGTTTGGAAACAAATCCAAATACCAATACCGTAGGCTAAATAACTTTCAAACGGGCGTTGAATACTCAAACATAAATTGCCCAATCGAATGGCTCTAAATGCCACAAAAAACAATACTGTTAATACACAAACAATACCTACGAAGCCTAACTCTTCACCAATCACGGCAAAGATAAAGTCGGTATGCGCTTCAGGCAGGTAAGATAATTTTTGAATACTATTACCTAAACCTTGACCGAATAAGTCACCACGGCCATAAGCCATTAATGACTGAGTCAACTGATATCCGCTACCAAATGGGTCTTCCCACGGGTCCATAAATGAGGTTACCCGCCGCATCCGGTAAGGCTCAAAAATCACCAAAAAGATAAACGAGCCAATACCAAAAAACATCAACACTAAAAAGTCTAAAATCCGTGCACCAGCAAGAAATAACAGACTTACAGTGCAGACGAACAATACCACTACGGTACCTAAATCTGGTTGCGCTAAAATCAATACTGCGAATAAGGTAAATACGATAATAGGCTTAATAAAACCCCTACTGTTCTCCCTTAATTCACCATGACGACGGACTAAATATCCCGCCATGTAAACAATAAACACAAACTTTGCGATTTCAGCCACTTGAATTCGCACCGGTCCAACACTTAACCAGCGCGTCGCGCCATTAACTGTGGTTCCGACAATCAAGACTGCAACCAGCATCAGTAACACAGCCAGCACCAAATACGCGCTATAGCGTTCCCAGGTTTTCATTTCTATATTGAGCACAGCGTAAGCAATCACGCCACAACCCATTAAATACGCCACATGACGATAAATAAAATGAAATGGGTTATCTGTCAGTTTTTGCGCTTCTGGCATTGAGGCAGACATCACCATCACAAAACCAAATGCAATCAAGCCCATTACCGCAACCAATAAACTGCGGTCATATAGCTGCTCACTAGGCCCACTCTCAGACAAGATATTAGGCCACGGCCGCTTGAGGACTTGTTGGAATAAGCTAAGTTGCTGCTCAGCCTTCGCCATCGGCAATTTGCTCCACTAATTGCTTAAAGTCATTGCCGCGTTCCATAAAGTTTTTGTACATATCAGTACTCGCACAAGCTGGTGACAACAATACGATATCGCCTGAGAACGTTATTTCTACGGCTTTATTGACCGCTGCAGCAAGATCGCTGACCTGAATACTATCAGCCTTTAAAGCTGCGATTTTTGCACCATCTTTACCAAAGGTAATTAATTGAGTGACGTTATTGAGCGACTCCCTCAGCTCTTTAAAGTCTGAGCCTTTACCGTCTCCGCCAGCAATCAGTACTAAGTCACCTAAATGATCACTTAAGCCATTTAATGCCGCTACAGTTGCACCAACATTAGTCGCCTTAGAGTCATTTATATAGGTAACGCCTTGCTTAATACCCGCCATTTCACAACGATGTTCAAGACCTTTAAAGTTGCTGGCAACCTCGGTCATAAACTTTTTATCAATACCGCAAGCATCGGTTAGTGCCATAGCAGCAAGTAAATTGGCGTGATTATGACTGCCGATTAAACTGACCTCATGCAGATTCATGATTTCACTTTCACCGTGGAAAATCTTGCCATCAGCAATCCCCCAAGCATCGCCTTCAGGTACACCTAAACCAAAGGTATTTTGGTTTGTTGGCTCATCAGGAAATGTCAGTGGGTCATCACGGTTAAACATCACAAAGCGGCTTTGTGGATATAAGCGTAACTTAGCTTCTCTATAAGCATGCAGATCATGATATCTATCCATATGATCTTCACTAATATTAAGGCAGGTTGCCGCCACACAATTTAAGCTAAAAGTGGTTTCCAGCTGAAAGCTAGATAGCTCCAATACAAAAATATCCGCATCGGTTGCCAGTAAATCTAATACAGGAATACCAATATTGCCGCCAACAGCGACCTTTTTACCGGCTGCTTTTAATATGTCGTAAACCAAGGTAGTCACAGTGGTTTTACCGTTTGAGCCAGTAATCGCTACCACGCAAGGTGACTTTTCAGCAACCGCACGGGCAAACAGCTCCACATCGCCAATCACTTCAATACCCATGTCCATCGCCGCGCGAATTTCCGGCGTATCAATAGCGATGCCTGGACTGACAATAATTTGCTGCGCCTGCACTAAAGAGCGGCACATAAAGCCACCAGTAATTAGTTCAACCTCAGGGAACTCTGCTGCCAGAGTATCGCTTTCAGGCGGCGTTCTGCGGCTATCCATCACCAGTGGGGTAATACCTTGGGACATTAAGTAGCGCACAACAGAAATACCTGTTGCGCCTAATCCCAATACGATGTGTGAATAGCATGTTTGCATTGCTAACTACCTTAACTTAAGCGTTGCCAGCCCTAGCATGACTAGGAATAGTGAAATAATCCAAAAGCGCACAATCACTCTTGGCTCCGGCCAACCTTTTAATTCGTAATGGTGGTGAATAGGTGCCATTCTAAAAATCCGCTGACCGCGCAATTTATATGAACCCACCTGTAAAATCACCGACACCGTTTCCATCACAAAAACGCCGCCCATAATCACCAATAACACTTCTTGGCGGACTAACACTGCAATGGCGCCCAATCCTGCACCTAATGCTAATGAGCCTACATCACCCATAAACACTTGCGCTGGGTAGGTGTTAAACCATAAAAACCCTAAACCAGCCCCGACTATCGCGGTACATACAATCACTAGTTCACCAGCATCCGGCAAGTGTGGAATATGTAAATAACTCGCAAACTGTGCATGACCTGATAAATAGGCAATCAATGCAAATGCAGCTGCTACCATAACAGTTGGCATGATAGCTAAACCATCAAGACCATCGGTTAAGTTAACCGCGTTACTGGCACCCACTATGGTGAAGTACGCAAGAACAATATAAAGCAGTCCAAGTTGCGGCATCACATCTTTTAAAAATGGCACCACTAGCTGGGTTTCACCCGGCAGCGTTGCCGAGCTATATAAATAGATGGCTACCGCTAATGCCGCTATGGATTGCGATGCATATTTCCAGCGAGCAATCAGACCTTTAGAGTCTTTTTTTACCACTTTCAAATAATCATCTAAGAAACCAATCGCGCCAAAAGTACCTAATACAAATAGCATGACGATGACATATCGATTTGATAAATCACCCCATAATAAAACACTGACAAATATGCCTGCCAAGATCAGCAAACCACCCATTGTAGGGGTGCCACGCTTACTAAAATGTGACTCTGGGCCGTCATTTCTGACCACTTGGCCAATTTGTAATAACTGCAAACGTTCGATCAATTTAGGACCAAACCACAAGCTAAAAATAAGCCCTGTCATCAAACCTAAGATCGCTCTAAACGTTACATATGAAAAAACATTAAACCCGCTATAAAATTGGGTTAAATACTCAGCTAAATAAGCCAGCATCTACACAAACTCCCCACGCCCATTGGCATCCAACAACACTTCGACTACAGTTTCCATTGCTGCGCTTCGTGAACCTTTAACTAAAATAGTTACCTCACCCGATAACTGATTTACTTTTTTAATCATTGCCTGCGCGACGGATTTTGAATCACTAAAGTGTTCAGAACCAAAGGCTTTGCTGGTTTCAGCGCTTAGCTGTCCGCAACAAAACAAGGCATCAATACCCGCTGATTTGGCTTGTTGGCCGACCTCGGCATGCAAAAGGGCGCTATTGTCGCCCAATTCACCCAAATCTCCCAGCACTAAACATCGAAAACCTCGAGTTTGTTTTAACCAGTTAATCGCAGCGTCCACTGATGTTGGGTTGGCATTGTAACTATCATCAACCAGTAAAATACGCCCCAGCTTGTGCGGCACCATTCGCCCTTTTACTGGCGTTAGGCTTGAAAGCCCGTTAATAATATCTTTGAGGGCGACGCCTAATGCAGTACAAATGGCGCTGGCAGCTAAAGCATTACTGACCTGATGCTCTCCTGCTAAAGGAAGCTGCACAAAATGGGACTGGCCAGAAACTTCTAAATTAAAGGCATAACAACCACTTGCATCAGCTTTAAGCGCTAATGCTTTAATATCTGCATCTGTGGTGGCTACTTTAGAAAAACGCAGCTGCTTAAATGCGGCTGATTTTTGCGCCATAAACTCAGCAAAGTCATCATCGGCATTGATAATGGCGGTGCCATCTGCGCTGAGGTGGTTAAAGATTTCCGACTTGGCGTGAGCCACGCCTTCAATTGAACCAAAACCTTCTAGGTGTGCATGGCCGATATTATTTACCAGCGCCACCTGAGGCATCACCAAAGATGAAGTATAGTTAATCTCGCCTTGATGATTGGCGCCCAGTTCAAAAACGCCATATTCATGCTCTTGGGTTAATCGCAATAAGGTTAACGGTACCCCGATTTCATTATTAAAATTACCCGCGGTATAAAGCACGCTATGATGCTGGCTTAAAATAGCTGCCACCATTTCTTTTACTGTAGTTTTGCCATTTGAGCCCGTCAAAGCGATGGCTTTAGGGTTTACTTTAGCGCGCACTAACGCGCCGATTTCGCCCATGGCTATTTGGCTATTTGCCACTAAAATTTGCGGAATATCAAGCTCAAGCTGACGTTCAACCAATAAGGCTTTAGCGCCATTATCAATGGCGGTTTTTGCAAAGCTATGGCCATCAAAACGTAAGCCTTTTAACGCCACAAATAAGGTATTGGCTTGCATCGCTCGGCTATCACTGCTGACATCATCAATACAAATGTCATCGCCCACGAGCTTGCCACTAAGGGTTTGCGCCAACTGTGAAAGCATCAGGGCAATCATAAGCGCTCCTTTAATGCCATGTTAGACGTTGGCTGAGTGAGTTCGATAGCCAGTGCTCTTTCATCATATTCAGTTCTGATGCCATTGGCCTCTTGATAGGTTTCATGGCCTTTACCTGCAAGCAACACAATATCGCCTGTTTGAGCCAGTGAAGCCACGGTGTTAATTGCCTTAATGCGATCAACTTGTGTGAGTGCACGCTCAGGAAATGCCAAACCCGCTAATACATCCTCAATAATGGCCGCAGGATCTTCACTACGAGCATTGTCACTGGTGACCATCACAGTATCAGCAAACTGCTCGGCCGCTTGGGCCATTAAAGGCCGCTTGCCTTTATCTCTATCACCGCCACAACCAAAGACACACCAAAGCTTGCCTTTACAATGAATCCGCAGCGCTTTTAACGCTTGTTCGATAGCATCCGGAGTATGGGCATAATCAACTACCAAGGTGGGCCCCTTTGGCTGATTAAAGCGCTCCATGCGACCAGCAACGGGCGTTAATAGTGGCACTAATTCAAGTAACTCTTGCATGTCATAACCTTGCAAATACAAGCCACTTAGGGCTGCCACAAGGTTTGCTAAGTTAAAGTCACCCAATAAAGGCGAAACAATGCGTCCGCGTAGTGCTAAAGTCGTTTTTTGGCCGCTGTGATTATCCAGGTGTGGGTAAACAAAATCACACTGCACACCAGCATCATTGAACTGCATATTGTCAGTATAAAATTGCGCCGTTTTATTGGCGCTAATGCTAAAGCCATAGATGGAATCTGTTGTTAGCTCATCGAACCATTGCTGACCAACACCATCATCAAGATTAATCAAACCATTTTTGACGCAGGAAAAGGTGAACAGACGCTTTTTAGCTGCGCCATAAGCATCCATATCACCATGGTAATCAAGGTGATCACGACTTAAATTAGTAAAAATAGCAGTATCAAAAGGCACGGCTTCCACTCGGCCTTGCACTAAGCCATGACTGGAGACTTCAATGGCGCACACATTGACCCGTTCGGCTTGAAATTGGTGTAATTGACGGATCAAAGTAATGGCATCAGCAGTGGTATTGCCACTATCGATTAATTGACCCCAAACACCATTGCCCAATGTACCCATGACTGCAGCTTTTTGCTGTTTAAGTGATACCAATTGCGCAATAAGCTGGCTAACAGAAGTTTTACCATTAGTTCCCGTAACCCCAATAATCGCCATTGGTGAATGATTAACCGGATACAACTGCGCTGCAACAGCCGAAAGCTGCCGAGTTAATTGAAAAAACGATATCAGCACCGCGCCATTATCTTGGTATTCAACTTGACCATGTTCATCAGGGTTATCGGTATGAATTAACGCCCCCACTGCACCACTTTCAATGGCTTTACTGATAAATTTACGGCCATCAACCTTGTGGCCTGGCAAGGCGACAAATAAACCACCTTGGGATACTTGGCGGCTATCAAGGCTCAGCGTATCCACTGACTCAACGCCAGCATAATGAAACCAGGGTGCTAATAAATCACTAAGCAGCATTATTCAGCCCTCTTAGCAATGGCGGCCAATTTAACTTTTTCTTGTTCATTTAATGGTTCTACATTCAGCATCTGTAACGCACCAGACATAATTTTTGCAAATACGGGGCCTGCCACATCGCCACCGTGATAACGGTCGCCTTTGGGTTCATTAACCACAATAGAAATAGCTAAACGGGGATTATGCACTGGCGCAACCCCGGCAAACAGTGCGACATAATCATCACCGTAACCACCGGCGACAGACTTACGACTAGTACCCGTTTTACCCGCAATAGGATAACCATCAATATGGGCTTTGGTGGCGGTGCCGCCACGTTCAGTTACCCCTAGCATCATTTCCATGACATCTTGGGCGACTTGCTGTGAAATAACTTGTTCACCTTTAGGTGCTTGTTTTAGCTTTAAAATTGATACTGGATACAAGACACCGCCGCTACCTAAAGTGGCATACATTCTGGCTAATTGCAGTGGGGTGGCCGTTAAACCATAGCCATAAGATAAGGTCGCGCGTTCAAAGTCAGACCAACGACGACGATCATGGATAAGGCCGGCGCTTTCACCTGCTAAGTTAATTCCTGAATAATTACCCAAGCCCATTGACTGGTAAGTCCCCAATAATTCTTGCACGGGCATCGATAAAGAGACTTTACTGATCCCCACGTTACTAGACTTAACCAAGATTTTATCTAAGGTCATATTGCCGTAATTAACCGTATCACGCACTTGACGGCCACCAACACGCATCCAGCCTGGTGAGGTGTTAATCATATCATCACGTTCAACAGTGCCCGCTTGCAGCGCAGCTGCGACCACAAAAGGTTTTACAGTGGAGCCCGGCTCAAAAGTATCGGTTAAGGCGCGGTTGCGCATGCGGTGAGATTGTAAGTTTTCTCGAGAATTGGGGTTATATGACGGTGTATTCACCATCGCCAGTACTTCGCCGGTGTGTACATCAAGTACCACCACTGAGCCTGAAGTGGCTTGGTTTATTTCTGTGGCGCGTTTTAATTCGCGATAAGCTAGCTGCTGAATGCGTTGATCGATACTCAAGACTAAATCATTTGAGCTCTCGCCTTCTTCCACCATATCTAAACGCTGTACTACTTTACCATCGCGGGATTTACGGACTTTTTGTTTTGAAGGGGTACCAGTAAGCCAGCTATCGTAAGCACTTTCGATGCCTTCAATGCCTACATCATCAATATTAGTTAAACCCACTAGCTGGGCGGCAGTTTCACCTGCGGGATAATAGCGGCGTGATTCAGACTTTAAATAGATGCCAGCAATTTTCAGTTGCTTGATGTATTCCGCTACCGCAGGGGTCACTTGACGCTTAAGGTAAATAAAGCGCCTTTTAGGGTCGCGCTGCACCTTACTCACAATCTCATCAACTGGCTCATGTAAAATATCTGCCAGCGCTTTCCAGCGGCGCATATCTTTAAATGCATCTTTATCGTGGGATATTTTAGGATCAGCCCACACAGCTCGTACTGGCACACTCACTGCCAGCATTTCACCATTTCTGTCGGTGATTAGGCCGCGCTGTACTTGATTACTGGTGGTGCGTAAGGTGCGCATGTCACTTTCGTGACGTAGTTTTTCAGGCTCAATAATTTGAATATAGGCGGCACGGGCAATTAACGCAGTAAACAGCAGCAGCACAAAACCCACCACAACGAATAGTCGCCATGGGATCAGTTCAGGGTTTAATTTACGTTTAGCTTGTCTGCTCATTATTCCTTTCTCATTGCAGCCTTATAACCACTTCTTCTTTAGGTAGTGGTCGCACCATTTTTAAATCTTTAGTGGCGATCCTTGTCACTCGACTGTGTTCTGACTTAGATTGCTCTTCCAGCAACAAGTTGCGCCATTCAATATCTAAACGATCACGTTCTTGTAATAGCTGATCTAATTGCGAGGTCTGTTTTCGGGTCGCATAGCTGGTATACACCACACTCATCGCATTGCCGACTACAATTAGCGTCAGCAATAATATCCACTTGTGCTGCCAAATATCGGCTAACACAATGCGGGATAAATTGATTGATGACGGTGCCAATATAACCTCAGTAATTAATAATCAAGTCGCTGCGCAACGCGCAACACCGAGCTTCTTGCTCGTGGGTTTTGTTCAATTTCGACATCAGAAGGCTTCATCGCCTTACCAATGGCTTTTAACTTTTTAGATTTATTAATTTCAGCTTCAGTGATGGGCAAGCCATGAGGTACGCTTTCACCTTGGCTATGGCGACGAATAAAGCGCTTCACCATACGATCTTCTAATGAATGGAAACTGATCACCGATAAACGCCCTTCTGGGGCCAGTACCGACACAGCACCTTCAAGGGCTTGATCAATTTGCTCTAATTCACTATTGATATAAATTCTAATCGCCTGGAACACCCGCGTTGCAGGATGCTTATTACGCTCTTTATTTTTAGTAATTCGGGCAATAAGGTCAGCTAAATCTTTGGTTCTTAAAAAGGGTTTTTCATCTCGATCAGCAGCAATACAGCGAGCGATGTGACGCGAGTTTTTCTCTTCGCCATAGGTTTTAAATACCCAAGCCATATCTTCAATTTCAGCTCTCGCTAACCACTGAGCGGCCGTTTGACCCTGGCTGTTATCCATACGCATATCCAATGGACCATCACGTAAAAAACTAAAACCACGCTCAGCATCATCTAATTGCGGTGAAGACACACCTAAATCCAATAACACGCCATTGATTTTGCCTTTCAAACCTAACTCAGTAACGTATTCGGCCAACTGACCAAAGCCACCATGCACAATTTGAAAGCGAGGATCATCGGCGAACTGTTTAGCCGCTTCAATGGCTTGCGGATCTCTATCGATGGCAATCAAGCGGCCGTTTTCACCGAGCTGACTCAGCACATGCCTTGAATGACCACCACGACCAAAGGTGCCATCAATATAGATGCCATCCGCTTGGATATTTAAACCATCAACGGTTTCTTGTAGCAGTACAGATAAATGGGCAAATTCTTGGCTCATCAGACTCTTCTTAATTAATTATTTATAATGAAAAATTAGCTAATCTTTCATGGCTAGTGAGATCTTCTGCTTGAATTAGCTGATGACTTTCGTCCATCTGCAACTGCCAAGCGGCTTCATCCCACAACTCAAACTTATTCAGCAAACCCACCAGCATGGTTTTCTTTTGCAGGCTGGCAAATTGTCTTAATGCGGGGGGAACGAGCGCACGACCATTACCATCTAACTCACATTCATGAGCGTGGCCTAATAATCTTCGTTTCATGGATCGTTCAATGTGATTGGTGTCTGACAGCTGCATTAGTTTTGCTTCTATCAGTTCCCATTCATGGATTGGATAAATCAATAAACAAGCTGATTGGATATCAACGGTGATGACGACAATGCCACTGTGCTCAACACGCAAGGATTCTCGGTATCGCATTGGTATTGCGATCCGTCCTTTTGCATCCATATTTATCGCACTGGCGCCCCGAAACACGATCATTAATCCCTATGATTTGTTATTAAAATTCCCACAAAAATCCACAATTCCCCACAACCCTTAAGTTTAGGGACACAACACAAGTATTGTCAAGGGATGAGAAGATTAATTAAATCCAGTTCTGAAGCGGGTTCGCAGCAAATTTGATTTAATTTGTTCTAGGTGGAGAAAAGTGGATTTTATGGGGCTAAATGAACGAAACCATACACATAACAACGACTCTATCGAGTAAAATGTGACTAAAATGTGCTAAAAATTGACCATTATCATCTTAAAATGACAATGCCCACTGTATCAAAGTTATATCTTGTATAATAAATATTCACTCACGATGTGAGAAAAACCAGTTCAACAAATTTTATTGCTGCCTTGCGCTTTTAAACCTAAGCAAATTCCAAACTTTTAATATTGCCTTTACGCTAAAACATCCTCAAACAAGGATGACTGCTGGCGTCATATATTCAAACCATTAGCCGCTCAATTTACAATCAAAGCGGCCGATAACAAGATATACTGAATACAGCCTTGAAGGAGGTAATAATGAACCTAGATATTCTCTATGCTGTGACTGCCAGACCGCCAAGGCAGGTTACCACGCCTAAAAAAGAGGTGAAAAAAGTCACTGACTCAGCTGTTATCAGTGCTAATAGCCATGAAGCGCCGCAAACACAATTGCCACCAGCGCCATTAACCAGAAAACAGCTTGCTCAAACCAACAACACCGATGATGCAAATCCGGCCACTAACGACGATACAAACTTCAAGCATATTGATATTGAAATTTAGTCGTTTACCAGTGATTTAAAAATGCCCTTTAGCCGATGGTTTTCCTCACCGCCTTTTTCCATCCGCGATACAAATCCTGACGACAGCTATCATCCATTGCTGGTGAAAAATGCTTATCAGCCACGGCAATGTTTTGTAACTCTTCTGTAGACTGCCAAAAGTTAACCGCAAGACCTGCTAAAAAGGCTGCTCCCATGGCTGTGGTTTCAGTCACTTGCGGACGGATCACATCAACATTGCTGATGTCGGCTTGGAACTGCATTAAAAACTCATTTGCCACTGCGCCACCATCAACGCGGATTTGTTTAAGTTCGACCCCTGAGTCTTGTATCATTGCCTCGAGTAAATCCTTGCTTTGATATGCAATGGCTTCTAACGCTGCGCGAATAATATGGCTACGATTAACCCCGCGGCTAAGTCCGACAATCGCGCCTCTGGCATCCGCTTCCCAATACGGAGCGCCCAAGCCGACAAAGGCTGGTACTAAATATACCCCATTGGTGTCGTCCACTTTATTGGCAAAGTATTCAGTGTCATGAGCATCTTGGATCAAGCCCATTTCGTCCCGCAGCCATTGGATCACCGCGCCGCCCATAAATACTGCCCCTTCAAGGGCATAGTTAACCTTTAAATCAGCGCCTATAGCAATGGTGGTTAATAGGCCATGATCCGATACCACTGCCTTATCACCGGTGTTCATCAGTAAAAAACAGCCTGTGCCATAGGTATTTTTGGCCATTCCAGGTTCAAAACATAATTGACCAAATAATGCCGATTGCTGATCCCCTGCCATACCCGCCACGGTAATATCGCCACCGACAATGCTGGTTGAACCGTAGACCGCACAAGAGGGTTTCACTTCAGGTAACATCGAAGCCGGAATACCAAAGGCCGTTAATAACTTTTCATCCCACTGCTGCTGATGGATGTTAAACAACATGGTCCGTGAGGCGTTGGTGGGTTCAGTAACATGTACTTTGCCTTTTGTGAGCTTCCACACCAGCCAGGTATCTATGGTGCCAAATAACAACTCACCGGCCTCGGCCTTTTCTCTTGCACCTTCAACATTATCTAGAATCCACTTGATTTTTGAGGCGGAAAAGTACGGGTCGAGCACCAAGCCTGTGGCGGATTTAATATAAGCTTCATAACCATCGGCTTTGAGTTGCTGGCATATACTTTGGCTGCGACGACACTGCCACACAATGGCGTTATAAATCGGCTTGCCGGTTTTTTTATCCCACACTACGGTGGTTTCACGTTGGTTGGTGATGCCCATAGCGGCAACATCATCACCGCTAATACCTGCTCGAGATAGCACTTCAATCAATGATGAACTTTGAGATGACCAAATCTCCATTGGATCATGCTCGACCCAACCGGCCTGAGGATAAATCTGGGTAAACTCACGCTGCGCTACCGCAACCATGTTGGCTTTATGGTCAAATACAATGGCACGAGAGCTGGTTGTGCCTTGATCTAATGCAATAATGTATTTCTTAGCTTGCATATCACTATCTCATATTATTTATTTTAGTTTGTTCACATAAACTGAAAGTAGTGAATCAACTACCCGTTTATTTATGTGATTTATCATGCTTTACATTGCAATGCTTGTGCTGTCATCACAGTTATAAGGGTTTATTCTACCTAGACATGCTATGTCACTTTGGGGTAAAGCCAGTAAGCACCTAATAACTTAGCATATGACGATGGCTTTACTTCATACTTTGGCTTGTCAAATATAGCTGGCGTATCGATATTAGTCTTATGATTTTCAAATAACAAAAAGCCCCGCAATTGCGAGGCTTTAAATGTATTAATAATACTGTCGACTACATTTTGTAGCTAAACTGCACACCTGCTAACCACACATCGGCTTCAACATCACCGCTGTAGTTCACAGACGCTAAACCTAATAAGTCTTGAGTCTCATCAATTGGTGCATCACCAATGCCTTTGATGTAAGTGATGGCAAAATCAACCGTAAGGTTTTTACTGGCTTGATAACCCGCACCGGCACTAAACCATAAACGATCTGAATCTGGGATTGTTGTTGAACGGTATTCGTCTTGCGCAGCACCTTGATCTAGTGCCATACCGCCACGAACTAACCACTTGTCGTTAAGTTGGTATGTAGTACCGACAGCAAAACGCCAGTTATCTTTGAAGTTCTCTTCTTTAACTAAATCAGACTCCAATGGTAAACCCGTTGTTGAGTCAATTGGCTTAGTTTCGCCAGGGAAGTATGCTACTAACTCATCAAAAACACTCCACTGAGTCCAGTTAACGCTGGCGTGCATGGCCCAGTTTTCAGTTAATTGGTGATGAGATGCAAGCTCTGCAAATGCAGGGATCTCAATCGGTAAGTAACCTTCAATACTAACATTTTGACCACCGTCATAAAGTAGCCCAGACGCATGGCCGTCCAGTTCTAGCTCTACCCCACTGTGATAAGCAAAACCTAAACGGTGCTTGTCATTAATCTGCCAGCTAGAACCAATTTTCCAACCGATGGCGATATCATCACCTTCCATGTATTTAAGACTTGTGCCAGCAGCCGGAAGCATAGGTGCTAAATCAGGCAACTGAGCTTTAATACCATCAATCCAACCTGGCATTGATGCGCCAACATTACCTTCACCGTAAACAATACGCAGACCCGCACCAATGCTAACCGCATCATTGATTTTATAGCCAATGTTTGGGTTAAATTCTACGGTGGTGATTGCAGTATCATCACCAAATATCGCTGCTGAATGAGTTGCATCCAATTCTGTCGCTAAGCCGTAATTTGAATGAAAAGCCAGGCCCCAAGTCCAGTTATCGTTTAACTGATTCGAGTAATAAAAATTTGGGATAAGCGCATCACCGGCAAAATCGATGGCGTTGCTTGGGATAACAATTGGATCAGCCCCTAATAAAGGCGATGAAATACTGGTTTCACCCAGCACATCAACATTAGGCATAATATAAATAGCACCTGCAGACAATTGGCGACCTTCAAGGTAAGTCAACATGGCAGGGTTTTTAGTTTGGGCGCCAGCATTATCCGCCATCGCAGCTTCACCAGCAAAAGCACGGCCTAAACCTGTAGAAGAATATTCAGCTAATTGAAAGCCTGCTGCACTTACTTGAGTCGTTGCCCCTAACAGCATGGCGCTTACTGCCACGGTTAATAATTTCTTTTTCATCATTTGTCCCCGGGTATGCAAATTTATTATTTGCTTAATCTCTTACATCATTAGAGCAATAGCTCAATTTGAAATCGGGGCAAGTGTACTGGTGCAGAATATATTTACAACTAAATGCCTAAAAACAGAAGAAATAACTACCTTTTCGGTGTTTGCAATATTTTTAAGTGATAAGGATCACACACCAAGCGAGAAAAAAGCGTCAATTACACTAATTGATTCGCTGAAGCATATTAAAAATAGTTAACCAAAATATTTTTAATGTTGATATTCAATAACTTACTAAAGAATATACAACTCACAAACCTGCGCTGAATTTTATAGTTTTTTTAACTACCGATATAAACCGCCAAATCTTATGAATAAATAAACCAATAAATACAATGTGATATATAGTAAATTATTGTTGAGACACATAAAAAAGCCTTCTAGGGTTAGCTAGAAGGCTTTATTTAATACCACGTTGGTACAAGTGTAAGCTTAAATGTTAATCACCAATGTTGAACTTACAATTGACTCGTCACTCTTACATCAGCCACGCCAAGCAGGAATATTGGCTTCATAGTCGCTAATTGCCGCAGCAAATTCCAGCGTTAAGCCGATGGCATCTAAACCATTAAGCAGCTTGTGCCTTGCTGACTCTGCCAATGAAAAGCTAAAAGTACTGCCTTGTGGTGACGTTACAGTAAGAGCTTGCAAATCAACACTGATTTCAGCTCCTTCTTGAGCATCAACTTCAGCCATTAATTGGCTCACTTCCGCTGCGGTTAACTTCACAGGTAATAAGCCATTGTTAATGGAGTTACCGTAAAAAATATCTGCAAAACTTGGCGCGATAATCACCCGTAGCCCAAAGTCAGCTAATGCCCACGGTGCATGTTCTCGACTTGATCCACAGCCAAAGTTTTCTTGTGCTAGCAATATAGACGCGCCTTTATAGCGCGGTAAGTTAAGTGAAAAAGTCGGGTTAGGCTGCTCGCCCGCGTCATCTAAATAACGCCAATCATGAAATAAGTGCACCCCAAAACCATCACGAGTGACTTTTGATAAAAATTGCTTCGGGATAATTTGGTCGGTATCAATATTTGCGCTATCTATTGCAACCGCTAAACCCGTATGTGCTGTAAAAGCTTGCATCTGTTTCTCCTAGTGGGTTGCCAATTAATAAGGCTTACGAATATCAACAAAGTGACCGGCAATCGCTGCAGCTGCAGCCATAGCAGGGCTCACTAAGTGAGTTCGACTGCCACGCCCTTGGCGACCTTCAAAGTTACGATTACTAGTAGATGCACAGCGATCGCCAGCCTCTAAACGGTCATCGTTCATTGCCAGGCACATTGAGCAACCAGGCAAGCGCCATTCAAACCCTGCCTCTAGGAATATTTTATCTAAACCTTCCGCTTCTGCTTGCAGTTTCACCTGTCCAGAACCCGGTACCACAATAGCGGTGACGCCTTCGGCCACTTTACGGTTTTTAGCATGATGGGCTGCGGCACGTAAATCCTCAATACGGGAGTTAGTACATGAGCCAATAAAGACTTTATTAACCGCAATATCCACCATATTGGTGCCAGAAGTCAGGCCGATATACTCAAGCGCTTTTTCCATGCTGTCACGCACAGTTGCATTGGGCTCAGACTCAGGGTTAGGCACTTGTGCATCAATAGATACCACTTGGCCTGGATTAGTGCCCCAAGTTAACTGCGGCGCGATTTCTGCAGCTTCAAGTACCACTTCGGCATCAAATACTGCATCAGCATCCGTTTTAAGTGCGGTCCAATCTGCAACTGCTTGCGTCCAAGCATCAGCTTTAGGGGCAAATTCACGACCTTCAAGATAATCAAAAGTAGTTTGATCAGGTGCGACCATGCCAGCTTTGGCGCCCATTTCAATGGCCATATTACATAAGGTCATGCGCCCTTCCATTGATAAAGCTTCAATGGCTTCGCCGCAAAACTCAACCACGTAACCGGTACCGCCATCCATACCCAAACGGCCAATGATAGCCAATACAATATCTTTAGCCGTAATGCCCTCAGCCACATGACCACGGACTTCAATTTTCATGGTTTTAGCTTTTAACTGACGTAACGTCTGGGTGGCTAACACATGCTCAACTTCAGAGGTGCCAATACCAAATGCTAATGCGCCAAAAGCGCCGTGGGTTGCTGTATGTGAATCACCACAAACAATCACAGTACCGGGCAAGGTAATACCAAGCTCTGGCCCCATGACATGGACTATGCCTTGATTTGGATGATGGATGTCATATAGCTTCACGCCAAATTCTTTACAATTTTGCGCTAGGGTTTCCACCTGAATACGCGCCATTGGGCTCATGGCATCAAGGCTAGCACTTAAGGTCGAAATATTATGATCCATAGTGGCAAAGGTTTTTTCAGGGGCGCGTAATTTACGACCCGCTGTTTTTAAACCACTAAAAGCCTGTGGTGATGTCACTTCATGAACCAAGTGACGGTCAACATAAACAATCGGCGCTTCTGAGTCAGGTGATGCGACAATATGGGCATCCCATACTTTCTCATATAAGGTTTTTGCTGCCATTAGACACCTTCCTTAATAGCATTAGCGATATAGTCACCCATTTCACTGGTTGATTTTGCATTATGACGCTCATCGCTACTTAATAGCTCACCAGTTAAATAGCCAGCTGATAAGGCTTTACCTACTGCGCGTTCTATCGCACTCGCGGCATCTTCAAGTTTTAAGCTATGGCGTAGTAATAAGGCTGCAGATAGAATTTGCGCCACAGGGTTAGCAATGCCTTGACCTGCGATATCAGGTGCACTACCACCAGCAGGTTCATACATACCAAAACCGCTGCTGTTAAGGCTTGCTGAAGATAATAGCCCCATTGAGCCGGTTAACATGGCAATTTCGTCTGACACTATGTCACCAAATAGGTTCGAACACAGCATCACATCAAATTCATTTGGGCGACGTAATAATTGCATGGTGGCATTGTCGATGTAGATATGTTCAAGCTCCACATCAGGGTAGTCTTTAGCCACTTCTTCAACCACTTCACGCCATAACACTGAACAGGCTAATACGTTAGCTTTATCTACTGAGGTGACTTTTTTGCGGCGACCTTGAGCAGACTGAAACGCAATTCGGGCAATACGCTCTATTTCACGACGGCTATAGCGCATGGTATCGAAGGCTTCTTCATCCAGGCCTTCGCCTTGACGACCTTTTGGCTTACCAAAGTAAATGCCACCCGTTAATTCACGCACACATAACACATCAAAGCCACGTGAAGAGATATCACTTCGCAATGGTGACATATGTTCAAGCCCTGCGTGTAATTTTGCCGGACGTAAATTACAAAACAGTTCAAAGTGACCACGTAGCGGTAATAATGCGCCACGCTCTGGCTGATCATTGGGGGCTAAGTTTTCCCACTTAGGCCCGCCAACACTGCCGAATAAAATGGCATCTGAGGCTTCACAGCCTTTTAAGGTTGCATCAGGCAGCGGGCAACCATGGTTATCAATGGCAATACCACCCACATCGTACTCAGCATATTCAATGTCCAGCGCAAATCGGGCTTCAACTTCATTAAGCACTTTACGTGCCTCAGCCATGACTTCTGGCCCAATACCATCTCCGGCCAATACAGCTATTTGATAACTCATACTCCACCTAACTCCCTTTCTTTATGAATCTGTTGTTTAAAATCAGCCACTTTATCGGCGCGATAGGTTAAGTTCATGACATGAACTAACGCTTGAGCCGATGACTCGACAACATCTGTTGCCAAGCCGACACCATGGAATGTTTGCTGATTGTATTCAGCTGTAATATCCACTTGGCCTAAGGCGTTTTGCCCTTCGCCTTTAGCGCTTAATTTGTAATTAGTAATATTGATGCTGCGACCTGTTGCACGGGCAATAGCATTGTATGCTGCATCGACTGGGCCATTACCGGTTGCCGCTTCGGTTATTTCTTTGTCATCAACCACTATACGCACCGTGGCAGTGGCTACACCTTCAGTTGAATCTGAGTGCACCATTAAATGTTGCAGTGAGTACTTATCATCATCTTGAGATTGCGCTTCGATAAACACTAAGGCTTCAAGATCATAATCAAATACTTGGCCTTTTTTATCTGCCAATTTCAAAAACTGATCGTAAAGACTGTCCATATCATAATCGGTCTCTTTATAGCCCATTTCTTCCATGCGGTGCTTAATCACGTGGCGACCTGAGCGCGAAGTCATATTCAAGTTATTACGATTAAGGCCAATGCTTTCAGGCGTCATGATCTCATAGGTATTTTTAGCTTTTAGCATGCCATCTTGGTGAATACCTGATGAATGCGAAAATGCATTAGTCCCCACTACCGCTTTATTAGCCTGAATCGGCATATTACATAGCTGGCTTACAAGGGATGAAGTGCGGTGAATTTCTTTGGCATTAATGTTGTTTTCAAGCCCGAGTAAATTCTTGCGGGTTGCCAAAATCATCGCTATTTCTTCTAATGAACAATTACCAGCACGCTCACCAATACCATTAACCGTACATTCAATCTGGCGGGCACCATGCTCAACAGCAGTAATTGAGTTCGCTACCGATAAACCTAAATCATCATGACAATGCACCGAAATCACCGCTTGATCGATATTCGGCACTCGGTTAAATAAGGTTTGAATAATGCCGCCAAACTCACTTGGGACGGTGTAACCCACGGTATCTGGGATATTAATGGTTCTAGCACCCGCTTTAATAGCTTCTTCTACCATACGGCAAAGGTTATCAATGGGGGTACGCCCAGCATCTTCACAAGAGAACTCAACATCGTCAGTAAAGCGGCGGGCATATTTAACCGCACTCACTGCCATTTCTAATACGTCATCAAATGAACGCTTTAATTTGCTTTCAACGTGAATGGTTGAGGTTGAAATAAAGGTATGAATTCGAAACTGATCAGCAACAGATAATGCTTGCGCTGCGGCATCGATATCTTTTTCTAATGCACGAGATAAGGCACACACTCGGCTATTTTTAATGGTTTTTGCAATGGTTTGCACTGACTGAAAATCACCAGGCGATGACACAGGAAAGCCCACTTCCATAACATCAACACCTAAACGCTCAAGAGCCAATGCAATTTGCAGCTTTTCTTTAACCGTTAAACTGGCTGCTAACGCCTGCTCGCCGTCTCTTAATGTGGTATCAAATATTATGACTCTATCGGACATCTTTTTCTCCATCGAACCTGGTTATTCACGTTAAAGTTTGTTCGCTTTGCTAATGGATTTGAGTGCTTTGCTCATTTAGTTCATTAGACTTTTTGTTTGTTATATAAATCAATCAGAGGCAGAAACAAAAAACCCCGCGGCTATTAGCGCGGGGTTTGTGAATACTAGTAAACTTATTTAGCTTGTAACACAAAGGACTCCGCGCAAATATTGCGTAAGAGAAGAAGGAGACCCAGTAAAATGTTACCACTATAAATATTCATTTTATTTAACTAATTATTCTGCGATTAATTTATCTATACCCACTTTTTATCCTGACCAGCTGGCTGTGTCAACCCCAATTTATTCATCTTTTGTGCAACACTGCAGCTTAAAAGCCTGATTTACTCATCGCTTTTAAGCACAAATAAATCCCCACATGCCCGTACACTGCTGTTTACACGTAATTTATCGTTTATTTTTGACTTTATTAATATGCAAAAAAATGGATTTGAAATTTCTAATATTAATCTGTTTAAAGGAAGGCTTTAGTTATATCTAAGCACAAAGAAGCTTAGCTCTTTACGAGGCTAAGCGAGGAAGATAAACCATGACATGCTTGTTTTAAAATGCAAACAGACTAGGGCAATCAAAGCCATCAAATGATTAGGTAGGAGTGTTTATAAGGAACTAGAACCAGCATTAGCGGCTAAGTAGTCACCGCCAATGCTGCAGATAAGCAGGTTAAGCTAAAGCAATTAACATAGCCTTGAAGGCGAGTGAGTTAATTCTCAATCAAATACTGACTAATTTCATCAAGAAAATCACCGCCGAAGCGACTTAGCTTTCGCTCACCGACACCATTTACTGCCAGCATTTCACCGGCACTGGTGGGCACCATCGCCGCCATTTCCGCTAAGGTGGCATCATTGAACACCAAGTATGGTGGCACATCATGTTTTTCAGCCAGTTCACGGCGCAGTAGCTTGAGCCTGGCAAACAATTTACGATCATATTGCTGCGGTGCACGTGATGAACTGGTGCGGCGCTTAGTAGTCACTAATTGAATGCGAGGTTCAGCTAGCTGTAAGCTGGCTTCCCCGCGTAATATTGGTCGTGCTGATTCATTTAGCTTTACTGAAGAGCCGCGAGTAATATCTTGGCTAGCTAAACCTAAATGAATAAGTTGCCTAATCACACTGAGCCAATATTCATGACTGTGATCTTTACCAATGCCCCAAGTGGACAGCTTGTTATGGCCGCGATCCATCACGTTGGCAGCTTTTGAGCCCCGCAATACATCAATGACTTGGTTAACACCGAAATATTGATTGAGTCTAAAAATGCACGACAGCACTTTTTTGGCATCTTCGCTGCCATCATAACGCTTAGGAGGGTCGAGACAAATATCACAGTTACCACAAGGTTTTGAGCCACTTTCATCAAAGTAATGCAGTAATACTTGTCGACGGCAGGTTTGCGCTTCAGCAAAGGCTGCCATGGTATTCATTTTATGTAATTCAACGTCTTGCTGTGGGCCAGGTTCTGATTGCTCAATCAAGTGCTTAACGCGGCCTATATCGGCAGGATCAAACAACATATAAGCTTCGGCATCTAAACCATCACGGCCGGCACGGCCTGTTTCTTGATAATAAGACTCTACACTTTTGGGGATATCGTAATGCACCACAAAGCGGACGTTGGATTTGTTAATCCCCATACCAAATGCCACAGTGGCGACCACAATATCGATTTTGTCTTTTAAAAACTTATCTTGAATCGCGCCACGCTCTTCTTGGGTCATCCCCGCATGATACGCCGCTGCACTAAAGCCTTGCAGTTTTAAGCGATCGGCAACTTCATCGACTCGCCTACGGCTACTACAATAAATGATGCCATTACTGCCCTTTTGCAATTGTAAAAACTGTTTGAGCTGGTTAGCGGCATTAAGTTTTTCAACCACGGTATAGCGAATATTGGGGCGATCAAAACTGGAGAGTAAACAAAAAGGACTGATTTGAAGGCGCTGACAAATACTTTCACGGGTGGCCTGATCGGCCGTCGCGGTTAACGCCATCAGTGGCACATACGGGAACAACTGTTTCAGTTGGCCAAGGGCGGCATATTCAGGTCTAAAATCATGACCCCATTGACTAATACAGTGAGCCTCATCAATGGCAAACAGTGAGATTTGTAACTCATGCATCCGCTCGATAAAGTCAGGCCGCAGCAAACGCTCTGGTGATACATAAAGCAGTTTAATTTCGCCTTTGTGTAAGCGTTTTAAAATCTCAACGGTTTCATCGCGGGGTAAAGAGGAATTCAAATATGCGGCGGCAACACCTGACTGAGTCAAGCTATCAACTTGATCTTTCATTAACGAAATCAGCGGCGATACCACAATGGTTAACCCAGGAAGCACCAAAGCTGGTAATTGATAACACATACTCTTGCCGCCACCCGTAGGCATAATAACCAGGGTATCTTGGCCACTTAGGGTCTGCTCGATAATTTCCCGCTGTCCTTCACGAAAGTCACGGTAACCAAAGATTTGCTGTAATTGTTGTCCAAGCACATCCTCAACAACTGGCGTTGCAGGATCTTGCGCTGGAGCTTGAGTGTCTGCTTGGCTAGAAATAAGATTATCCATCAATAAGGCTTGAGAACTGATTTGGCATTTTAAAGCACTGCAGTGCATATGTCTGCACACAAACAACAACCACGGAAATAATACGCCATATCATCGTGTGCTAGAACAGCCCTAGTGCAGAGGCAATCAGTGGAAATATTGATTAATCATAAAAGCTTAGGTAAGCGCCGATTAAACATGGCACGATGAGTAACAGCGATATCATCATATAAATAGCCACTAGCCACTAGCCA
>NZ_MCTV01000035.1:34166-128014 GCF_002874545.1 Shewanella sp. 10N.286.52.C2
TAGCCACTAGCCACTAGCCAATGAAATCATTATTCTTCTTGTGCTTTCCACTCTAAAGTCTCTAAAGGATAGCCACCAAACCATTTTGCAGTATCCAGTACAAAATGGCTGGTGATTTTTTCAATACCCAAGTCTTCTTGCATCATGTCATTACAAACGCGATTAAAATCTTCAACCGTAGAGCACATCATAAAAGCAATGTAATCAATGCTGCCATTTACCTTCATACAATCGACGACTTCGGTATATTTTTTGATGCCTTTTTCAAATACTCCACAATGTTGGTATGTATTACTTTTCAATACAAAATGCGCATAAGCCTTCACGTTAACACATAACTTGTCCACATTCGTCACCATGGTATAGCCAATAATGAAGCCAGCGTCTTCAAGGGCTTTTACGCGTTGCAAACAGGCACTTGGCGACAAACCAATAATTTCCGATAAATCATTATTACTAATCCGAGCATTGTTTTGTAATTCTGACAAAATACGACGATTCATTCTGTCTAACTTAATATGTTTTTTTACCATTTTTGCCCCAT
Source organism: Shewanella sp. 10N.286.52.C2 (assembly GCF_002874545.1). Lineage (NCBI taxonomy): Bacteria > Pseudomonadati > Pseudomonadota > Gammaproteobacteria > Alteromonadales > Shewanellaceae > Shewanella > Shewanella sp. 10N.286.52.C2. The sequence goes on from NZ_MCTV01000035.1 coordinate 34,711, forward strand.
ATGAAAATAAATGCTCAAGCGACTTTAAAATCAACAGATTATTGTGTTTGACCCCTCAAAAACTAAATAATATATCCTGAATATACCGCATAATAAAAATTAAAATCACAAATGAAATTGGAATATGATGAATCATCACCCCAGTGTTTTGCTTCGAACACAATTAGGCAATATTACGATCAAGTTATTTATGCAAGAAGCGCCAATTACTGTGACTAACTTTTTAGAATATGTCGATAGCCAGCTATTTAATGACAGTAGTATTTTTAGAATTGTAACCAACGACAATGCAGAGCAAGCTGAAGATGCTAATGCAAAAATCAATGTCATTCAGGCAGGGTTGCCCCCGGAACATTCAAGCTTATTAGCCGGGATCCCTCATGAAACCACTAAAGACACCGGCCTTTCACACATAGATGGGACGGTTTCAATGGCCCGATTTGAGCCAGGAACTGCTGATGGTAGTTTCTTTTTCTGTATCAATGATCAACCTGAACTTAATTATGGTGGTAAACGTTATGATGATGGATTGGGGTTTGCAGCCTTCGGACGTATTACTCAAGGTAGAGACATACTTGAATTAATTTATCAGAAAGCTGAAAACCAAGAATACTTAGAAAATGAAATATCGATATTATCGATTAGCCGTTGTGAATGATGGATGCATCAGCCAAATTAGTCATTTTTGAATCAACACTGATTGTTTTGGCTTTCAGCATAACTTACGGCTAGTTGAATTTTTAAACGGGCTAAAGGCAATACTAATATAAAAGATAGCGCAAATAATATCGTCCCCATAATGACCACATCACGATAACCTGTGCCTTCTACCAAGGTTGAAGCCAAAATAGGGCCTAAGATATAACCCACACCTACCACCGTCTGCGCGGCGCTGATATATTTCCCAGAATGGTCCACATCAGAAATAATCGCAAATAACCGCGCACCAGCAATACTCCAAAAGAAACTAAATATGCATAAAGAGACGAGATAGCGTGTTTCATTTAAGCCCTTATCGAGTACCAATAACGATAACGCCATCACGAGCAACGACACAAATAATAGCCCCGTATGCTTACCAAACTCACCCGTAAAGGCAAAAAATAACGCACCAACCAGACCAGCAACCATCGCAATGGCAAGCGCTTGAGAAACATAAGATAGCGCCAAATCAGCACTGGTGCCCATCAAAGACATATAAGTCCACACCCCACCTATACTCATATAGAAAAAGAGTATCCCTAATAGGGCTAAATTTAATTGCTTGGTTGGCTGTTTCTCTCCCGTTTTTTCAACACCTTGTTTCACTTTATAGTCATCACTTTTACGCGGTAACAGTTTAATCACCAAAAGCGGAATTAAGTAAAATAATCCCATGGCGATAAACACCCCTGACAACGATAAGCGATCAAATATAATCGGCACGAGAGCAAGTCCAATCGCCTGAACCACAACGATGGCAGCGGTATAAAACCCAAACCAACGATTTGGATTGCTCGTCATACCAATTGCACTTATCCCCACAGCAACAATCAATCCTTCGCCCAAGCCGGTAATAGACCTTATCAAGCAAAGTACCAGAAAATTTTCAGTGAACACTGAAAGAAAATTTCCCGCAACCGCAATAACTACACCAACAAGTAACACCTGTCTAAAGTTTACTTTTTTGATAAATATCGAAAAAATAAATGTGGCGAGTGCTAACCCCACAGCATCAGTCGATGCTAACCAGCCAATTTGTTGGTCCGTCAACGATAACTTGATCCCAACGACTTCCAAATACACGGGTAAAAACAATAACACAAGGTAGCCAACAGGTGCAGTTGCGAGTCCACTCAGTCCATATTTCAAATCTGGATCACTGGTATTAAAGAGCTTATGCAGCATTAATTATTCCCATCTATTCTAAAAAAGTCAGATATGTCATCTATTCAACTTAGCGGTAATGAGGCTATTTAAAATTATAAATAACCTGCGCATCTTGCTCGGTTATAAAACCATTTTTAATATCATTTAACACATCCGCTTTAGGCCTTTTACTTGGATTGCCCCAACCACCACCATTGCCGGTCACTAACCGCAGAAGATCGCCTTTTTTCAACTTATATCGACTGGTTCGACTAAATCGTGCTTTTAGATTGTCCTGATCATCGAACACTTCGACATAGTTACATGAGCCATCATGACCTTCATCAATCCCCCAAGGCGCGGTGATTCCACGACCAAAAAAACTTGAAATATCAGTATTATCGGAAAGGATTCGATAATCGAGAATAACACCATTACCGCCTCTGTATTCACCTGCACCAGACGAATCATTGTTAAAGGCATATTGTTCCACTAATACACCATATCGCGCTTCTGTGATTTCGACAGGAATATTACTGGTTTCGCCATTACCCACACAAAACTGACCAGACTCGCCATCTTTACCAACGGCAGCGCCCCAGCCACCCACTAAAGGCTCAACTAACAGGTAAGGCTCACCCGTTTCAGGCAGTTCACCGGATAAATTCATGGTACAAACGGAACCAAATTGTCCTGCGGTAACAATGCCAGGTAACACATCGGCTAACGCTTTACGCGTCACATCTGCTGCACATACCATGGCTTCAAAATAGGAAGATACCGGTGCTGGGCGCTCTGCAGTCAACAAGGTGCCTGGTGGGCAAATAACCTCTAAACGGCGAAAACAACCATCGGTTGCAGGCGCATCAGGCTGAACAATGCCCATGAAGACTTCTCTCGCCGCAGAAATTAATACTCCCATCGTACAATTAATAGGCCCGGGAGCTTGTTTAGATGACCCGGTAAAATCAAGGGTGAATAATGTGTCCGTGATGGTCACTTTGACCTTTACCGCAAAAGGCCCATTGCCCATACCATCTTCATCAATGACGTCTTCAGCCTCAAATACACCTTTCGGTAGTGACTTGAATTTCTCTAACACCATGACATCACCATGCTCGAGTAGCTTATCAATGGCTGTTAATGTCACTTGTTTACTGTATTTTTCCATCACAGCAACAAAGCGTTGTTCACCCACTTTTAATGACGCTGAACATGCTTGTAAGTCACCTAATGTCATATCAGGTAAACGAACGTTAACTTCAATTAAATCCAGCAAGGCTTGGTTAGGCACGCCTCGTTCAAACACTTTAATCCCAGGAAACTGCAAGCCCTCTTGGTAGATTTCAGTGGCATCAGCACTATAACTACCAGGATCTTTACCACCAATTTCGGTCCAATGCGCTTTATTAGCAGTCCATGCAACCAGTTCATTTTCAAAAAATATGGGACGGATCATACAAACATCAGATAAATGTGTCCCTCCACCCGCATAGGGATCGTTTAAGATAAAAACGTCTTCGGGGTAAATATTCTCACGATCAAATTTAGCGATGATATTTTGGACGCCAGCATCTAATGTACCGATAAATCCAGGGATGCCGTTGCCTTGAGAAATGAGTCGTCCCTGAGCATCGGTAACGCCGATGCCATAATCTAACGATTCATAAATGATCGGACTTTTACTACTACGTTTTAATGCTAAAAACATTTCTTCGCCAATAGCCACTAGCGCATTTTTTATTATTTCTATGGTAAATATATCGACTTGTTTATTCATAGTTTACTACTCAACTTAATACTTTTACTGCAACCAATTAATCACGAAGATAAATATGAAGTCCGCCAAAATCATCCACTTCAACCCTGTTACTCGGTAATATAACCGTCGTTGTGGTGCTTTCTTCAATGATAGCGGGGCCTTTAAATTTCATACCAGGCTGTAATTTTTCGCGGTCATAAATAGCCGCCTCTTGCTGAGTATTATTATCAAAATCAACCACTCGCATTCCAATCAAAGCAACATCAGCATTCGTAGATGAACCTATTGGTAACTTTTCAAGTTTAGCTTTGTCTAGTATGCCAAAAGCAACTAAGTGAATATTCACAACTTCAATCGCTGAGTCATTGAGTCTAAACGTATATTCCTGCTGATGAGTTCGGTGAAAACGCTCTGACAATTCATTAATAAAATCAGCATCTTCAAGTTCAGTACTGGGTACATGAATTTTAACGGTATGCTCTTGCCCACTATAGCGGGCATCCACATACCGTTCATGCTTCACTTTATCCTTGCTCAAACCATCATTTTCATAATCTAGATTGGCTTTTGAAGTCACTTCTTTAAATGCATTAATCACTTCACATTTACTGTGACGATTAAGACTGAATCTATGGGTTTGAATATAATCTCTACGCAAGTCAATCATCAGCATCCCCCAAGCAGAAAACACGCCTGCAAAGGGAGGAATGATGACTTTGCGTGCATTCAATTCTTTGGCTAAAGCGGTTGCGTGCAAGGCGCCACCACCACCAAAGGCCATCAGTGAAAAGTCGCGAGGGTCGTAACCACGATTAACCGAGATTAACTTAAGCGCATTGACCATATTAGAGTTAGCAATATTTAATACGCCATGAGCAACATCCATGGCTGTGACATCAAGCTGTTGCGCTAATGCTGTAAAAGACGCTTCCACTGCGGCAATATCGGGCTGTATTGCTCCACCAGCAAAATTGTCACGATTGATTCTACCGGTAATTAAATTTGCATCCGTTGTTGTTGGTGCACTTCCCCCACGGCCATAAGCGACCGGACCCGGCGTAGAACCCGCACTTTGCGGACCGACATGCAAACTATTAGCGGCATCAATCCAAGCAATACTGCCGCCGCCATTGCCAATTTCAACAATATCAATCACGGGAGTTTTGATAGGGTAACCGGCTTTTTTAGCTGTTTTTTCTAAAACATATTCTGTGGTGATACGTGTTTGACCATCGTGAATAAGTGAACATTTTGCTGTCGTGCCACCAATATCGAGGGCCATAATGTTGCCATCACCAATCACTTCACCGTAGGCTGCCGCCCCTAATATGCCGCCAACAGGACCAGATTCAACCAGTGTTATTGGATTATCACGAGCTGATTGTAATGTGGCTATTCCGCCATTAGATTGCATGATAAAAGGATCAGTTTTCAAACCATTGGCACGTAATTTACTTTGCAGTTTATCCAAATACTGCTGAGCGGGAGGCAACACATAGGCTGATAACACTGTGGTGCTGGTTCTTTCGTATTCTCGCCACTCACTTGATATTTCATGTGACGCAATAACGTTAACGTCAGGCCACAATAGCTTTAATGCCTGCACTGTTTTAATTTCATGAACAGGATTTAAATAAGCATGTAAAAAACACACCCCTACAGCTTCAACTTGCTGAGATTTAAAATAATCCACCAAGTGCTGTAAATTATCTAAATTTATCGGCTTGACAACATTGCCTTTATAATCGAGACGCTCTTCAACTTCTAAACGTAAATGACGCTCAACAAACGGGTTGGGTTTTTGATATGTGTTGTTAAAAATATCGGGAGTATTACCGCGTGCAATCTCTAACACATCACGAAAGCCTTTGGTGGTGATAAGCCCTGTTTTAACCCCTTTTCGCTCGGTAATCGCATTGATAACAACGGTGGAACCGTGAGCGAAAAAATCGACCTCTGACAACTCAATTTCAGCTTTAATCGCAGCATTAACCACACCTTGCTCAAAATTTGGGGCGGTCGTATCACTTTTAACGGCTTTCACATTACCTTCATCAATATAAACAAGATCGGTGAACGTTCCACCGACATCTGTTGCCACTCTTACCGTCATAATTTGCACCTTTTACTCACAAAAGTTAATTGCAATTTAGGGCAATTAACCCTCTCTAGCCCGTCATAATATTATTGACTGAGCTAGCTATATTAAATGTTAACTAGCCATAATCGATGGTAAGTAATACTTGCCACCAGCCAGCGATTATCGCTAGCGATGTCTCGTTCTAGAAGTTATAACGCGCCTGCACCCCGACTTGTCTAGGTTGATTGCGCATACGAATTAAAGGGTTGAATAGGAATACCGTTTCGGGAGAAGCCTCGTCGGTTAAGTTGGAGGCAAATAATGACACTGACCACTGCTGGTTTTCTATGGCTATATTGGCATTTACAAAGGTATGAGCATCGGACTCGCCAGTATCATCATTGAAAATATCGAATGAACGTGGGCCTAAGGTGTTGAAGGCAAGTCGCGCTTTAAATACAAAGTCGCTAAAGGCTTCTTTTGAGTAATCAATTGAACCATTTAAATTAAAATCTGATACATACGGCATAGTGCCGCCTTCAGTTTCAGCTAAATCTCGACCAGACAGAATATCAATGCCTGTATTTTTGGTAATTTCATTATCGATTAAGCCAAGACCAAAATTAATACTGATATCATCAGTCACTGATGCAGACATTTCGAGCTCAAAACCATCGATAGCGACTTCATCAATGTTTAAATTTTCCAGCGTGAACGTCGTTGGGTTTAAGCGAGTAAATTGTGCATCTTGCTGTTCAATATGAAAGACTGACATATTTAACCACAGCGCACCGTCTAGCCAAGTGGTTTTAAGCCCTAACTCAACAGTATCGGAAATTTCTTGCTCATACTTTCGAATAACAGCAGGGGAGTACTCATTAAAACCACCCGATCGAAACCCTTTCGAATAGGTGCTATAAAGCAGGTGTTCTGCTGTCATTTGCCAAGCGATTGAAGCTTTGGGTTGCAACTGACTAAAAGTATCATTCACTTTCGATGCGCTTGGATCTCTTTCATCATAAGCATCACGCTCTTCAGAGTCATAACGCAGTGCCAGTGTGAGCTCTAAATCATCTTTAATGTCGTAGTTTGTCTGCCCAAACACCGCATAAGCACTGCTTTCTTGTACTGTTTTTTCACCAATAAAGACTAAACTTGGATCTGCTGCAATGTTGGCTAATACATCCTGATAAGTTACACGTTCAGTCGGCGTGATATCCCATACTTGATCATAAGATACGCTTCTATTTTTTGCTTCATAGTAAGCACCAACAGACCAACGTAAACTGTCATCATTTGGCGAAGTAAAGCGCGCTTCAGCGCTGCTAGCATCTTCTTCTATTGGATTTATTTGGGTGATGGGGAAATAGAAATTATCTTCACTAGCCTCTTGATGAGTAAAGTCGCCATCAGAGAAAAACATAATATCTGAGTCATTTGCAGCAGCAATAAGGGTCAAATCACCATAATCAGTCCCTTGTTCTAACTTAGCAGAAACAGACCACAGTGTTGATTCATCAAGACCAACCGCATTGGCATCAGGCTTTACTGAGAAGTCTTCTAATTCTTCTTTAGTAATAAAGGCCATATAATTACTACCCTGAGTTTTCTCAGAATAGCTACCGTTTAAAGTCAACGCCGTATCGTCACTCAAATAAAACTTAAGCATACCTTGAGTACCGAAAGCACCGTCGACATAATCGACGGTTTCATTAAGGTAATTATTGTCGATTAATCCATCAAAATCTTGATAGTTTGCAGAAAGCCTATAGTAGGCTTTATCTTCTATCATAGGGCCGCTTATTGCAGCGTTAACCTTTTTATCACTGCCTTCTGCAATTGAGGCTTGTACGCTACCTTCAAGCTCATCCGTTGCTTGCTTGGTGACAATATTAATGGCACCACCAATGGCATTTTTACCATACAAAGCACCTTGCGGACCTCTTAATACTTCGATTCGCTCTATGTCGTGCAAGCCTTGATTAATAAATTCTAAATTAGGCACCGTTATGCCATCGACGACATAAGCGATAGGTGCTTCACCAACTTGTGGCGTTATGAGTCCACGCACTGTGACAAAGTTAAGGCCCGAGCGAAAATTACTCGATACGTTTAAGTTTGGTGTCAGTGCGGAAAAATCTTTAATAGTCGTGATACGGGCAGCTTTAATATCTTCATCACTAAATACAGTTACTGAATCGGGGATTTGTTGCAATGTTTCTGTGCGTCCACGAGCGGAAACAACAATTTTTTCAATATTATCGAGATTGCTATTTTCTTTGCTTGCTTCTTCTGCATGCAAAACTGTACTTCCTGATAAGGCGAAAATTACTGCTACAGCAATTTTCTTAGGAAGAAAGTGATTACTTAATGACATTTGGCTACCCTCTAAATTTTGTGTGAGCACTTGGGTCAATTGTCACGTTAATCAATTGTTACACCACTCAAGTGCGCCGTTACATCTCTTTAACAGTTTCAATGTTACGCAATAGAGAAAAAAACTTTGATACAAATAACGTGTAAAAACGCAGTATCTTTCGTATTTACATTCCAAAACTGCATATTTAGCAGTAACCACGGTAATCTGATGATCCATTGATTCTATACATTCGCTAGTGCATTAGTGTGAATGTTAAACCGCTGATAAAATTGGAAAAGCAAGGTTCACTAATAATGCAGCATTGATTTTATCCCGCGAAACACGTTAGATTAAATACTCTACAATAATTATATCCATAAGGCTGCTGATGACTACGGATGTCCAACTGCAAGCATTGAAGCAAGTTGCTGAAATATTTGACCAACATGTGCCATTTCATAATTTATTAGGCTTAGAGATTAAGCGCTATGATGAGAGTGGTGTTGAAGTGATGATTAAAATGAAGCCTGAGCTCATCGGCAATATTCATCAAAATATTTTACACGGCGGGGTTACTGCAACCTTGCTCGATGTGGTTGGCGGACTGACCTGTTTTGCCGGCTTAGTCTCAAGCAGAGATGACTGGACCTTGGAGCAATTACAGCAGCGCCTTACCACATTAGGCACCATTGATATGCGCGTTGATTTTCTACGCCCTGGACGTGGAGAAATATTTACTGGCACTGGTTGCGTCATTCGTTCAGGCAATCGGGTGTCAGTCTGTCGCATGGAATTACATAACGAACAAGGTACCCATATAGCCTTCGGTACTGGGACCTATATGGTGGGTTAACCCAGCAAAGCCAAAAAACTAAACATTCAATATAAACAGACGCTTAAAATTAGTCATTTGGCTGATATATAGCAACTGTAATAATGCTTGGGCTAATGGCTTAATCTTGATTAAAAAATGATTGAGCGATTAGCTTGAGAGATCGTCAAAGGCAACCTACAATCGCCCTCTCTTTGTCAGTTGTTTGTGGAAATTCATGCAAGATATTGAAACACGTAAAGGCATTATCCTCGCCATTTGTGCTTATTGCTTATGGGGCATAGCACCACTGTATTTTAAATTACTGGCTGATGTGTCAGCCTTCGAAATCTTGGCTCACCGCGTGGTGTGGTCCTTTATCTTTATCATCATTTTAATGCAGTTTATTGGCGGATTTTCACGCCTAACACTGTTATTGAAAAAGCCAAAACAATTACTGGTGTTGGCGCTGACCTCGGTACTGATTGCACTTAATTGGCTGATTTTCATTTGGGCGATCAACAACGGCCACATGCTCGATGCCAGTTTAGGTTATTTCATTAATCCACTATTTAACGTATTGCTTGGAATGGTATTTTTATCTGAGCGGCTACGAAAATTACAGTGGTTTGCGGTGGCGCTTGCCTGTATCGGGGTGCTCATCCAGCTCATCTCCTTTGGCTCTATCCCATTGGTGTCTTTAGCGCTGGCAGCATCATTTGGTTTTTATGGTTTATTACGTAAAAAAGTCAACATTGATGCTAAAGCGGGTTTATTGGTTGAAACCGCTATTTTACTGCCTGTGGCATTAGCTTATTTAGCCCTAACGCTTGATACCGCATCGGCAAATATGCTCACTAACGATATTGGAATGAACTTAACCTTAGTGGCCGCAGGTATTGTTACCACCATTCCACTATTGTGCTTTGCAGGGGCAGCCATTCGTATCCCATTATCCATGCTAGGTTTTTTCCAGTATATTGGCCCAAGTATCATGTTCATGTTGGCAATATTTTTATTCAAAGAGCCTTTTGATATTGAAAAAGGGGTCACATTTGGCTTTATTTGGAGTGCATTAGTGTTGTTTACCGCTGATATGGCGCTGCAGCGCCGTCGCCGTTTAAAGCAAAGCTAATAGCTATCGCCTTTTCAATGCTTCATTGCCGCAATGGCTTTCATTGCGGCCTCGTTATCCTCTAGGGTTACTAGCATTACATAGCCTCTAGTGGTTGGCAGTAGCAAGGCATCGTCCCTTGTGAGTGACACCAGCGCCTTATCGCCGTTTTTAAGGGTAAACCATCCTAGTGAGTATCCGGCAATGCCTATGCCGTTTGTACGCCACTGTGGCGTTAATTCTAATTCAGTTGTTAAGTCCACTACTCTCACTTGCTGCCAAAGTAATTCATCCGTGTTGAAATCCTGACTGTAAAGGGGGATCGATAACGTCAAAGGCTTATTGTCAGGCTTTAGCGTCAACTGGCTATTATTGGTTTGATACAGGGTCCATGAGAACAGCATAAACAGGAATAAAATAATCCCGTAGCTAACATACAACGCAGTGCTCGGTAATTTCTTTACCCAAATCAGCGCCGTTAGCCCTACTAACCCAACCAGCACCCCGACAAAATTGAACATGCCGTGACTGCTTAATCCTGCTAATGCTATTTCAGTCATTTTTCCTACTTAGTGATGTGTTTTTATAAGGATACATCTTTATTCATTTTTCAATATTATCATAATCTTCATAACATGCTGACCGGCATAGTTTTATCACCCCAAATCTTGCCTAAAAATCAGTAACCATGATGAGTTAACATCTGAAATACACAAAAATGCCACCGTAAAGTAACCTCCACGGTGGCATTGCTATAACGGCACAATCGCAATACAGCTTACAAGTCCAACGCCAGAACTTTTGAATTGCGTTGGAAGTTATACAGCTTCTTTTTTGCGTTAGGCAGCTGTTCAACATCAACAATATTAAAGCCGAACTCCAAGAACCAATGAATACTGCGGGTGGTTAAGGCAAACAGTTTCGAATAACCTCGAACCCGTGCTTGGCCAATAATATTGTTCAGCAACACACTGCCTCTGTCAGCATCACGATAGTCTTGATGCACCACTAAACAGGCAAACTCACCGGCATTGTCTTCTTCAAAGGGATATAACGCCGCGCAGCCAATGACTAAGCTATCGCGCTCAATCAACATAAACTGCTCAATTTCCATTTCCAGCTGCTCACGGGAGCGGCGCACTAGCACCCCTTGCTCCTCTAATGGGCGAATAAGGTCTAATACTCCACCGATATCGCCAATGGTGGCGCGTCTTAAGCGCTCAGCGCTTTCAGTAACAATTTGGGTACCAATACCTTCACGGGAGAACAACTCTTGTAGCAAAGTGCCATCTTCAAGGTAGCTCACCAAGTGACAACGTGGAATGCCATTACGACAAGCATCAATACTGGCCTTTAAAAATGCCATGGTGCCCACACAGGATTTACCCGCCGTTTGCATTTCATCCAAGATGGACTGCGCGCCGTTTGGCATCAGCTCAGCAATCACCTCGCCGTCTTTGCCCAAAATGCCGTGGGTATTACTAAAACCAATAATTTTGTCGGCTTTAAGCTTTATAGCCACTTTGGTGGCCACTTCTTCGGCGGTTAAGTTAAAACATTCGCCAGTGACAGAAACCGCAATAGGCCCCATCAATACAATACAATTTTTTTCCAGCTGGCGTTCAATACCTTGAGTATCAATACGGCGCACTTTGCCCGTTAGGCAAAAATCCACCCCGTCATCGACTCCCAAAGGCTGAGCAATAACAAAGTTGCCACTGACAAGGTTGATTTGTGCATTTTGCATTGGGGTGTTGCCAAGGCTCATTGACAGCCTTGCTGTAATATCAAATTGCACTGAGCCTGCAACTTGTTTAATCACTTTTAATGAGCCTTCATCAGTAATGCGCACGCCGTTGTGATAACTCGGTTCAATACCCGCACTGTGCATGGCGCTATCAATTTGCGGCCTTGCACCGTAGACCAACACCACTTTAATCCCTAAGGAGTGCAACAAGGCGACATCGTTTAAGATGCCTCTAAATTGATTATGCAGCAGGGCTTCGCCGCCAAGCATGACAACAAAGGTTTTTCCGCGATGAACATTAACGTATGGCGCTGAATGGCGGAAACCATCAACCAGCTCTGTGGTTCTTAAAGGCACATTAACCCCTAAACAAATAATCAATCAGAACAGTCAGTGACAAAACCACCAACAAATATAATTACGCAATAATATTGCATTTAAATTCACTTTAAAAGCATTTTATCGCATTAGTAATAGTTTTAGGCCATAAATAGTGCCTATAAAGCAGTAAATAAGCTCACATAACCGCCAAATAGTTCAAATGGCGTTTATGCATAAGGCGGCAATATAGCGTCAATAAGTGAATAATGAAGACAAAATAAGCGTAACGACCTCTATCACTGTAAGGCGTTGTTTATAAAGCAAGAGAAAAGCATAACTGATTGAAATTGATAACGCGGAGATCTGGATTACATTTTTGACAGGCAAAAAAAAAGCCCCATAAAGGGACTTTTTTAAAAGAACAAAATCAATTACTTGATTTTAGCTTCTTTGTACATAACGTGCTGGCGAATAACTGGATCAAATTTCTTGATTTCCATTTTTTCAGGCATGTTACGCTTATTTTTTTCAGTAGTGTAGAAGTGACCAGTTTTAGCACTAGATACTAATTTGATCTTCTCACGATTACCTTTAGATTTAGCCATTTTCTATTATACCTTCTCGCCGCGGGCACGAAGTTCTTTAACAACAACTTCAATACCTTTTTTGTCGATGATACGGATACCTTTGGTAGATACACGTAGTTGCACGAAGCGTTTTTCTTCTTCTAACCAAAAACGGTGGTTTTGTAGGTTAGGTAAAAAACGACGACGAGTCGAATTTTTAGCGTGCGAACGGTTGTTACCAACCATAGGCTTCTTGCCAGTAACTTGGCATACTCTTGACATGTCAATCTTCTCCAAAAACAATTTTAAAACGCTCGAGCATTTATGTGCCTCGTGTGGCCGTCGCCCGAGGCACAAAGAGGGCGCATTTTATACACGATAACAAAAATAAGGTCAAGCGTTGTTTAATTTATCCACCCGCGTTCAGCAAAAGAAACTATCTCCTGATCGCCTACAACCATATGATCTAAAAGAGAAACATCGATAGTAGATAAGGCTTTTTTTAATCTGTCAGTAATTTGCCGATCTGCCTGACTTGGCTCTGCAATGCCAGACGGGTGATTATGACACACTATGACTGCCGCAGCTTTTTTTTCCAACACCAAGCTCACCACTTCACGTGGGTAGACTGATGCAGAATTAATCGTTCCGCGGAATAATTCTACAAATTGAATCACTCTATGTTGGCTATCCAACAATAGTAATGCAAACACTTCATAGGATCGGTCTGCTAATTGTCTCATTAAATAGTCCCGAGTTAAATCAGGATTTACCAAAATTTGCCCTCTACGCAGATTTTCTTGCGAAATTCGCTTAGAAATCTCCGATGCCGCCTGTAATTGGGCATATTTTACCGGCCCAACACCCGACAATTGGCAAACTTGACTACGCGGTGCACAAAATAAAGCCCTTAATCCGCCAAACTGACCAATCATATCTCGGGCAAGATCGACCGCATTTTGACCTGCTATGCCATTTCGCAGTAAAACCGCCAGTAACTCGGCATCCGATAAATGCCCTGCACCTAAATGTAATAATTTGTCTCTTGGCCCTTCTCCTTCAGGCCAGTCTTTAATCGCCATAAACACTCCTTGTTTAATGTCATCCGTGATGGGGGCACTCATACTTGTATGAGTAAGTTATAGATAGTGGGTAGCAATAACTTTTTGTAAATAGCGAGTTGTGACCCTTAGTTGTTGTGACCCTTAGCACATCATTATGGTCTATATTTTTAATTTCGGATCATCATCCTTATTTAGATTGTGATATCTTAGCCGCAATATCGCGATGAGCAGGATTGAGCAAAACATGCTGACAAATAAAAAAGTCCTTCTAGGCATAGGTGGTGGTATTGCTGCCTATAAAAGTGCCGACTTAATACGCCGCCTTAAAGAGCGCGGTGCTGATGTTCGTGTGGTCATGAGCCAAAGCGCCATGGAGTTTATTACCCCACTGACAATTCAAGCGCTATCAGGTCATCCTGTGGCCTCAGATTTACTCGATCCAGCAGCTGAAGCCGCAATGGGACATATTGAGCTCGCCAGATGGGCTGATGTGGTTATCGTCGCACCAGCGACCGCTAACCTCATTGCGCGTATTAATGCAGGTATGGCAGATGAACTGTTAACCACCACCTGCCTTGCTACTGAAGCGCCAATTATCGTTTGCCCAGCCATGAACCAGCAAATGTATCGCAACCTTGCAACCCAAGAGAACCTTGCCAACATTAAACGTAAAGGCATCACCGTTTGGGGGCCTGCCAGTGGCGATCAAGCTTGTGGCGAAGTCGGCCCAGGTCGAATGCAAGAGCCCTTGGCCATTGCTGAGCAACTGGTGCAGTATTTCGCCCCAGCTGAAAAACCATTAAACGGTTACAAATTGATCCTGACTGCGGGCCCAACCCGTGAAGCAATCGATCCGGTTCGATACATCTCTAACCATAGCTCAGGTAAAATGGGCTTTTCATTAGCCGCAGCCGCAACCCAAATGGGCGCTGAAGTCACCCTCATTAGCGGCCCTGTTAATCTGGCCACACCTTCAGGCGTTAAGCGCATCAATGTCGAATCAGCACAACAGATGTTAGATGCCGTCATGGAAAACATTGAAGACCAAGCAATTTTTATCGGCTGCGCTGCAGTGGCCGATTACCGCATCGCCACCGTCGCTGAATCTAAAATCAAAAAGTCGGCTGAGCATATGCAACTTGCGCTCGTTCGCAATCCTGATATCTTAGCCAGCGTTTCAGCGCTAAAAAATCGACCTTTCACTGTAGGTTTTGCTGCAGAGACCGATAACGTAGAAGAATATGCCCGTGGCAAGCTTGAACGCAAAAAATTAGATCTTATTGCTGCCAATGACGTATCAATTGCAGGTCTAGGGTTTAACGCCGATAACAATGCGCTGCAGGTGTTCTGGAAAGACGGTAGTGAAAAACTACCCGCAACAGACAAACTGACACTGGCAACGCAATTACTTACTTTGATAGCAGCAAAGATTAAAACATCATGAAAACACCTGTAGAACTTAAACTTCTCGACTCGCGTATTGGCAGCGAGTTTCCTTTACCTGCTTATGCCACCCCAGGCAGTGCAGGTATGGACTTACGTGCCATGATTGATACCACTATGGTTATCGAGCCAGGTGAAACCGTATTAATCCCAACTGGCATAGCTGTACATGTTGCCGATCCAAGCTTAGCTGCCGTGATCTTGCCTCGCTCAGGCTTAGGTCATAAACATGGCATCGTATTAGGCAATTTAGTCGGCTTAATTGATTCAGACTACCAAGGCCCCTTAATGGTGTCTTGCTGGAACCGCAGCGATAAAGCCTACAGCATCGAAATAGGCGATCGTTTAGCGCAGTTAGTTTTTGTGCCTGTAGTACAGGCGCAGTTTACCTTAGTCGATGAGTTTGATACCTCAGAACGTGGTGAAGGTGGATTTGGTCATTCTGGCACCAAATAACCTTTACAAGTAGTCACAATCCTAGGAATAAATAATGGCGGCTAGCCCAAAAATAAATCGTCGTGAGCACATTTTACAGTGCCTTGCGCATATGCTGGAAACCAGCCCTGGTCAACGTATTACCACTGCTAAGTTGGCAGCTGAAGTTGGTGTTTCAGAAGCGGCGTTATATCGCCACTTCCCAAGTAAAGCGAGAATGTTTGAAGGCTTGATCGAGTTTATTGAAGATGCGATTTTATCGCGCTTGAATATCATCATGGATGAAGAAAAAGACACCATGAAACGTTGTGAGCTGGTACTGCAACTCTTACTGGTGTTTTCAGAGCGTAACCCGGGGATCTCACGGGTGCTCAATGGTGATGCACTTTTAGGTGAAAATGAACGTTTACGCAGCCGCATTAGCGCACTGTTTGCCAAAATTGAAACCCAAATCAAACAAATACTGCGTGAAAAAACCCTCCGTGAAGGCAAAGGTTTTAATATCGACGAAGCCATACTTGCCAACCTACTGCTTGCAGTAGCAGAAGGGAGAATCGCTCAGTTTGTGCGTAGTGAGTTCAAACAAAAGCCCACTAAGCACTTCGATGAACAGTGGCAGTTTATTCAGCAGCAACTGCTGAGAAGCTAACCTATTAGTATTGTTAATATCGCTTATTATGGTCGTTGAATTAACACAAAACAACAACATATCTAAAACGCACTTCGGTGCGTTTTTTATTGCCGATAAATTGTATTTGTTAATTAAATGTCGTACTTTGGCTTTAGTTTATCGATAGCTATCGATAAATATTACCACTACAAAAATTAACAAGGATGTTTATGAAACACACTGCTGTTATTGCAGCCTGTCTGCTGGCCTTTATTCCCTCAATATCTCATGCGGCATCATTATCTGATGCGAGCCTTTTCAGTAAAGGGGCAGAGTTTAGCGATGTCAAAATTTCTCCAGAAGGTGATTACCTCAGTGCATTAACTAGCCACAATGGCAAAAAAACCTTAGTTATTTTAGAAACAAAAACCAAAAAGCTGCTCAATGCGCTCAACTTTCCAGGTAATGCCGAAGTCGGCAATTATGTATGGGCAAACCATGAACGTATTGTGCTACAAAAAGTCTATTTAAAAGGTTGGTCCGACATTCCACAATATTATGGCGAATTATTTGCTATTAACGCTGATGGCTCACGCAAAAAATACTTATTTGGCTATAACAGTGGCGAGCAACAAACCGGTTCCCATATAAAGAAAAACACCGCTATTAATGCCACTGCATTCATACTTGATCCAATGCCAGAAAACAATAAACACATGCTGGTCAATGCGATACCATGGAGCAGTGCGCTTTCGAGAGGTTATGATAGCCTTCAAGATGTATATCGTGTCGATCTCTATACTGGTAAAAGACGCAAAATCGTTACCTCTCCCATAGGTAAAGCTAGCTTTTTAACCAATCATACAGGCGAAGTAAAATTTGTAGCTGGTATCGATAGTCAAAATAAAACCCAAATATTTTATCGCCATGAAGGCGATTGGCTGAACAGTAGCAAGCTTAATCTTGGTTTGACTGATTTTTATCCCATTTCATTCGCCAATAACCCTGACACCATTTTTGCCGCTGGCAGAGAAGACAATCACACCTTGGGGGTGTATAAAATTGATTTAACTAGCGGCGAAAAGCAACTGGTTGTTCAAGATGAAGATGTTGACCCAAGCAACTATTGGATTAATAAAAAAACCAAACAGCTTTATGCCGTCGAATTCGATAGCGGATATCCAACTTATGCCTTTGTAGATAAACAAGATCCCCACTCCAAACTAGTTAAACAATTGCTGGCATCACTACCTGGACATCAAATCCAAATAGTCAGTGAAACTAACGACGCTAAACTCGCTATCATTAAAGCCTTCAACGATCGCAACCCTGGTGATTACTACTTATTTGATACCGAAAACACCAAACTTGAATATCTTTTATCTGAAAAAAGCTGGCTAGACCCTGATGCCATGGCTGAAGTTAAACCTATTAATTTCACCAGTCGTGATGGTAAAACGATTTCAGGCTACCTCACCTTGCCCGCAGGTAAAGAAGCCAAAAACCTACCACTGATTGTTAACCCCCATGGCGGCCCACATTATATCCGCGACAATTGGGGTTTTGACCCACAAAATCAGTTACTGGCGAATCAAGGCATGGCGGTATTACAGGTTAACTTTCGAGGTTCAGGTGGTTTTGGTGGACAATTTCAACAAGATGGTTATCAAAAGTGGGGCTCTGAGATTCAATACGACATCATTGATGGCACCAAATATGTAGTTGACCAAGGTTTTGCAGATAAAGATCGCATTTGTATTGTGGGCGGCAGTTTTGGCGGCTACAGCGCCCTACAAAGTGCCATTATTGAGCCTGATTTATTCAAGTGCGCCATTGGCTTTGCCGGTGTTTACGATTTAGAAATGATGTTTGAAGAAGGTGATGTACAAGAATCTCGAAGTGGCACTAGCTATTTAAAAGATGTGCTTGGGGAAAACCCTCAACAACTTAAAGCCATGTCACCCGCCTTTAATACCGATAAGCTTAAAGCCAGCTTATTACTCGTTCATGGCGGCAATGATGAGAGAGCACCCATTGAGCAGTTAGAGTCATTAGAAAAAGGCTTAAAGCAGCACAAATACCCTTATCAAAAACTAGTCATGGATGATGAGGGTCATGGCTTTTATAATGATGAACATAGAGCCAAATACTACAATAAGATGTTGAGTTTTTTGAAAGATAATCTCAAGTTGTAATTTTGTCGCCTCACACCAAAGCCGATACTTGACTAAAAAGGTCGGCTTTTTTTATTTCAATAATATTAATTTGACCTAAATCACGTTATTATCCCGTCCCTGATCTTTGATGCAGCGCTTGCCTATAAAGCGTTAACGTCATTTTTAGCATACACTCATTAAGTATTACCCCTGTGGTTGGAGGATAAGATGGCATTAAGTGAAGCCGCGTTAAAAGTTAAAGCAGCACTGACTGAACAAGGACTTGAAACCCCAATGTTGCCGCAAACTCGAACTGCAGAAGAGCGTAAAGAAAAAATTGAGCATCACATGAAAGAAGTGCTGACGTTAATGGCGTTAGACTTATCAGACGATAGCTTAATGGATACACCGCGCCGTATTGCCAAAATGTATGTTGATGAGATTTTCTCTGGGCTTGATTACCAGAACTTCCCTAAAATCACCGTCATCGATAATAAGATGGGCGTTGATGAAATGGTGCGAGTGCAAGATATCAGCCTCACCAGTACCTGTGAGCACCATTTAGTGACTATTGATGGCTTTGCCACCGTTGCTTACTTGCCACGCACTAAAATCATCGGTTTATCAAAAATCAACCGCATTGTGCGCTTTTTTGCCCAGCGTCCACAAGTGCAAGAAAGACTGACCCAGCAAGTGTTAGTGGCATTACAAACCTTGCTTGAAACCAAAGATGTGGCGGTCAAAATGGATGCAGTGCATTACTGCGTTAAATCCCGTGGCGTTATGGACTCAACCAGTTCAACCACCACCACAGCGTTAGGTGGGGTGTTTAAATCAAATCCTGCTACCCGCGCTGAGTTTTTACATCAGTCTAAGTGCTAATTTGCTCGGTATAAATTGGTAGCATTGCCAAACAACAGAATCAAAAAAGCCAGTCATATGACTGGCTTTTGCTTTTAGCTTTAAGTGAAGACGGATTAAATACCGTATTGCTCGCGGTAAGCACTCACTGACGCTAGCTCTTTTTCCATGCCAGGTTTTTCAGATAAATAGCTAATCAAGTCAGACAGCTTAACGATAGACACGATGTCACAGCCAAAGTCGCGCTCAACTTCTTGAATCGCTGATAACTCGCCTTTACCTTTTTCTTGTCTATCAAGCGCAATTAATACACCCGCTAAGCTTGCATCGTGTGCAGCAATGATTTCCATCGATTCACGAATTGCGGTGCCCGCGGTGATCACATCATCCACTAACATCACTTTGCCAGCAAGTTCACTACCCACTAATGAGCCGCCTTCACCATGAGTTTTCGCTTCTTTACGGTTAAAGCAGTAAGGCACATCTTTATCGTGATGATCACATAAAGCCACAACGGTAGTTGTCGCAATCGGGATACCTTTATAAGCAGGACCAAACACTAAATCGTAATCGATACCAGAATCAACCAATGCAGCAGCATAAAAACGACCTAAACGCGCTAAATCACGACCCGTGTTAAATAAACCCGCATTGAAAAAGTAAGGGCTAGTACGGCCTGATTTTAAGGTGAACTCACCAAAGCGTAATACCTGACGCTCAAGAGCAAATTCAATAAACTCACGTTGATATGCTTTCACATTATCTCCTTAACACTGTTATCTGTTGGGTAATCTTTTTTGTATTAAATGCAGCTTAAAAAAAGGGCCACCTTATTCAAGTAGCCCCTTAATCAAATACGCTTTAGCTTAATGCCGCTTTTTGCGTATCGACAATTTCGCGAATGCCGTGCTTCGCAAGCTCAAGTAAGCTTAATAACTCTTCGTGGCTGAATGGCTCGCCTTCAGCAGTACCTTGGATCTCAATCATCTTACCGGTTTCTGTCATCACAACGTTCATGTCAGTTTCAGCAGCGCTATCTTCGATATATTCTAAATCGCAGATTGGCTCACCTTTATAAATACCAACACTAACAGCAGCAATAAGGAACTTAAGCGGGTTAGTTTTTAAAATACCTTTACCACGCGCCCAGTTCAGCGCGTCAACTAATGCAACACAAGCACCAGTAATCGCTGCAGTACGTGTTCCGCCGTCAGCTTGAATCACGTCACAATCGATAACGATAGTGTTTTCACCCAATGCTTTCATATCAACAGCTGCACGTAATGAACGGCCGATTAAGCGTTGGATTTCTTGAGTACGACCAGACTGCTTGCCACGAGCAGCTTCACGTTGCATACGGCTATGAGTCGAACGAGGAAGCATACCGTATTCAGCAGTTACCCAGCCTTGGCCTTGGCCTTTAAGAAAACGTGGTACGCCTTCTTCAAAACTGGCAGTACATAAAACTTTTGTGTCACCAAATTCAACCAACACCGAACCTTCAGCGTGAGCTGTAAATTGACGAGTAATCGTAACTGGACGAGATTGTGCAGGTGTTCTGTCGCTTGGACGCATATGCATTTCCTATAGTGTGGAATTGATGACTTAATTTCGCAGCATATTATAGTGACTTGTTTCAGTGGATGCCACGCTTAACAAAACCCTTATTGGATTTTTATTAACAAAACGGCACACTGAGGGATTAAATATTGTTTAAATGATGTGAGACACATGAAAATTGCCATCTTTGGTGCCGGCTCAACAGGCTGTTTTTTAGCAGGCGAACTCAAGCTCGCTAAGCTTGATGTCAGTGTTATTTGCCGGCCACGGATTAAACACAGCATTATTGAAAATAACGGTATTCGGCTTACCGACTATCAAGGCTTAGATCAACGCGTCATGCCAGATGCACTGATGACCGATATCAACCAGTCTGTTAATAAGAGCCGTAATAAAAGTGATAATAATAGCGGCGATAATGAGCAAATAACGCAATTCGATGTCATCTTTGTCACCCTAAAATGCCACCAACTCACCAGCATCATCGATGACTTATTAGCAATATCAACCCAGCAAAGCGCCATCGTATTAATGCAAAATGGCCTAGGTAGCCTTGAAATCCTTCAGCAAGCCTTTAAAAACCGCAATCAAGCAAGGCAAATCTTTCAGGGCATCACCCCGTTTAATGTATTGCAGCAAGATAACGCCAGCTTTCATAAAGGCACTGAAGGCGTGTTTACCTTCAACACATGCCCGCAAACGCGCGCCATTGACACCGCGATGAACAATGCACAGGCAAATATCAGCTGCACATTAGCAACCGATATGACGGCCATTATTAATGGTAAATTACTGCTCAACCTCAATAACGCCTTAAACGCCATATGTGATGTACCGATAAAGCAGCAATTAAGCCAGCGCAAAACCCGAAAACTACTGGCCATGGCAATGCAAGAGTGGCTTAAGGTCTGCAAACAAGCACACTTACCACTGGCCCAATTCGCCAAAGTTAAACCCAGCTTGCTACCGCTGATTTTATCGCTACCTGATAGCTTATTTACCTTGATAGCAAAACCCATGTTGGCAATCGACCCGCACGCACGTTCATCGATGTGGCAAGATATACACGCACAGCGCCCCACAGAAATTGATTACCTAAATGGCGCAGTCGTAAAGCTTGGGCTCAACCACCAAGTGGCAACCCCAGTAAACAGCGCCATAGTCGCAGGAATTAAAAAATTAGAGCAAGGCAAGACAATCAGTATCGATGAGATTTACCGCATGATCCGAGCTTAACTCGCACCTATATAGCGCCAGCACTTACAGAAAGTTAGCCCTGATATACCGCTAGCATTGCTTTCAGCTAGATACAAAAAAGCCGAGCTCATCACTGCATGCAGCAACCAACTCGGCTTTTTAACGCCTTAAAACAATTAATAGTCGTAAATAGTCTCGCTAAATCTACTTAGTCTTTTTAATCATAGGCAGCACCAACAGCGCCACACCTACCACTAAAAATGGAATACTCAATAATTGCCCTGCACTCATGGTCCAATCTGTGGCATAAGCGGCTTGCTTAACCTTGACCATTTCGATGGCCCAACGTGCGCTGAATACGCTACACAAGAACAGTCCAAAAATAACCCCGTGCTTTTGTTTTAAGTTGGTAAATTTATACAAAGCAAACAAAGCAATAAAGATAACTAAATAGCTAATGGCCTCATATAACTGCGCCGGATGGCGCGGCAGCATATCAATACGTTCGAAAATAATGCCCCACGGTTTAGTGGTCGGTAGCCCTAAAATCTCTGAATTGGCAAAGTTTGCCATCCGTACAAAAAAGCCAAATATCGCTGTCGCAATGGCTAAGCGGTCAAGTAAAAACAAAAACGGCATATCGGTTTTACGCTTGTAATAGTAAAGCGCTAAAATGGCACCTAAACCGCCGCCATGGCTGGCTAAACCGCCTTCCCAAATGGCCAAAATCTTCATTGGATTGGCAAAATAATAACTTGGATCGTAAAAAAAACAGTGCGCTAAACGGGCGCCAACAATAATCCCCACCACACAATAAGTCAGTAGATTATCTAGCGATGCGACATCTAAACCTTCTTTTTTGTACATGTGCTTCATAACTTGAAAACCACTGGCAATGGCTGCCGCAAACAAAGCCCCATACCAATGTACTTGTAAACCCATAAATGAAATTAATACTGGGTCGAGATTCCACACAAAATGGTCCAATTGACTACTCCAAACATTAACAACCACTCACGCAGCAGGCGTGAGCAAATAATTGCCGCTACTATAAACAATTCATCGGCTTAATTCGATGACTATGGTCACCACAGCAGACTATTTCCATGATAGGTAGACGACACTCGTACCTTAATCGCAATGCTGTGACTGATAAAAGCCGCTTAAGTTGCACACTAACCAGTATAAATAGCTCAAAAGCCAGTTGATAAAACTTGCTAAGCTTTGACCTTCACAATCAGCAGACTATAATCGACACACTATTTACGTTGCTAATTAATCAGGGTTCACAATGATCCAAAGTATGACCGCCTACGCTCGCATTGAGCACAAAGCCGAATGGGGCACAGCCTCGTGGGAAATCCGCTCAGTCAATCAACGCTACTTAGAAACCTACTTACGCTTACCAGAGCAAATGCGTAGCCTAGAGCCAGTATTGCGCGATCGCCTACGTAAACGCTTAAACCGCGGCAAGGTTGAGGTCAACTTACGTTATGAACTATCAGAGTCTGGCAGCAGTGAAATGCGCCTAAACCAAGACTTGGCCAAGCAACTACTTAACGCAGCAGAGTGGTTAAAGAAAGAATCTAGCCATGGCGAGCTTAACTTAGCCGACATTCTACGCTGGCCTGGTGTGATGTCTGGCGCAGAGCAAGACATGGGCGACATCAATAAAGACTTACTGGTGGCTTTTGATGGCGCTGTAGCGCAATTTATCGAAGCTCGCGGCCGTGAAGGTGAAGCAATCAATACTATGTTGCAAACCCGCCTAGACCAAATTGTTGAACAAGTGGCCATCGTGCGCGAGCACATGCCAGCCGTGATGCAATGGCAACGTGACAAGCTAACCAACCGTTTAGCTGAAATCACCGGCGAACTTGATCCTGCTCGTATGGAGCAAGAAATGGTGCTACTTGCACAAAAGATGGATGTCGCAGAAGAAATGGATCGCCTTGATGCACACGTTGCAGAAACGCGCTTAATCCTCAAAAAAGGTGGCGCACAAGGCCGCCGCTTAGATTTCATGATGCAAGAATTCAACCGTGAATCTAACACCCTAGCGTCTAAGTCAATCAGCGCAGAAGTCACCGCCGCAGCGGTAGAACTTAAAGTGCTTATTGAGCAGATGAGAGAACAGATCCAAAACGTTGAGTAAGCATTTTACACGCGTTTTATAAAACTAAGCCCAGCGAATGCTGGGCTTTCTATTTTAGTTTGTAAAGTTTGTAGGCCTTATAACAACCTTCGTTTCACACGCTACAACAGGTAAAACTAACCCATAGTGAGTTTGATTGCTTGTTTGGTGCCTTGAGCCCTTAATGACTATCCCATAGGTTATATCGCATTAAGGGATACTTCATGAGCTGGTACTCCAATACATTTCAGCTTCCTTAAGTGCATTCTATTGTTAATAAAAAAGGCTAATTCACGAATATCGAAGATAAAACACTGGTCAAAGCTGACTTAATCACTAGCTATGTTACAGTGAGTCTTATCGCTGAATTATCACCAAGTTATCGTTATTTAAGAAGGTTTTGTGGAACAACTCACTATCGTCATTGATTTTTTAGCAACCTATAAGTTGTTTGTTACCGTATTAATCATCCTATTGCTGTCGATGCTTAAACGCTTTGTGGTGTCTAAAATTCGTGGTGATATCGCTTTTGTGAGCGAAGGGCAGCGTAAGTGGATGTCGCGGACTAAAAACGGCACTTTCATCTTAATCGTGATGATTTTATTTTTACTGTGGCAGACAGAAATCAATAAGTTCGCGCTGTCTGTGACCGCGATAGCCATTGCCTTTGTGGTGGCGTCAAAAGAGATTATTCTGTGTTTTACTGGCTCCATTCAGCGGGCGAGTTCGCGCTCATTTGTCATCGGTGACTGGATTGAAGTGGGTAAGCTGTGCGGCGAGGTCATTGAACACAACTTAATGGCGACGGTGATCCAAGAAATCGACTTGCACCATGGTCAGTACCATTACACCGGTAAAACAGTCACCTTCCCTAATAGTATGTTTTTTAGTTATGCGGTGAAAAACCTCAATTTCATGAAGCGTTATGTTTACCATAGCTTTTCCATTACCGTGGTTGAGTTTGTAAACTTGTATCCGCTGTTTCCTGCATTAACCAGCAAGATTGAAGCCCACTGTGAAGACTTTTTTGAAGTAGCAACTCGCTATAATAATATTATTGAAAGACATGCTGGCGTTGACCTGCCAGGACCTGAGCCACATATTCATATCCATAGCGGCCCTGCGGGCGAGCAAATGGTGCATATTATGATTTTTTGCCCCACTGAACGGGCAACCCATTTAGAGCAACACATTCGAGAAGACTTTATGATTGCCTATCATGAGGCGTTTCCTAAAGCGGCTGAAACGAGTGCTTGAGTTAACCTGCTAGGCTAATGTTCAGGGCTAATGTTCAGGGCTAATGTTCAGGGATAATGCTTCGAGCTGATACTTTGAGCTAAAGATTTACCCAAAAAGAAGCCACTCAATCGAGTGGCTTTGTTTATGCTAAAAATCGAGCTATCTAACTCACTGAATGCAGTACATCATGTAGTTGCTGTAGGTCTTTGACTTCAAACGTTGGCGTAATGCCATCGACGGTTTGTTTACCGTGATGATTGAGCCAACAGGTATCAATCCCAGCATTAACGCCGCCTAAAATATCTGAATGCAGGTTATCGC
The DNA here is from genome assembly GCF_002874545.1 of Shewanella sp. 10N.286.52.C2. NCBI lineage: Bacteria > Pseudomonadati > Pseudomonadota > Gammaproteobacteria > Alteromonadales > Shewanellaceae > Shewanella > Shewanella sp. 10N.286.52.C2. Next base: position 60,339 of record NZ_MCTV01000035.1, read on the forward strand.
CCACCATCAAAATATTGTGCTTTTCAGGGTTACCCATCAGCTTAAAGGTATGCTCAAAAATACTGACATCGGGTTTGGCTTTACCAAACTCTTCAGAAATCACCACATGCTCAAATGACGACTTAAAGCCGGTGCGTTCAAGGCGCACATTTTGCAGCTCAGTTAAGCCGTTGGTGATTATGCCTAAATTGGCTTTGCCTTTTAGGCTATCAACCAGCTGTTTCGCCCCCGGTAATGGCTGACAGATATCGGCCATGGCCGCTAAAAAATCACTGTTAAGTTGCTTGGTAGTGACATTGAGCTTTTCAGCCCAATGTAAAAAGCGGGTGTGTTGCAGCTGCGCGGCATCAATTAATCCTTGTTGATAATCCAGCCAAAGCTGCTTGTTTACCGATTGATAAAATTCAAAATCACTGGCGTTAAAATCAATATCAAAGTGTGAAAACATCAGCTTTAGGCCGCTAAATATATCAAAATCAAACAGGGTTTCATCGGCGTCAAACAATATCCATTGGTACTTCATGGTTCAGCCTTATCGACGTTTTGGTTTATGAAAATGATTTGAAACAGCCTAGTTATTATTCAAATAGCGTCACTAATTGCGCTTCTTGGGCAACCAAGCTGTTATATATGGTTAACTGGTTTGCCGCGCGATCGAGGTTATGGCCCTCACGATGAATACCAAAGTACACATCACCATTTAAATGATCGGTTAAAAACCGCGAACCTAGCATCAACGCCATCACTTTAATGCCTAACCACAGGCTGCGTTTTTCCAGCGGTGTTAATATTGCAGATAACTGCTCGGTATAGGCTTGAGTGGCTGCTTTAATAATCTCAGGGCGAGCAATGACTTTATCGAGCGCTGTAGAGTCTTCTTCCTCAGGTGAGCAAAACGCCCGTACCATGTCACCAAAGTCATACATTAAGTAGCCTTTCATGCAGGTGTCGATATCGATGACTGCCATGCTAGACATATCACGCTTATCAAACAGCATATTGTTGATTTTTGTGTCGTTATGGCAAATACGAAGTGGCAGTTGTTGCTCCACTTGGGCGAGCTCAGCAAATAAGGCTTGTTGCGATAACACTAAATCAACCCATTGCTGACAATCTGCTAAGCGCTGAGATTTATCATCAGCAACCGCTTGTTTAAGCTGTTGGATACGAAGAGGAAGGTTTAAGAAGTTAGGAATAACATCTTGTAAGCTATTAGCATCTAAATCACTCAATGCATGTGCAAAATGACCAAAAGCGCTGGCGGCCATTTTGGCTTCATCTTGATTGGTCACCACTTCAATTGTATGGCTATTGGCTAAATAGCTAATGGCTCGCCAATAACCTTTATCACCAAGGTTTACCGACAAACTTCCATCTTTAAGAACCACAGGCGAAATAACATCGAGCTGGTATTCACCCAAGGTAGATTTTTGGATGAGGTGATGACTCACTTTAGCAGCATTGTCGATTAACACGTCAGGTTTGGTGAACACTGTGGTATTAATTTGCTGTAGCACCATTTGCCCTGCTGGCCACTTAACCAAATAGGTTTGGTTAATATGACCATTGCCCAAAGGCGCAATAGTGGCACTTGTTACATCTGATGCTGCAATTCCATATAAAGGCAAAATTGTTTGCCTAATAAACTCAACCACCCAACACTCCATATCTTTTCTTTGCAAGCCAAACAGTTTAAGCCATCGCAGCCGGCAACACTAGTCACCTGTTGTGCTGCGATTTAAGCTCTTATAAGCTTTTCATAAATTGGCCAAATGCAGGCTCAGAGGATAATGTGGCTTGGCTGCCTTTCAGGCTAAAGTTATAACCACACAGTTTGAAGCTACCACGCATGGCAACATTGTTGATGAGCTTGGTATTATCCAGCGGTGAAAAGCGCGCTTCGGTGCCGCTATCTGCCATTAAATCAACGCTAATGGGCCTAAATTTACTGCCATCATTAAAGACTAATTCGGCGCAGCGTTTATCGCCTTGGGCTGTATCTAAACGCCAAATAGACTGGGCATCACCTTCATCACCTAACCAGCGTAACACTAAAATATCTTCTTGTAAGATAAGCCAAAAACCATCAGGCAGTTTTACTCGCGCAGTTTCATTGCTTGCTAATGGTTGCTCAATGGCTGCGGTTTCAACAGGTACAATTTCGGTTTTTTCTGTGCCAGTAAATAATAAGCTAATTAGATAGATAACTAGGCCAATTGCACACATAACCCCTATAGCTTTTGCCGCCATTATAAGTATTTTTTTATTATCTTGCGCCCACACTAACCAAGATTTAAGTAATTCTGTCATCGAACCTGACTCTAATGCGCCTCGGTCAACTCGGTAGCTGGGCTTTTCATCAGCTTGATACCTAGCCTCGTCTGTTTCGCTATTGTATCCAGCTGCATTATTTGCAGAATGGTTAAACGGATTAAGCTCAGACTCTTTATAAACGGTTTCGTGCTGATAACCAGGCTCATGGCCCAGTTCGTCATCAAAACTGTTGTTATCAAAGCTTTCAATATCAGAGTTTGCGCTATCAACGTTGGCAGCGTCAGGGCTTTCAGCCCTAAGACTGGTGTTATTGCCATGTCCAATGGTCGGTTCTTGACGCTGCCTTACTCTCTGAGCGCCTGCAACAGGTTTAGCATGTGGGCCTTGATAGCCCATAACATAAAAATTATTTCTGCGGTTTTGATTACGGCTATTGCTCTTGGGTGCTGAAAACCACGCAAAACCAGCGCTCACTATGGCCGCTAAAATAAAAATGGTCACTGACACAGCAACAGGAAAACTAAATGCAATAGAAAGGCTAAAAAATAACAATAACAAGGTTGGGATTGCCACCAAAGAGCTTGGCTTAGCTGCGTCTCGTAAACGGCGTAAGCTGCTTAAAGCACTAATGGGCAGCGCCACTACCCCTGCAATAATAGTGGTAACAGAATGAGCAAATAACAGCGCGATGATTAATACAAAAATCAAACAAGATAATTGCACAGCCAACACTCTTTGACCGTTATCTCGGCCTTGGCGACAAAATAAGGATGAAAATGACACAAGAAATCCCAATAATAAATAAACAGAAACTATATAAGCAGACTAAACAATTTCATCACTAAAGTCAGCGAAACCACTGCATTTGCCGCAAAATTAATTGTAAAACCATCAATCACAAACCATTTAGCGCCATTAACATTGCCAGTTCATTTTTTATTAACGAATATGACAAAATGAAATAGCCTTAGGTCTTTAAGCCTATGCATTAAACTAATCAATGTATTACTAAGGTTAGAAAAAAAATCGCCGCTAATAACCACAGATTTATGCAGTTTTTTCCATCACAAATCTCGCAAATTGCCATGCTTTGAGTATAATACTCGCCCTGTAAAATAATCTGGTTGGAATTTGCACTATGAGCGCGAGAGGAAATCTATTTATTGTGTCTGCCCCAAGTGGCGCCGGTAAATCTTCGCTTATCTCTGCTTTATTAAAAGATAAGCCAAGCGACATGCAAGTGTCTGTATCACACACTACCCGTCAACCACGTCCTGGTGAAGTTAATGGTCAACATTATCACTTTGCCAGCGTTGAAGAATTTAAAGCGCTCATCGCTGATGAAGCTTTTTTTGAATGGGCAGAAGTGTTTGGTAACTATTACGGCACATCCCGCAAGGTCATTGAGCAAACATTAGCCAACGGTATTGATGTCTTTTTAGATATTGATTGGCAAGGCGCAGAGCAAGTTAAAAAGCTAATGCCTGAGGCCGTTGGGGTATTTATATTACCCCCTTCAAAAGCTGAGCTTGAACGCCGCCTAACTGGCCGAGGACAAGACAGCCAAGACGTGATTGACGGACGTATGGCTGAGGCTGTATCTGAGATGTCACACTATAAAGACGCTGATTATATTATTGTAAACGATGACTTTGATACCGCACTAGACGATCTGCGCGCGATCATTCGCAGCCAAAGATCAACCTGTGCTAGTCAGATCCATACTCATAATGGTATGATTAACGATCTGTTGGCAGACTAATTGTCATTAAGTACAATTTGCGTCACTTTTTCCCATAGATAACACTGGAGTTTCACCACATGGCTCGCGTAACTGTAGAAGACGCCGTACAACAAATCGGCAACCGTTTTGACATGATCCTGGTTGCAGCGCGTCGTGCACGCCAAATCGCTGTGCAAGGTAAAGACCCAATGGTTGAAGAGATGAATGATAAACCAACGGTTATCGCCCTGCGCGAAATCGAATTAGGTTTAGTCACCTCTAACACATTAGACGCTGATGAGCGTCAAACTGTACGTGAACGCGAAGCAGCTGAAATTGCCGCTGTTGCAGCAATTGCTGAAGGCCGTTCACTTTAAGGAGTAGCGCCACTTGTATCTGTTTGAAGGTCTAAAGGAGTCTGCCTCTGGTTATTTAGAACCAGCGCAAGTAGAGTTACTCAAGCAGGCGTACATTGTTGCGCGTGATGCCCATGAAGGGCAAATGCGCACAAGTGGCGAGCCCTATATTACCCACCCCGTTGCGGTAGCCCGCATCGTTGCAGATATGCGTCTTGATCACGAGACGTTAATGGCTGCACTGCTTCACGACACCATCGAAGATACCCCAGTTACCAAAGAAGAACTCACTGAGCTATTTGGCGTAACCGTGGCTGAACTGGTCGAAGGCGTGTCTAAACTTGAAAAAATCAAGTTCCGCGATAAAAAAGAAGCCCAAGCTGAAAACTTCCGCAAGATGATGATGGCAATGACGCAAGATATTCGCGTTATTTTGATCAAACTTGCTGACAGAACGCATAACATGCGAACTTTGGGTGCATTACGTCCTGACAAGCGTCGTCGTATTGCCCGTGAAACCTTAGAGATTTACGCACCGATTGCTAATCGTCTTGGTATTCACAATATCAAAAGCGAATTAGAAGATTTAGGTTTTCAAGCCTATTATCCGATGCGATATCGCGTTTTAAAAGAAGTCGTAAAAGCAGCCCGTGGTAATAGAAAAGAACTGATTAACAGTATTGAAACTGCCATAACCTCTCGCCTTGAAGATGCTGGAATTAACTGCAAGGTCAAAGGTCGTGAGAAAAACCTTTACTCAATTTACCTTAAAATGAGTAAAAAAGAACTGCAGTTTCAAGAAGTCATGGACATTTATGCCTTCAGAGTCATGGTCGATTCCATTGACACCTGTTACCGTGTATTAGGTGCCATGCATGGTCTTTATAAGCCTCATCCCGGTCGCTTTAAAGATTATATTGCCATTCCTAAAGCCAATGGTTATCAATCATTGCACACCTCATTATTTGGCCCCCATGCGGTTCCTGTTGAAGTACAAATACGTACTGAAGAAATGGACCTGATGGCGGACAAAGGGGTTGCTGCTCATTGGATGTATAAGAGCGGCACCAGTAGTTCACAACAAAGTACCACCCAAGTTCGCGCCCATAAGTGGATGCAAAGCTTGCTGGAGCTACAACAAAGCGCCAGTAGCTCATTTGAGTTTGTGGAAAATGTTAAAACTGAGCTATTCCCTGAAGAAATATACGTATTCACCCCAGAAGGCCGCATTTTAGAGCTGCCGGTGAATGCAACAGCGGTCGACTTTGCTTACGAAGTCCATACCGATGTGGGTAACACCTGTGTCGGCGCCCGTGTTAACCGTCAAGCTTATCCATTAAGTCAGCCGTTAATATCAGGCCAAACCGTTGAAATTATTACAGCTAAAGGCGCAAGACCTAATGCTGCATGGCTTAACTTTGTCGTAACAGGTAAAGCCCGCGGTAAAATTCGTCAAGTCTTGAAAAGTTTAACCAGTGACGATGCTGTGGCGCTCGGCAAACGGCTACTGAACCACGCATTAGGTGAAAACAAGCTTGATGACATCACCTTAGAGCAGCTTAAAAAAGTTATTGCTGAAACTAAGCATGACAATCTTGAATCGTTATTGGCTGATATCGGCCTAGGTAATGCCATGAGCATTGTGGTTGCCCAGCGCTTAATGGGTCACAAGCTCACCACTAAGAATGAAGATAGCGAAACCGAAGAGCACTTGATGCCAATTCGCGGCGCTGAAGGCATGTTGGTGACCTTCGCAAATTGCTGTCGTCCAATTCCAGGTGATGCTGTCATCGCCCATGTAAGCCCAGGCAAAGGCCTTGTGGTACACATGGAAAATTGCTCAAATATCCGTGGTTATCAAAGCGAGCCAGACAAATATATCCCAGTACATTGGGATAACGTTGAAGGTGAAAGCTATCAAGCCAATCTGCGAGTTGAAATTGTCAATCATCAAGGCGCACTGGCAAAAATCACCAGTATTATTGCTGCCGCCGGCTCAAATATTCATAACTTGAGCACTGAAGAGCGTGATGGCAGAGTCTATCTCATTAACCTGCGGATCTCAGTCGACGACCGTGTTCATTTGGCCAATGTTATGCGCCGCATTAGGGTATTACCTGAAGTCCTGCGCACCTCACGTAACCGCTAATAAATCAATCACGACTTCTGCATTGCAGAAGTCTTGCGCACCTGCCACAAACGTTAGTAATATTGATCCCCTAAATCCCTAAGTTAGATAACAGCTTAGGGATGACATCATTCATTTACTTGATCGCAGAGGGCGTCATGGCAGAAAAAATCATCATCGCAACCGATAAAGCTCCAACAGCAATTGGCACCTATTCTCAAGCTGTAAAAGTAGGTAGCACTGTTTACCTTTCAGGCCAAATCCCACTCGTACCAAGCACCATGGAAATGGTTAGCGATGATTTCTCTGAGCAGGTTGTACAGGTTTTCGAAAACTTAACCGCAGTATGTGATGCCGCTGGCGGCACTATAGCTGATATCGTTAAACTGAATATCTTTTTAACCGACTTATCTCACTTCGCTACCGTTAATGAAATCATGGCGCGCTACTTTACTCAACCTTATCCAGCACGTGCTGCAATCGGGGTAAAACAGCTGCCAAAAGGCTCATTAGTGGAAATGGATGGAATAATGGAGATCTAGCTCACAAACCGAGTTTTATCCTGAAGGGTGCCATTGGCACCCTTTTTTATTAGAGCTATTACTCAAGAGGTATTTAACTTTCAGTGAAACATGCTAGTTTATAAGTAGAAATTATCTCGTTAAGTTGTTCTCGCGTTTGCGAATAGGCTGATAAATAGCCATACTGAGATGATTGCATTAGCAAACTACAAATAAATGCATCCTACATTAAAAACAAAAAGAACATGGAATTGTCGATGGAAAATCTAATAAAAACGCCAGTAGAAATGTTATCTCATTGGGCTGAAACCCAAGGGGATGCCGTATATTTACGACAACCAATTAACGGCCAGTTTGTTGACTTCACATGGGGAGAAGTTCAGCAAAAGGTACAACAAATTGCAGGCGCATTACGCCACTTAGGTCTAGTACCGGGTGACAAAGTTGCTCTGCTTTCTAAAAACTGTGCCGAGTGGTTTATTACCGATCTTGCCCTTATGCACGGCGGCTACATCAGTGTGCCAATCTATCCCACTGCTAACGCTGAAATGATCCGCTATGTATTAGAACACAGTGGCGCTAAAGCTATCTTCACCGGAAAACTTGATTTTTGGGCCGACCAAGAAGCCGGTGTCGGCGGTGAAATCCTCCGTTTAGCTTTACCTTATGAGACCATGCCAGCGCAATATCATTGGGAAAAACTGCTTGAGTTAGGGCAACCATTAGTGGATGCGCCTACGCCTAGTAGCGATCAAATGATGACGCTCATTTACACCTCGGGCTCTACTGGTAAACCAAAAGGCGCAATGCAAACCTTCGGCAGTTACGGCTGGACTTGTGAAGCGGTTGTGCGCGATTTAAAAACCAATACCACAGACAGATTATTATCCTACTTGCCTTTAGCGCACATTACTGAGCGGGTAGCGATTCAAGGATCGTCTTTTTACTCCGGCTCGTCGGTGGCGTTTGTAGAAAGTTTAGATTCTTTTGTGGCTGATGTGCAGCGATGCCGCCCGACGGTCTTTTTCTCGGTGCCGCGTTTATGGACCCTGTTTCAGCTCAATATTGTCAATAAAATTGGCCAAAGCAAGCTGGATTTATTGCTTAAAATCCCACTGGTTAGCGGCTTAGTTAAACGTAAAATCCAAAAAGGTTTAGGCTTAGAGCATTGCCGTTTATTAGGTTCAGGATCAGCCCCCATCCCACCATCTCAATTAGAGTGGTACAACAAAATCGGCATGAATATTTCAGAAGCCTGGGGCATGACCGAAAACTGTGCTTACTCAATTATTAACTTCCCATTTAATGCCTCAAAAATTGGTAGCGTGGGTCGCCCTGTTGAAGGCTGCCAAGTTCGCCGCACCGATGAAGGTGAGTTAATGGTTAAGAGCCCAGGTTTGATGACAGGTTATTACAAGCAAGAAGAAGCCACAGCAGCATGCTTTGATGCTGATGGATTTTTCCATACGGGTGACTTATGTGAAATCGATGAAGATGGCTACATTTCTATCACTGGCCGCGTTAAAGATAACTTTAAAACCTCTAAAGGTAAGTATGTGGCGCCGGTGCCTATTGAGCGTAAAATAGCCCAAGATCCGCACATTGAGCTACTTTGTGTCATTGGCTCAGGCTTACCGCACCCGATCACCTTAGTGCAATTATCTGAAGGCTCAGCCTTGCAAGCCCGCGAAGAAGTGCGCGCGTCACTGAAAGCGACCCTAGATGGAGTTAACCCGCACCTTGAGTCCCATGAAGTTGTGGATGCCATTGTCGTAGTGACAGAGCCTTGGACCATTGAAAATGATGCCCTAACCCCTACACTTAAAATTAAGCGTCATGTGTTAGAAAAGCAGTTCAGTGCCAAAGTTGACGGTATTCGCGGCGCTAAAGTGTGCTGGGAAGACGAGATTTAGCACCACAGTAATTCGCTTCAATATATTGGCCGCCTAAGCTTTAACAAGCCGGCGGCTTTTTTATCAATGACATTTGTCACCTCAAACTGGTGACGTTTGTGTCTGCCCTGTGCAAGCCCTTTGTTAGATACTAACTCCGTAGCAACACACCTTAAATGCAATAAACGGAGTTAATCATGACATCACTAATCTTAAAATCTCTTATCTCAAAATCAACCGTCATGGCGGTAACACTGACGTTAGTCAGTAGTGCTAGCAATGCCGATATCGGCGCTATCGATATGGCAGCCAACACAATGGATCTACAACAGCTAAAGGTTCTCAGCGAACAATCTGTGGATTATGAACACGCCTATGCACAATATCGCACCGCCATTACAGCCAATATTAGCGGTCTGCGCGGAGTGGCTAAAAAAGCCCTGAATGAGGCACAGACGACACTTGAAACTGTATTGAGCCGTGAAGACGATGCTGAGTCAATGGCGCTACTGGCGTCTGTTTACGGTATGCAAATCGCCAATGACTCAAGCAAAGGACAATCTCTGGGAATGAAGGTAAGTGCTTTACTGGCTCAAGCAGAACAACTCAGCCCTGAAAACCCTCGTATTGCGTTAGTCAGAGCAATGAGCGCCTTTTATACTCCCGCTCAATATGGCGGCGGTATGGATAAAGCTGAGCAGTATGCCACTGATGCGATTCGTTTTTATGAACTACCATGTGTTGATATCTGCTGGGGGCATACTGAAGCGTACACCTGGCGCGGAATCGCTAAGCAAGAATTAGGTCGTCAACAAGAAGCAATTAATGATTGGCAACACGCTGTAGAAATTGATCCTAATTACGCTTGGGCAAATTTTTTACTTAAACAACAAGCGCGTTAATCCGATGCTGCTGAAGCTAGCTGCTGAAGCTAGCTACTGCAGACATACACATTATGACTCGGTTGCAGTATGCTAACTTCGCAAGGAGGCTTCATGTCTAATATCAATACCAAACACTCGGTCAATAGTAGCAACACTCGCGTTCACCCAGAAAAAGCCTATCGACAAAAAACAGCTTGGGTATATCTGCTCAATCTGATTTTTTACTTTATTCCACTTTGGTTTATGCGGGATGATTGGGCTCGGGTCGGTGTCAGCTTGTTACTCATATTTCCCTTCTTATATGGGTACTTTTGGGCTTACAAAAGCTCAGCCGCTCAAGGGAAATATCCTATTGCTTTAATGCTCATCACTGCGAGCATTGCCACCATATTTACCAGCGGCTCCATTTCATTTTTCAGTTTTGCCGGTTTTTTTATTGGTTTTTTCTATTCACTGCGCACCGCCATTATTAGCTTTATTCTTATCAGTACTTGGCTGTGGCTACTTAATTACATCGTGGGCTATGAAGCTTACTATTTTCCGCTATACGGTATGTTAGTCACCTTTGTGGTGGGGCTATTTGGCGTGGTTGAGCATAACAATGAACGCATCAGGCGCCAACAAAGACAATCAAATGATGAAATCGCTAACTTAGCAACGGCACTGGAGCGTGAACGTATTGCGCGCGATTTACATGACATCATGGGGCACAATTTATCTTCCATTGCACTGAAAGCACAACTCGCCGAAAAACTGGTTGAAGCAGGCGAGCTTGCTGTTGCAAAACAGCATTTACAGGAACTTGCTGATATCGCCAGAAACAGCTTAACTGAAATTCGCCAAACGGTTTCTAATTACAAACATAAAGGCTTACAAGATACGGTCAATCAACTATGCAGTTTATTAAGACAAAAAGAAATTGAAGTACATCTCGAGGGTAAATTACCACCATTAACACCTTTGCAAGAAACTCAACTAGGGCTAATGTTGACAGAATTAGTTAATAATATGCTCAAACATAGCCAAGCCAGTCAATGTGTATGGTGCTTTAACACCTTGGATAAGCAGCTTATTGTTAGCCTAAGTGACAATGCTAACACCAAAGTTATTAAAGAAGGTAATGGCTTAAAAGGCATTAGAGAGCGAGTGAACTTATTGGGCGGCAAGTTTAGTTATCATATTAACGATGGCTACCGTTTTAGCATCAGTTTGCCCCTTGAAGCAGAGCAAGTCAGTGAACCTAAAGTTGACAACGACACGGAACAGCCTTAATGAAGATTTTATTAGCAGAAGATCAAGCCATGGTGCGCGGGGCATTATCTGCCCTACTTACCCTTGCCAAAGATGAACTCGGTGAAGTCGATATCACAGAAGCAGAAGATGGTAACCAAGCCATGGCAATGCTTAAAGAGCAGCATTTTGATTTGCTGCTCAGTGATATTGAAATGCCCGGTCACAGCGGCGTTGAGCTGGCTCAGTGGCTCGCAGCATATCAAGCCGAGGCTGCAACAATGCAACCTAAAACTAAAATCATCATCTTAACCACTTTTGGCCGCGTAGGTTACATCAAAAGAGCACTCAGTTGTGGCGTCGAGGGATTTTTGCTAAAAGATGCGCCATCTGAAAGTCTAGTCAACGCTATTAAACAGGTGATGGCAGGTAAAAAAATTATCGATCCAGAGCTGGCGATCAGCGCCATTGGTGATATTGACCCACTCAATGATAAAGAAAGAAAAGCGCTACGATTAGCCAGTGATGGCTTATCAACCAGTGATATCGCCGCCCAGTTATTTATCGCCGAAGGTACTGTGCGGAATTACCTTTCTGAAGCGATCTCCAAGCTCAATGCCACCAATCGCATAGATGCGGCACGAATAGCTAAACAAAAAGGCTGGTTATAGAGGCAGTTAAGCCTGATATCTGGATTAATATTGCCTTGTATTAAAACTCTGCTAAGATAAGCCATAACATCTGTATATATTTACAGTACTATCATTGCTAACAAGCATCAGGGCGATAAAGTTGACTGTATAACTCTTTGGATAACTGTCAAAGTTAACCCCAAAGTGAATGACTCACTTTAATCAGCGAGCTTTACAATATCAACAAAGTCTAAGTGATGAAGTCTGTGGTCAACTCAATAGATAAAGGCATGCTAGATTTGCAACCATTGGATCAGGTACCGATTACCGACTTAAAAGGCGTCGCTAAAAAAGCCGCTGAAAAGCTGGCAAAGCTTGGCATTAAGACAGTGCAAGATGTACTGTTTCATTTGCCGCTGCGCTATGAAGACCGCACCCAAATCTATCCCATCAATGCTCTTTATCCCGCGATGTACGCCACAGTTGAAGCTGAAATCATCTCAACCCAAATTGTGCCGGGTCGCAGACGTATGCTGACCTGCAATATTGCCGACGAAAGTGGTTACCTCACATTGCGGTTTTTTAACTTCTCGGTTGCCCAGCGAAATGGCATGCAAAACGGCGCGATAATTCGGGCCTATGGTGAAATCAAGCGCGGCAACCGCCATTTTGAGATAATCCACCCAGAATACAAAATCATTAAAGCTGGCGAAAACCCAGCCCTGAGTGATTCACTGACCCCTATTTATCCTTCGACTGAAGGATTAAAACAAGCCAGTTGGATTAAGCTCACCGAGCAGGCACTAACTATGCTCAATCAAGGTGGCTTAACAGAGTTACTACCACCAGCCCTGCAACCCAACAATATGAGCATTGGTCAGGCATTATCCTTAATCCATCGACCGCCCAATAACATCGCCCAAGCCGATTTAGAGCAAGGCATGCACCCCGCTCAGCAGCGCTTAGTCCAAGAAGAGTTACTGGCCCATAACTTAAGTATGCTGCAATTACGTCAGCGCAATAACCTTGATAAAGCGGTGACTTTACCCGCCACCGGCCAGCTATTAAATCCATTTTTAAAAGCCTTACCTTTTAAGCCAACAGGGGCCCAGCAACGAGTCGTAGCTGATATCGGTATTGATATTGAAAAGCCCACACCTATGATGCGCTTAGTGCAAGGGGATGTGGGCTCGGGTAAAACCTTAGTGGCCGCCTTAGCAGCCCTGCAAGCCATTGAAAATGGTTATCAGGTGGCGATGATGGCACCGACGGAATTATTAGCAGAGCAACACGCAGTCAACTTTGCCGCCTGGTTTGAACCATTAGGGCTAAAAGTGGGCTGGTTAGCAGGCAAGTTAAAAGGCAAAGCCAGAACACAATCATTGGCTGATATCGCCGATGGCAGCGCCAACATGGTAATTGGCACCCATGCTATTTTCCAAGAGCAGGTCAGTTTTAATAAGCTCGCGTTAATCATTATTGATGAACAACACCGTTTTGGGGTCCATCAACGCTTAGGATTACGCGAAAAAGGCGTCAGCCAAGGCTTTCATCCGCATCAATTAATAATGACAGCTACGCCAATTCCGCGCACGTTAGCGATGACGGCTTATGCTGATTTAGAAACCTCTATCATTGATGAGTTACCGCCAGGAAGAACCCCTGTTACCACGGTTGCCATTAGCGATAATCGCCGCGAACAAATCATCGAGCGGGTAAAACAAGCCGCGCTAAATGATAATCGGCAGATTTATTGGGTTTGTACTCTCATTGAAGAATCTGAAGTTCTTGAGTGCCAAGCCGCTGAAGATACCGCTGCAGAATTAAGCCAATTACTACCCGAATTAAAGGTTGGCTTAGTGCACGGACGTATGAAAAGTGCAGAAAAACAGCAAATAATGGCCCAATTTAAGGCGGGTGAACTACATTTATTAGTGGCAACAACGGTTATTGAAGTGGGAGTCGATGTGCCTAATGCCAGTTTAATGATTATTGAAAACCCTGAGCGGTTAGGCTTGGCGCAATTGCATCAGTTACGTGGCCGAGTAGGCCGAGGCTCTATTGCCAGCCACTGCGTGTTATTGTACAAAGCACCGTTATCACAAACTGCCACCAAACGTTTAGGAGTACTAAGGGCCAGTAACGATGGCTTTGTTATTGCCCAAAAAGACTTAGAAATAAGAGGCCCAGGTGAAGTACTCGGTACCCGCCAAACCGGCTTGGCAGAAATGAAAATCGCTGATTTAGTCAGGGATCAATATCTGATTGAAAACACACAAAAATTAGCGGCCCATGTTATGCAACAAGTGCCACAAAATGTAGACAGCATTGTTCAACGTTGGTTAGGGGATCGCCAGCAATACGTACAAGCATAAATTATTGTTAACCTTGGCTATTATTACTAGACAAGTGTTGAGATTATTGCAGAATGAAAATAAGGTTTAAGCCTTATATACTACCAAATGAAAATGTAACAAATTCAATGGTATTGGTTCCCTTTCGACGTTTAAAGCTAAGGAATAGACATGCAAGTCAATCAAAATGATAGAGCCACACCGCACTCAAGTCGCGCCAGTGGTAGTAACGCGGGTGTGATTGGTATCACCATTGCGGTTTTACTGGCTGGTGCAGGCTATTTCTACTTCTCGGCCGATAAAGCGCCTGAAGTCGAAGCGCCAATACCTGTGCAACTACCAGAGCCTGTGCCTGAACAACCTATTGAGCAAGAGCCTATTGAAGAAGTGATAGTGGAAGTTATTGAACCCACTATTATTGAAGCTCCAGAGCCTGAAGTAGTAGAGCCCTTACCTACACTGATTGAAAGTGATGACTTTGTCGCCCAGAAAACGGTTGAGATGGCTGATGGGATGAAAATCGAGCCACTACTTGTTAAAAAAGACATTGCCCGCCAGTTTGTGGTATTTGTCGATAATATGGCCCAAGGTGAAGTGATCCGTAAAGCCAGCCCACTGAAAGGCCCTAAAGATAAATTCACCGTCAGTGAAATCACTAACAAAACCTATTTAAACCCTGACAGTTACCATCGTTATGACCTGTACGCCAACATGGTGTCAGATATGAATGACGAGCAGTTAATCAACACTTATAAAGAACTCACGCCAATATTTGACGAAGCTTTTGCAGAGCTAGGTTATAGCGATATGTCATTTGACGAGCGCATGCAGCAAGCCTTTGAGATGATCTTATCAGCGCCGATTATTGAAGACCCGATTGAATTAAGTTCTATCAGTGTCAATTATCAGTTTGTCGACCCTAAACTAGAAGCACTGCCAAATGTGCAAAAATTTATGGTACGTATGGGACCTGAAAATAGCCGTAAAATTAAAACGGCAATTAGAAAACTTCAGCAGCAAATGGCCAACTGATAGAACCGTTATCATTGGGGTTATGATTTGCAATGGCAGGTTCCAGTATGCGCAATCTAAATCAATGGCATAAAAAATAGCGACATGAGTGTCGCTATTTTTTTAGATAAAGTATTTTTGCTTTTGGCGGCATCAATACCTCGTTAATCTTTAAGCGTTGGAACAGCTAAGTTCTTTATAAAAAGCTAATCGCATTCAACACGTTTTTATAAGATGTTGGCTTCTCTCTAATCCATTTAGAAAAAAGCCATTTCTCGCCTTCAATCACTGGCATTCCCTGATGTAGAGATAACGGTAAAGGCGCAAAGTTATTATCTGTATTATTGAAAATAATGAGTTGCTTATACTTAGGAGTGATTGATTTCGAAAGGCGTGGAAAGTTTGTTTCCCCTCCACTTTTAACCTTATTTAAATAAATTAATACCGTTTTGTATCTCTGCCCGCCATCTTGCAATGCTACAGCCGACCCTGAATCTTTAGGATGGAAAAAATCATAGTGCGCTTTATATTCTTCAGTTGGCGCATAATGTAAGACATTACTTAACTCACCATGTTCAACAGGTAAGTTAAAGTACGCTGATATTTTCATTTCAATATTCAATAATACCCAATCACTCGATGTAGAAACAAATTGGGCGACCGAACCCGTGCGAACCTGGCTGACTTCATTTTTCCCTGTATGACCATCAACAACCAATGAGCGCTTGATGCTACTTTCCGCATGGCACTTAAGCCAATGACACTCGAAATCATTAACGAAATCATCAACGGTATACAAGTTTATTTCTGGTGCGATTAATTGGTAGGATAATGCTGATAAATCGGCTTTTTTAATATCATTAAAGTCATAAATCTCTATCGGTTCACTTACAGATTCAAAATCTAAAGCGTCTAATATCGCAATAATCGATTCAAGATGATCAAAGCGCTTTAGAATAGTGAAAGCCTTAACCAAATCATTCTGTTGATAATACAAATTTGCCGCTGCGATTACAGCATTCAAATCACCTTTGATATACGCATCATACAAGTAAGGCTGAAATGCCACACCAACTTGTGGGTGAAAATATAATAGAAAGGCAGCTTTATAGCTTGCTCCAGCAATGCCTTTTTCAACTAATTCAAATACAAATTTTAGTCCAACAGACGGGTTATTACAGATAAGCACATCGACTTTCATAAGTAATGCATCTGGAACTTCTTGCTTTACTAACGGTTCTAAAACGGCTGCAGCCTCTAATGCCTTCCCTTTATATAACAGCGTATTAGCTAGATTCAATTGTTCATTATGTTCTTTAAATATTGGCATATTTTATTAGTTTAGTTTGTATATGTACTTTTATCATACTATACAAATTTCAATATATTCACATGAGTTTATTCGTTAACCTGAGCCATCAAAGCCATGATGATTAAAGCAACTTTTTTTGTGTAGTATCACTGACAGAGAATTAAACCCTTCTTATAAATGGATATAGTCAAACTCTAGGGGTTAACAATGAAATTATTACTGAATAGCCTCGTCATTGGCTGCTGTTTACTCAGCCCAATGACGCTAGCAAATAGTTATACCAGCGCCGAATACCAACAAATTTTTAGCGGTAACGATACCTATAAGCAAAAACAGGCCATTGAATCGATGATATTGGTAGGCCTTGAAGACCCAAGTATTTATAACACCATCAAATCCAAAATCGAAACGGAACTGCCTAGTGCAACCGATAAGTATTTAATTGATAATGTTTCCTGGTTAATTAAAGGCTTAGGCTATTCAGGCGACCCGCAATATAACGGTTTCTTAGTGTCTTTATCCCAAGGTGAAGCCCACCTAAAGATCCGAAAATATGCCAAGGCTGCGATTGAAGATCTAAAGAAGTTTCAAAAGTGGAACGTGTTTTTACAAGATAAAAGTCACTATGATAAAACCCAACCACGGCTGCAAAATACCTATGCCGCAGCATTAAGAAGTGACGATTTAGCATTGATTCGTCTAACCGCAAGACGCATCATCACCGAGTGGATTTTTGACGATTACATGCTAAGCCAGTTAGCCATTCAATTGCAGCCGATGCGCTTAATTGATGACAGTAGACTCGCGATTGATGCCTACGCTTATGTGGCTAAAGGGCTCGCTATTTCAGGTTCTGCTCAATACAAACCTGTTGTTGCAGACATTGCCGCCAATGCGAAACAGAAAACATTGCGTAGATATGCCAACAGTTATTTGAAAAAATACTACTAGTGAGGTTTAGTAGGGCTTGGGAGCAAGACACTAACGCTCCCAGCTCTGGTATGGCTGAACACGATTATTGAATCAAGTTCACTTAGCAATGCTAAAATACAGCCCAGTAAAGCTGGCACAAAGCTTATCTTTACAATGCAGCTGTACCTCAAGTTTCACTTTTACCTTACCGCCATCAGCAAGGCTTGCTAATGAAACATCTGGCCAAATAACACTAGCAGTGGGGGCTTCAGTAATGGGCGCGCTATAGCGGATGTGTGCATCTGCTAATACGATATCACCACTAAAACCTTGCAACTTTTGCTGTAACCACATCATCCCCCAGCCCGTTAGGGTCGCCAACGTATAAATACTGCCAGCAAACATGGTCTGATGCAGGTTAATATTGGGCTCGAGCAGCGCGGTAACTGTGAGTGTTTGCTGCTGAAAACTCAGCGGCTGCACTTGCATAAACTCACTCAAAGGAATGGTTTGATACCAAGTGTTTTGCAGTTCAATAAGTTGCTCTTTAGCCGCCATAATGTGCTCCTTTAAACCTGCAAATTAAAGGTCACAGGACCATCATTAACTAACTCTACCTTCATGTTTGCGCCGAAAGAGCCTGTAGCAGTTGTCACCCCTTGTTCACGACAAAAAGCCACGAAAGCTTCATATAGCTCATTGGCTTGATCTGGAGTCGCAGCGCTGGAGAAGCTTGGACGCAGCCCTCGGCCAGTATCAGCGGCTAAGGTAAACTGTGACACTACCAGTAACTCACCACCAGCTTGTTGCAGATTTAAATTCATCTTGCCGTTTTCATCACTAAACACACGATAGCCGATGACTTTTTTGGCCAGCTTTTGCATTTTCTCAATGTCATCGTCACGTTCCACCCCAAGCAGCACTAATAAACCTTTATTGATACTACCGGTGACTTCTTGCCCTAGCTCAGAGTCGATGGTGACACTGGCACGTGTCACCCTTTGGATTAAGCCAATCAATGTTACTTCCTAATACTTACGTGAAGAATTGTGCGATTACTTGCGGATTTACCTACACCAACAATAACCTTAGCCAGCGATATCTTGTTTCATCACTGGGATCGGTTTAATTAAATGCTCAGATCCTTTGGGTAATGATTTACCCACTTGATTAAGGCCTTCATCAGTCCACAACATAAAGCGGCGTAATTCTTCCAGTTCAATGGAATCAACAAATGTCGCAGCGCCTTGTACTTGGATCACCGCCCCATTGTCGCGAATGACGAACTTAGCAAAATTAAGCTTTTGGTTTAGTGAGCCAATTAACAACAATAGCTCTTTACTGCCATGTAATTGCGGATGCACCGCAAACAATCGATTGGTAAGAATACGATCGACCCCTTGCTCACTCATGCTAGGCTGCAGCACAAACTGAGTTTCCCCAAATTGCACCGCCACACTATTAGGGCTGAGTTTAGTGGCTAAGTAACTGGCGTTTAGCAACGTTTTATATAATTCTTCAGCGGCTTGCTCATCGCTCATATTAGCCATGTTGATCATCTTAGGAGCAGCAGAAACTACAGTATCTTCTGTGGTATTTTCGGTGGCGGCGCAAGCAGATAACCCTATTACGCATGCTGCAAGTATCAATTTTTTCATTTTCGTTCCTTGTTAAGTTATCTTTGCTAGCGATAAAGTATCGCAAGTTAACACTCATGTCAGGCTCAAGTGCTAAGCCCAGTCGGTGTATTTATAATGCTTGTGTTACTTCTCATTATCTTCTGAAGTAGAAAAAATCCCGGTATCGAGGTACTCAGGCATCGCGGCCGTTATTTCTGCGCCTAATAAAACAATTATCCACGACACATAAATCCACACAAACAAAATCGGGATGGTGGCTAGCGCGCCATAAATGGCTTCATAACTGGGAAACTGCGTCACATAAAAGGCAAAACCTTTTTTACCCGCTTCAAATAGCATCGCCGCTACCACAGCACCTAATAAGGCATGTAAAAAATGCACTTTTTTATTGGGCACCACCATATACAACAGTAAAATCGAGGCCACAGAAAACAACATCGGCAAACGCTCAACCAGCCAAGTCATTAAGCCTGATATTTCGCTATTATCAAATACCGTTAATGACACCACATAAGAGGTTGCCACTAAGCTGGCACCAATCAATACTGGCCCTAATGTCAGTACCATCCAATACATAGAAAAAGACACCATATAAGAGCGGCTTTCAGTGGTACGCCAAATATTATTCAGCGCTTTATCGATAGCAGAAATCAGCAACAAGGCCACCACCACTAACGCAATCACCCCGACAAAGGTGCCCTTTGAGGCATTTTCAACAAATTCATTGATATAAACCTGTACGGTATCGCCAGCGGCAGGCAAAAAGTTGTCGTAAATAAAGCTCTCAATTTTACCGCGAATACCTTTAAATACTGGAAACGCCGACAACATCGACATGGTCACCGCCACCATTGGCACTAGTGATAATAGTGTCACATAGGCTAAGTGACCGGCTTTGACATTGATTTGATCTTCTACCAAGCGCTGCTTAAGGTGAAGTATAAATTGCCAAATGCTAATAAAAACTCGTTGGATATAGGCTACATCTATCTTATTTGTCACAATATTCTCTTGATTATTTTATTTTCAATTCTGCGTTTTAATTCGTACAATGTTATAACACGATAGTTACACTCCAAGGGAGCGATTTAATGTCTCAACAAGGTTCTGCTGGTAATGTGATTGCCGCCATCGCCAGTTTCTTTTTCCCAGGTTTAGGTCAACTGGTTCAAGGTCGTATTATAGCTGCAATTCTATTTTTCTGTCTTACAGCAGTATGTTACTTCTTCTGGGTATTAATCATCCCAGCCATTATTGGTGCCATACTTCACCTTTGGAGCATTATTGATGCTGCCACATTTACCGCCGACTAATTCGACAATACGATAAGAGAGTAAACAATGAAGAAATGGATATCCTTGGCATTACTGAGTAGCAGCTTACTACTTAGCGGTTGTCAAAGCGCTTATTATGGCGCCATGGAAAAGGTCGGCTACCACAAGCGTGACATCATGGTTGATCGCGTCCAGGAAGCAAAAGAGTCCCAAGAAGAAGCCCAAGAGCAATTTAGTTCTGCGTTAGAAGAAATGCAGGCGTTACTTGCCTTTGATGGTGGCGATCTTGAAGATGCTTATAACAAAGCTAAAGATGAATATGATTCAGCGCAGTCAGCCGCTGATGAAGTGGGCGATCGCATCGATAAAGTTGAAGATGTAGCTGAAGCTCTATTTGAAGAGTGGCAAGCTGAAATTCAAGAAATCAGCAAAGCGAGCCTACGCCGTAATAGCACCTCTAAATTGAATGAAACCCAGCGCTCTTACGATTCATTGGTCAAAGGCATGCGCCGCGCCGAAGCAAAAATGCCTCCGATCCTGACGGCTATGAAAGACAATATGTTGTATTTAAAGCATAACCTTAATGCGCAGGCTATTGGCGCCATTAAAGGTGAGTTTGAAAGCCTGCAATCAGATATTACTAGCTTGATCAGCGAAATGAACAAATCGATTGCTGAATCGAATAAGTTTATTGAAGCCATGGAAAAGGGTTAACATCTTAAAAATAAAGTGAGCAGCTTTTAAGTCCTGACTTAAAAGCTGCTTTTCTCTTTAGTTGCCAATTTATCCAGTTCAGAACAAGTCTTAACGCCATCTCGGCAAGCAATCAATGTCACCTCAATATGTGTAAGCATCTGCTTTTGATCAAGTATAAAACCCTGCGAGGCAGCCAAGTGTGATAATACTTGATAAGCCTCAGTCTCTACTGAGCCAAACTGGAATGTATCGCCATTACTGAGTGATGCAATTGCAGTCATTGATAACTGATTATTGTTACTATCTTTTAGCTTTCGAGCTGAAAAATGTAACCTTTGCTCATCATCAAAGCCGCTAACGAGTGACGTTAACGTCGATTTATCGGCAAATTCAAATGTTATTTCAGGGGATAAATTAGCAATGGGGGTATTATATTCAACCCCTTGGATATAGGCTTCAAACCACATCTTTTTGAACTGGTAATAAGTTATCTTACGCTTCCAATCTGCATTAATTTGCACTATTCGGTCTTTATCATTAACTAATGACCATGCTGTTGCGGCAATGTCTGGAGCAACCTTTATTTGTAGCGGCTCAAAAAAGCCCTGCTGATATAAATACTCTGCATAAGTAATAAACTGTTCACGCTCGAGATTTTGTGGCGCTAAGGGAATAATGGTAGAGCGGTCTTCAAACTGGCAAATGCCTTGGGTGGCAGAGCGATTATAGTCACTACACACTTCAACCATTAATTTAATTACTTCAAATTTACGTAGCTCAAATTGGCTAAAGTTAACCACATTCATAAACGCGTGCTGGCGATTGGCTAACGCTGATAATGCTGCAGCTTGATATTTTTTATCTGAATTACAGTCATTACATTGAAGGTTTATGCTGCCAACTTTATTATTCGCAAAGACATTAGCAGTGACCAACATCAGCATTATTAACAGTACTAATTGGCTTAAAAATCCATTTCTCAAACTATTCCATCCCTATATAAAATTATACGTAACAAGCTAATAATAATCTAAAAGTAGCAATCGCGCCTGATGGCGCTGCCGTGAAATCAATACCCTAGCGATTAATACAGGTCAATGTAGTCATTTTTAGGCACAGCGAAAATCAGCGTATGATTATAATAAGCAATCAGATTGCCGCATGGGTTCTAATTTTGTTCAACGTTAAGGGGGAGTATCCCCAATTAAAGCTCCGACTTACATCCCCCTTAAACTCAGTTCAGTTAATTCAATTTATATAATGCCTACCATTAATCCGTTGAATAATTTGAGTGGCCGTTAAATCATGTACCACATTGATGACAGTCGATGCTGCATCGGTAATGGCGCCTAATACCACCAAAATAGGGATCACTTCGACGGGTAAGCCTAAGGTTGTCACAATAAAGATTTCCCCTAAAAATGCCCCGCCAGGCACGCCGCCAATGACAAATGCTGACAGCACCGAAATCAAAATGGTTAACATAAACACATCCGCGCTAAAGTCGAGCCCAAGTAATGAATAGATAAATACGATTTTAAGCGCGGTTATCATCGCTGCGCCGCCTTTATTTAAATTCACCAATAGCGGCAAGCTGATTTCAGCTATTTGCTCATTTAAACCCATTTTACTTGCTGTGCGAATATTAACTGGCAAGGTGGCCAAAGAGGAACTAGTACCTAGGGCGGTTACTGCAGGAGCTAGCATATGCTGCCAAAAATTATTTACTCCTTTCCCTCCACCTCCAATCCATGCATATAGCGTTGAGCCTAAAGTTAAATACAAAAAGGTTGCCACTAAAAATAGCGCAATAGCTCGGGCAAATGTGCCCATTAACTCAGCATCTTGACTGGCCATAGTTGCGGCAAAATAAGCCCCTAAGCCAATTGGTGCTAAGTACATTAAGATGGCTATGATTTTCATGATCACGGTATTAAAGCTATCCAATAATGCCGAAACTTTGAGGCCGTCTTCACCTGATTGACCAATCGCTATTCCGGTGATCAGCGACATAATGATCAGCGCTAAAATATTCGATTTAGACATTAAGCCCACAAAATCATTGGTGGTTAATAAGCTCACAAAATCCATACTGCCAGTGGTTTCAACGGTATCGGCTAAATCAAGTGTCACTCCTTGGGCAGGGTCAAATGCTAGCGCCAACAAGGTAATGCCTACAGCGGGGATCATCGCCATGACAATGGACACGCCCATGATGGTGGCAAGTATGGAGCCAAGCTTTTTTAAATCGGTCATTTTGGCAATGGATGACATCACGCTAACGGCCACCAAAGGCACAATAATCATAAACAACAAGTTGAGAAATATTTGCCCTATGGGTTTAAGTTTAATGGCAAACTCAGGGGCAACTAAGCCCAACATGCCGCCCAGCATCAGGGCTGTGAGTAAAATAATCGATGAGCGATACGCGCGAAGGGCATTCCACATGGTGAGGTTCCAATAATTAAGATCTAGTGAGCATATGCTGGTTTTTAATCATAGCCGAAAAGCCGTTACTATGAAGGCTGGGCTTACTGCAGCGCATTGATGACGAGTAACTTATCTGCTGTAAACTTGACTCTGAACTAATGCGCCCAAGCAAAGCCCGCGACTGCGGGCTTTGGCTAAATTGCGATAAACAGCTATTTTCCTCTGCTTCGCCCTTCTCTGGTCATTCCTGACTGACGCGCTTGTCGAGAACGATTCAGACTTTGATGATCTATGCTACTCGAGCGAGTTCGATTAATTGAGTGACTCATATTACTCGACTGATTACGGCTCGGTTGGCTGTGGCTAGTTTGATTTCGACTCGGTTGAATCGAGGTTGATGGCCGCGTACTTGTAACAGGACGAGTATTATTGGCGGGACGGGTATTACTCGCCGGACGAGTAGTGCTAGATGGCCGTGTCGAAGGAAAACTACTACTATTGCCCTTTGACGGTTTATTTACATTGCTAGGTTTAGACCCTTGAGCTTTTGATGGCACATTATTCCACTTACCATCGCTACGATTTTCCCACTTGCCTTTATTATCACGGGCAACATTACCGTGCTTATCGGCAAACACATCATTAGTGCGCTTTTTATTTACCTTCGCTTTATTAAAATGCTTATTGGCTACACTTGGGCTGGCTAAGCGTTTACGATTCGCCTCGCGATGGTAAAGGTTATTGGGTCTAGCGCGATTATTAGCTAATTTGTTCGAACGCATATGATTATGCATTTTAGTGCGATTACCGACACTGATACTGTTACCAATATTGATACGACCGGTATTGATCACCACTGGTCGTCTATAGCCACCGCCATAATAGCCACCACAGCATGGGCGACGATAACCATAACCGCCTCCCCATACCACACCAGCATTGAAAAAGCCGTTGCTCCAGCTCACGCCAACATTCCAGCCTGTCCACGGATTATAACCAACATGTAATCCCCAGGTCGGTGGGCGAGGATAATAATAACGGCCTCGATACGGTGGGTAATACCAGCCGGTACCGTAAATTGGCACCCCATAATAAGGGTATGACCACATATAACCCGGCGTATAACCTACGTAAACCACTTCAGGGGTTGAATCATAAACCTGCACGTAAGTGGTGTTATAAACCGGCGAACTTGCGGGTATCTTGGCAATTTCTTCATCAGGAATATTATCAGCAACAATCCACGGGCCTTTGGCAGTTTTTGAGGTAAACCACACCCCATTATCAACAGCGTAATAAGCTTGATTTATCAACAATACTTGTGTGGCGGTATTAACAGCATAGGAGACTGATGTTCCTGTTACCGCTTCAAATTTAGGCTCGCCATCGTATTCAACCTCCAGTGTGGCTTCATCACGCTTAATCGCTGCAGTTTGCGGGATTTGCGCATCTAGCACTGCTTGATTGGCTTCATCAGTGCCTGCAACTGAGACCCTTAAGCCACCAATATCAGATTCGGGAGGGATATCGTTAAAGCTTTCAGGCAGTTTGTCAGCCCTAACAAACTGCCAAGGTCCGGCCTGCTTTTTAGATTTAAACCAACGCCCAGATAAGAGCACATACATATCGCCAGAGGAGGTCTCTCTTACCCATGGGGTTTCGGTATTGGTGACATAAAGTAACTTACCATCAATCAGACTTTGCCAATTGGGTGAGCCATCAGTGGCCACTAACTCAGTCGGTTCATTAGTGGTAATAATCTGCGGCGCATTGACGCTGCTTTTAGCGGCTTCATCCTCGGTATTCACCATGCTGACCAAATCTTCAGGAGGATACAATGTGACTTGCCATGGCCCCATAGGATCATCTGCCACATACCAAAAGGTACCACTGCTTAAATACAGCTTGTTCGTTTGCGTATTACGGGCAACGGCAAAAGGGGTATTTAACACTCGCTCATAGGGACTATTTTCAATTTCACTAAATTGTGGCTCACCATCATAGGACAGCAACACGCTCAAGTTATTACTGAAGACGATTTCTGGCGCATCGTTGTTAATATTATCTAAGCTGCGTTTTACCTGCTCAGCATTTTCAAGGCTGGCTGATAAGCGCTCCATGGAAATTTCGAAGCTAGTTGTCGCTAGCGATTCTGAGACTGTATCGGTGAACGTTTGCTGGTCTTCGGCAGTGGATGATGGCCAGCGCACTTCGGTCACTTCAATATTACGCACCAAAGCAACATCGTCATCAGTATCGATTCTAGCGCTAAACCAAAAAGCGCCAAATACAGGGTCGTCTTGACCTTCCACTTCAAATGACATCGCAGCGCGGCTCATCAAGATATTGCCATCTAACGATTCTGGCTGCGGCTGATAAACCACTAAGGTGCCGAGTTTCGTTTCAACATCTTGCGGCCATTCAATTGCTACTGCCGAAAAGGGTAATAGCAACAATGCTATCCATACAGTTAGCACTTGCAGCCAGCGACGTTTGATATTGGTTATCATCATGAGTCCTTATTTTGCAATCATTTGCTATTAATCATGCGCGACTAATAATTAAAAGCGTGTATTTAAGTATATGTAGTAAAATCCATTTATTGCCAATTTGGTCATGATTAACAAGTTAGCATCTATTTGTTCATTTAATATACCGACAAACACATTGAATTTGTAAAATAGATTGTAGAAAAATCAAACAGCCACTTTGCTAAATATCCATCCACCCTGCCGTTTTATGAATATGCAAAGATCAAAAAAGCCCTTACTGGAAACCAGTAAGGGCTTTTTACTAACTGTTATTTACTACTATAAAAGCGGTCTATAAAGACGTCTTATAGTGAGTAGTAAAGTTCAAATTCAACTGGGTGAGTAGTACGTGCAACACGCTCTGCTTCACCTTGCTTGATAGCAATATATGAATCGATAAAGTCATTAGTGAATACTTCACCTTTAACTAAGAACTCACGGTCCGCATCTAAGCTTGCAAGTGCATCTTCTAGTGAAGTCGCAACTTGTGGGATCTCAGCCGCTTCTTCTGCTGGTAAGTCGTATAAATCTTTATCCATAGCTTCACCTGGGTGAATCTTGTTTTGGATACCGTCTAGACCTGCCATTAATAGCGCAGCAAAACCTAAATATGGGTTTGCATGTGGATCAGGGAAACGTGTTTCAATACGACGACCTTTAGGGCTTGGTACCACTGGGATACGGATAGAAGCACTACGGTTACGTGCAGAGTATGCAAGCATGACAGGCGCTTCGAAATGTGGCACAAGACGCTTGTAAGAGTTTGTGCTTGGGTTAGTAAATGCATTCAACGCTTTAGCATGCTTGATGATACCACCAATGTAGTAAAGAGCAGTTTCACTTAAACCAGCGTACTTGTCGCCTGCGAATAAGTTAACGCCATCTTTAGCTAAAGATTGGTGAACGTGCATACCACTACCGTTATCGCCCATTACTGGTTTAGGCATAAATGTCGCTGTTTTACCGTATGCGTGTGCCATGTTATGCACAACATACTTAAGGATCTGAACTTCATCAGCTTTAGCAGTTAGCGTGTTAAAGCGTGTCGCGATTTCGTTTTGACCGGCTGTAGCAACTTCATGGTGATGCGCTTCAACAACTTGACCCATTTCTTCAAGTACTAAACACATAGCACTACGTAAGTCTTGTGATGAATCAACTGGTGCTACTGGGAAGTAACCACCTTTAACGAATGGACGGTGACCAGTGTTACCATCTTCATAGCCAGTACCTGAGTTCCATGCCGCTTCTTTTGCATCAACTTTAGCAAAACAACCTGACATGTCAGCACCAAACTTAACATCGTCAAATAAGAAGAACTCTGGCTCTGGACCAATTAATACTGTGTCAGCAATACCAGTAGACGTTAAGTATTCTTCAGCTTTTTTAGCAATAGAACGTGGGTCACGGTTGTAACCTGTCATTGTGCCTGGCTCTAAGATGTCACAACGGATTAGTGCAGTTGTTTCTTCTGTGAAAGGGTCAAGAACAAACGTGCTCGCATCTGGCATCAGCACCATGTCAGATTCGTTAATGCCTTTCCAACCCGTAATAGACGAACCATCGAACATTTTGCCGTCTTCAAAAAAATCTTCATCAACCTGATGAGATGGGATAGAAACGTGTTGTTCTTTACCTCTGGTATCGGTAAAGCGTAAATCAACAAACTTAACTTCCAATTCTTTAAGTTGCGTTAAAACAGATTCAGCTGACATTCTTAAGCCTCCGGTAGAGTAAGGGTATTCCCTTTTATAATTCAAGTTCACCACTATACTACGACATTAAAGACGCGTATGTGTCGAAATATCACATAATTGACAATCTTAAAGCTATTACCATGCCAACTGAATAAGTATATGATTTTTATATATTTGACTTAATAGCCAATTATCGAAAACACAATTTTGCATCATTTTAGTGCAAGCGCACGCACTATTATGGTTCAACTTCTATTTTGGTGCGCGGCTAAAAACACTGCGCTGATTGTTTGTCACATTTCTGAATCGTTACTATTATATGATGCTATAAATGCCAAAATTGATGGTTATTTTTTAGCTAATCACAAAGTGTACAAAAATAATCCTATCCGCAAAGCGTCTCGTGGAGTAGAATGGCACGCTTTTTTATGGTGGCTAAACTTAATGCCGCTATAAACTCCTATTTATTTGTTTGATGGTATAGAGGTTTTATCCGTGTTAGAGAATTTACGTAACATCGCCATTATTGCTCACGTCGACCATGGCAAAACGACCTTGGTAGACAAGCTTTTGGCACAGTCAGGCACCCTTGAAAGTCGAGGCGAAGCCGCAGAACGTGTAATGGATTCTAACGATCTTGAAAAAGAACGTGGTATCACCATTTTGGCTAAAAATACCGCCATCAAATGGAACGACTACCGTATTAATATCGTAGACACTCCTGGTCACGCCGATTTCGGTGGTGAAGTTGAACGTGTTCTATCTATGGTAGATTCAGTATTACTTTTAGTTGATGCAGTTGATGGCCCAATGCCACAAACTCGCTTCGTAACTAAAAAAGCGTTT
The DNA here is from genome assembly GCF_002874545.1 of Shewanella sp. 10N.286.52.C2. NCBI lineage: Bacteria > Pseudomonadati > Pseudomonadota > Gammaproteobacteria > Alteromonadales > Shewanellaceae > Shewanella > Shewanella sp. 10N.286.52.C2. The sequence goes on from NZ_MCTV01000035.1 coordinate 88,682, forward strand.
GCTCAAGGCCTTAAGCCAATTGTTGTAATCAACAAGATTGACCGTCCAGGCGCTCGTCCTGATTGGGTTATTGACCAAGTATTCGATTTATTCGACAACTTAGGTGCAACTGACGAACAGTTAGATTTCCCTATCGTTTATGCTTCTGCATTAAATGGTTTCGCGACCCTTGATCCAGACGAAACTAGCGAAGACATGACACCTTTATTCCAAGCAATTGTTGAAAAGGTTTCTTTCCCTGATGCTGATGCTGAAGGTGAATGTCAAATGCAAATTTCTCAAATCGATTACAACTCATACGTAGGTGTTATCGGTATTGGTCGTGTTAAACGTGGTAGCGTTAAGCCTAACCAACAAGTAACTATTGTTGGTGCAGACGGTAAGACACGTAACGGTAAAGTTGGCCAAGTATTAGGTTACATGGGTCTTGACCGTCACGAAGTTGCTGAAGCTAACGCTGGCGACATCGTTGCAATTACCGGTCTTGGTGAGCTAAAAATTTCTGACACTATTTGTGCTCCAGGCGCTGTTGAAGCCTTGCCTGCTCTTTCTGTTGACGAACCAACGCTAACCATGACTTTCCAAGTAAACACTTCTCCGTTTGCTGGTAAAGAAGGTAAGTATGTTACTTCACGTAATATCCTTGAGCGTTTAGAGCAAGAGCTAATTCATAACGTTGCATTACGTGTTGAAGAAACTGAATCTCCAGATCGTTTCCGTGTTTCAGGCCGTGGTGAATTACACTTAGGTATCCTAATTGAAAACATGCGTCGTGAAGGTTACGAGCTAGCGGTATCACGTCCAGAAGTAATCGTTAAAGAAATTGACGGTGAAATGTGCGAGCCATTTGAAACCTTAACCGTTGATGTTGAAGAAGAACATCAAGGTGCTGTAATTGAAAAATTAGGTACACGTAAAGGTGACATGAAAGACATGCAGCTAGACGGTAAAGGTCGTGTACGTATCGACTTTATCATTCCTAGCCGTGGCTTAATCGGTTTCCAAACTGAATTCATGACAGCGACTTCTGGTACTGGTCTTATCTACCATTCATTCGACCATTACGGTCCAGTGAAAGGCGGTGACATTGGTCAACGTGCTCGTGGTGTATTGATTTCAAACGCTACTGGTAAAGCACTGACTTTCGCATTGTTCGGTTTACAAGAACGTGGTCGTCTATTCATCGGCCATGCTGCTGAAGTATATGAAGGTCAAGTTGTTGGTTTACACGCTCGTGCAAACGATTTAACAGTTAACTGTTTGAAAGGTAAGCAACTTACAAACATGCGTGCATCAGGTACTGATGAAGCACAAGTGTTAACTCCGCATATCGAAATGACCCTTGAGCAAGCGCTTGAGTTCATCGATGATGACGAATTAGTAGAAGTAACTCCTGAGAACATCCGTGTTCGTAAGCGTTACTTAACTGAAAACGAGCGTAAGCGTCATAACCGTAGCGCTAAGTAATCGTTTTGATTAGTTAACGATTTCAAATTTTGAGAACCAAAAAACCCGCTTATGGCGGGTTTTTTATTGGCTAAATATACTTAGCCGCAAAACAGCACATGACTTAATTTCACTTTTAACTCACTTAAATCGACTATATATTTTCTCTCAATAATTAATCAACAGAGAATAATATGACCGTCATTAATCACGTTAACGTAGCCAAGCAAGCCAATGTTTATTTTGAAGGTAAAGTCATCAGTCGTACCATTCATTTTAATGACGGAAGCCAGCAGACTCTCGGAGTAGTGTTGCCGGGCGAATACAGCTTTGACACTGCTGTCGCTGAAATCATGAATGTGACTTCAGGTTCATTTGAGGTGCTATTACCCAACAAGAGTGAATGGCAAACCGTTCCAGCAGGTCAACTGTTTACACTTGATGCGAAAGTCACCTTTAAAATTCGTACCCATGAAATTAGCGAATATTGCTGCGAGTACAAGTAATTAGCCTATGTTAATCAGCAGTTAATACTGATCTTTAATTCAAAAGAGGCTAATATTATAAAGTTTAAAGCTGAAGGTGAAGGAACCCCAAATGCGTTTAACCTTATTAATAACTCTTATTTTATGCAGTGTTATCTTTTCTATCAGTCATGCCACCGTGTATCGCTGGGTTGATGAACAAGGAAATGTACATTACAGCGACCAACCACGAGAAAATGCTGAACAAGTAGAATTGAGTGAAAATACCCAAAACAGTGTTGCTGCGCCCACCGTCATAGAAACAGACAGCAGCCCAAAAGAAGCTAAACCAGTAGAGTATCGGGTACGTATTGTTAATCCGACCCAAGAAGAAACCATTCGCAATAACAATGGCAACTTTACTGTGGTTGCCAGTGCTGCACCAGAATTACCCAGTGGCTTTTTAATGGCGCTGTATATCGACGACTTACTTTATGGTCAGCCGCAATCAAGCAGTATTTTTAATGTTACCGAAGTGAATCGCGGTGAACATAATCTCGTGGTTAAAGTTTTGACCCAAAACGGCAAAGTCCTTGCATCAAGTTCTCCAAGAAAGATATTTCTACACCAAGCATCTGTTTTCTCAATCGCAAAGCCTCGACCTTTGCCAAGTAAAAAGTGATATATATCAAAAAGATAAATATTATGAATTTGAGATTGTTTTAACAAGTTGCCAGTGTAGAACAAGTTGCGCATCGCACCATATTGGTGCAACATAGTAGTGCAACTCTACTTTGCAGGACACTTGATGGACATGAACAATCTGCTGAATCATTTGGTTACCGCTGTATTCGTTATCGATAACGAATTACGGCCGCGTTATGCCAATGCTGCAGCTGAACAACTTCTTGGTATTGGCAGCAATAAATTACTAGAGCAGCGTTTACCTGAGCTATATCAGTTCATGGGCGTTGAAGCCGAGCTCCTCCAAGACTCGGTTAACGCAAATCAAGGGATCACCGTCAACACTGCGGCGTTAATTACTCTTGATGGCGTGCACCACATCATCGATATCACCCTGATACCGATGGAAAGTGAAGACAACATCAGCCTGCTAGAACTACGTCAAGTTGATCAACAACATCGTATTCATCAACAACTTAATTTAGATGCTCAGCAACAGGCGGCACAATTTTTAGTGCGTAACCTCGCCCATGAAATTAAAAACCCATTAGGTGGCTTAAGAGGCGCGGCGCAACTATTATCTCGGGAACTAGAAGACCCAAGCCTTAAAGAATTTACCGATCTGATTATTGAGCAAGCCGATAGACTACGAAATTTAGTTGATAAACTATTGGGCCCTCAGCGCCCGACTCAACATGAAACCCACAATATTCATCAAATAGTTCAAAAAGTGCTGCGCTTAGTCGAGCTAACCCTACCAAGCAATATCCGCTTGGAGCGAGATTATGACCCTTCAATCCCCGATATGGACATGGATGCTGATCAATTACAGCAAGCGGTGCTCAATGTGGTGCAAAATGCCGCGCAAGCATTAGATCCTAATGGCGGAGAAATACTCATCCGCACTCGCACCCAGCATCAAGTCACCATAGGCACTAAGCGTTTTAAGCTGGTACTGGCATTGTCGATTATCGATAACGGCCCAGGGATCCCTGCAGACCTATTAGATACCTTGTTTTATCCCATGGTCACCGGCCGTGAGGAGGGCTCAGGATTAGGATTATCCATCGCCCATAATATTGCACGATTACATGGAGGTCGGATTGATTGTATATCGGCACCAGGACAAACAGAATTTACGATTATTTTGCCATTACAATAATTTGCCAATGATGGCTCAAGAGGAAGTGATATGAACATAAGCGAACAAGTTTGGATCCTTGATGACGACAGCTCGATTCGCTGGGTTTTAGAAAGAGCCTTAGCGGGAGCTAAACTGACAACGGCAAGTTTTGCCGCTGCAGAGTCGTTATGGCAAGCCTTAGAAATATCTCAGCCTATTGTCATCGTATCTGATATCCGTATGCCGGGTACCGATGGCTTAACCTTGCTTGATCGCTTGCAAATGCACTATCCGCATATTCCGGTGATCATCATGACGGCTCATTCGGATCTGGATAGTGCCGTCAGTGCCTATCAAGCAGGGGCATTTGAATATTTGCCAAAGCCTTTTGATATTGATGAAGCCATTGCGCTGGTAGAGCGCGCACTGACCCATGCAACAGAGCAAGTACCGCCGCCTGTAGCTGAGCCAGAAAAGCTTAAAACACCAGAAATTATTGGTGAAGCGCCTTCAATGCAGGAGGTGTTTCGCGCTATTGGCCGTTTATCTCGCTCATCAATTAGTGTGCTTATTAACGGTCAGTCTGGTACCGGTAAAGAGTTAGTTGCTGGGGCGCTGCATAAACATAGCCCCCGTAAAGAAAACCCTTTTATTGCCCTTAACATGGCAGCAATCCCCAAAGATTTGATTGAATCTGAATTATTTGGTCATGAAAAAGGTGCCTTCACCGGTGCCGCTAATGTGCGCCAAGGGCGCTTTGAGCAAGCCAATGGCGGCACACTATTCTTAGATGAAATTGGTGATATGCCATTAGATGTGCAAACCCGTCTATTGCGGGTATTGGCTGATGGGCAATTTTATCGGGTTGGTGGTCACATTGCCGTGCAAGTTGATGTACGTATTATTGCCGCAACCCACCAAGACTTAGAATTATTGGTGCAAAAAGGCGATTTCCGTGAAGATTTATTTCATCGTCTCAATGTTATAAGAGTACATTTACCACCGCTTTCTCAGCGCCGTGAGGATATTACTCAGTTAGCAAGCCATTTCCTTGCCACTGCCGCCAAAGAAATCGGCGTTGAGCCTAAAATCCTCACTAAAGAAACCGCTAAAAAACTTGAGCAACTGCCGTGGCCGGGTAATGTGCGTCAGCTTGAAAATACCTGCCGCTGGTTAACAGTGATGGCATCGGGGCAAGAAATCCTGCCTCAGGATTTACCGCCTGAGCTGCTAAAAGATCCCATCAGTGCCAGCGAGCGTGTTAATGGTGTTTCTGATTGGCAAATGGCGCTGACCCAATGGATTGATGAAAAGCTCTCTGCCGGTGAAAGTGATTTATTAACTGAAGTGCAACCTGCCTTTGAGCGAATTTTACTTGAAACCGCACTAAAGCATACTCAAGGCCATAAACAAGAAGCCGCTAAACGTTTAGGCTGGGGGCGTAATACCCTCACCCGCAAGCTAAAAGAGCTTGAAATGGATTAAAGTCCTGCTTATTTCAGCCTAAAAGGAGTCCTATTTCGATAATGAAATGACTCCTTTTTTATGACTATATTGATTTAGTTTTGTAGTTTAAGCACTATTAACTCAGAGTATAAGCATTATTCAGAGCTTCGAATATGGAGCGAGTAACAACCCTCAATTACCACAAACACATGAGCTGTAAAGCCGCGAAGTATATCGCTCAACATAACTGCAAGGACTGAAAATGGCCGCAAAAAGCATTATTGTCATGGGCGTATGTGCCAGCGGAAAAAGTAGCATTGCTGCGCGCTTAGCTGCTGTTATCAAGGCTAAGTTTATTGACGGTGACGATCTACATCCTAAAGCCAATATCATCAAAATGGCCAAGGGCGAAGCGCTCAATGATACCGACCGCGCCCCTTGGCTTGAGCGCATAAGGGATGCAGCATTTAGCATTGAACAAAAAAACGAAACTGCAGTGATTGTCTGTTCAGCATTAAAACAAAGCTATCGCGAGCAAATACGCGAGGGCAATAATCATGTGGTATTTCTGTATCTTGAAGGTAGTTACCAACTAATTTTAAAAAGAATTCAAGCCCGTCATGGCCATTTTATGAAAGCTGACATGCTTGATAGCCAGTTTGCCACCTTAGAAGATCCAAGCAATGAGCCTGACGTGATCACTGTCAATATTGATAATTCTATTGAAGCCATTGTCCAGCAAGCTTTAAAAGCTTTAAAAGCTTTAACCGAGTTAGAATCAAGTTAATTTCGACCGCAACATTATCAAAACCGCACTCATCACTTGGCTGCAGATGTAAAAAAGCCTTAACTGCATATAACAGTTAAGGCTTTTTATTTGGCTAATATTGCCCTTGATAGCAACAGTATTATTAACTGCGGTATCAACTGCAATTGATGTCATCAGCCATTAAATCGGGTCTTGGTGAATAATCACTTCGGCATCTTCAAACTCTGCCCGTAAGCGATCTTCAGTGCCATCAGTAATTTCGTGGGCTTCAAGTAATAACAGTTGCCCATTTAATTCAATATGAAATTGAATGAAGGTGGTTTTACCGGCCTGACGCGTCCGTAAATCATGAATACCATTCACCCGCGGATCCGCGGTGGCAATGGCAACAATCTGCGCCCGAGTCTCTTCATCCAGCTCCCTGTCTAATAACGACTGAACCGAGCGATACGCTAAATCAAATGCTTGATGACCAATGTATAAGGCAATCAATACTGCAAACAAGCCATCAGCCCACCACCAGCCATATTGTGCTAATACCAATGCCAGCAATACTGCACCGTTTAAAAATAAATCTGATTTATAATGCAATGAATCCGCTTCGACTATGGTGCTGTTGGTCTTGGCTAAGGCTTTTTTCTGCAGTATCACCAAGGCAAAAGTCATGACTAAGGCAATAATGGAGACAATGACCCCAAGGCCTGCATGGGCCACTTCTACCGGATTAATTAACCGTTCGCCACCATAAAACATCAACAAAAATGCTGAGCCTAAGATGAAAGCAGATTGGGCAAGTGATGCAAGAGGTTCGGCTTTACCATGACCATATCGATGGTCGTCATCAGCGGGTAAAATGGCATAGCGAATAGCGATGAAATTCACTATGGATGCTAAGGCATCAGCAAAGGAGTCAGTAAGGGAAGCTAACATACTCGCCGACCCTGAATAGAGCCAAGCGAGTAGTTTTATCACGATCAGGATTAATGCTGTTGCCACCGCGGCTCGGCTGGCAAGTTTTACCCAAAAATCGTATTCAGATTCTGCAGTCATAATAGAGAAAACACTAGTAATTAAGCCATTTAGTTAATCTCTATTATAGCGGAGTCTTGGTTTATTTAACGAGAACCTTTACCTTTTACCTTGGTAAAGCGTGATTCAAATTTCTGTTGCTGCTCTTCTGTCAAAATTTGATAGATTTCATTTTGCATTTTGAAGAAATTCATCATTTGTTGTGTTTGCTTCGCCTGCTTAGCAGCAATGATTTGCTCAGCTTGAGACTCATTAAAGTTGGCATCAGTAATTAACGCTAACATGTCTGCTTTATGTGCACTGCGCTCTTCTGCTGAAGGACGCTCGCCTTTTTCAGCTTTGTACTTAGCCATAATCGCTTTAACGTCAGTCTTTTGCGCTTCGGTAAGATCTAAAGAACGTAGCATTTTACGTACGCCTTTATGCATGCTTTTACCGTGATGTTTGCCGCCGTGAGCACGTTCACCTTTTTGGGTTTGCTCAGTTTTAACTGAGGTATCTGCAGGCTCTGCGGCATAAAGTTGACCAGCTAATAATGCTGATGATGCTACTAGAGCTAAAACGCTGCTTTTCATCTTTAATCGTGTTTTCATAATCTCACCTTTTATCTCAAGTTATTGAACCCGCTAAGACCGACGGTTAACCATTTAATCCATCAAATGTAACCAATCAAAAACTCACCTTAGGCTCAAAATCGTTTGTGTTGTCAGTATGAAAATGAACATCGCACTGATAACGGGATCTGGGGTCACCTACATACTGTTTCGTAGGAATGAAACAAGTTTAGCGAATGCAATGTCAATGAGGGTGTTGGCTCAGTAAAAAAATGTAAAGACCATTTTTTAATCAACACATATCTTGTTCTTCAATAAAATTGCCCATAATCACGACCTCGATGCAGAGAATGGGAGCAAGCTCACGTATTAAAGGTTTGATCATTTTCATAATGAACAAAGTTACACTTGTAACATCAAAGTTAGCGCTAAGTAGTTAACATTATGAGACATTAGCTTTATAGCGAGTGCGACTTATCAGAGATAATTTAAGCGCATGTGACAAAAGACTGCAGCTAAGAGTGAATGACTGATGTTATGAGTGACTAAATGCGGTAAATGATTGAATTGAGGTTATGGATGAACAAAGTTGTCAGCAATATCATTTTTATTAGTAGTTTATTATTTTCTGTCTGTGGTTTTGCACAAAGTAACGTGACACCCAGTCCTCACGAACCCAATGCCAGTATTTGGGTTAATCAAACCCAAGCCGGCCCCGAGATTAACTTACACTTTTTTTGGTCTGCGACCTGCCCACATTGTAAGGAGGCTCACCCTTTTATAGATGCCTTAGCAGAGCGCTATAGCTGGATTCATTTACAAGATTACCTTATCAGCGAGCCTGGCAGTGTCGACAAACTCATGGCCGTGGGCGAATTAACCGGGGTTGAACCCAAGTCAGTGCCTTATTTCGCCGTCTGTGGCGAAGCCATTACTGGCTACAACAGCCATGATGTCACCGGACGCTATATTCTGCAGCGCCTAGAGGCTTGTTATCAACGAAATGCAGGCAGCTTGCCAAGCAAAGACTTAATGGCTGATTTCTATACCGAAAAAACCACTGCTAGTAGCCCGCTTTTTGAAACCTGTGCTGATGATTCAGATCCAAATAACCCCAGCACTTGTGGGATGAACTTTAGTACGACTACTGGCGAACAAGCAAAGCTCGATTCAACGCCACATATCCAGCCCGTTGATATTCCGTTAATTGGTGCAGTACAACCAGAGCAAATGTCACTTCCTGTGTTGACCTTAGTCCTCGCCGGCGTCGATGCCTTTAACCCTTGTGCCTTCTTCGTATTGCTATTTTTGCTTAGCATTATGGTGAATGCCGGTAGTCGTGGCCGCATGTTATTAGTGGGCGGTATCTTTGTGTTTTTCTCGGGCTTTATTTACTTTATCTTTATGAGCGCGTGGCTAAACTTATTCCAGTTACTTGGCGGTGGTGATGGCGGCTGGATAATTACTAGCGCAGGAGTTATCGCACTGGTGGCGGCAGTAGTGAATATTAAAGATTTCTTTTTTGGTAAAGGCGATGTCAGTTTGTCTATGTCAGTTGAAAACCGCGGCAGCTTAATCAAACGCATGGGCAAATTATCTAAAGCTAGCTCTTTACCAAGCTTAATATTGGGTTCGGCATTACTGGCGATTATGGCCAATGCTTACGAGCTACTCTGCACCGCGGGTTTCCCGATGATTTACACCTCAGTGTTATCAATCTCAGGGGTAGATACCGTGCAGCGCTATTTATACCTCATCGCTTATAACCTTATCTATATCATTCCATTAGCGACGATTGTCATTGTTTTTGCTGCGACATTAGGTAAGCGTAAACTGACTGAAAAAGAAGGCGAAGTGTTGAAATTAATGTCAGGCATTATGATGCTTGGCTTAGGGAGCATGTTGGTCATTAACCCCAGCGCCTTACAGGATGTGGTGTTCTCTGTTGGATTAATTGTGGGCTCTATTTTACTAACTTACCTGATTGTTAAAATAAAGCGCTATAAGCAAAAGTCGTAACTGATATTTGAACGGTATAAAGACGAGCCAACTGGCTCGTTGCGATTATCAAAAAAATCCAGATAGTGTGTATTGCTATTGTCTGTTTGTGGTTTGCATTTATAGGCTATAATTTAATTTGAGTTAGTCAATTTACACACACTTCGGTTATCAACCCGAATAAGGTTTCCTTGATGATATTATCCCCTATCGCTTTATCTCTGGTCGCAATCTGCAGTTTTGCAGCATTTCCTGCCATAGCCGAGCAAAGCCAGCCACAATCAGAAGTGATTAGCAGTGGTGAAATTCAATGGGGCTATTTAAACCCACTTCGCGGCGATAAAAGCCCAGGTGCTGCTAACCTGTGGGGCGATCGCACTAAAAATGTCCCGACTGGCATGTTAGTCAAATTCAACAAAGGCTTTTCATCTCCTCCCCATATTCATAATATTACTTACCGTGGAGTGGTGATTAAGGGACAAATGCACAATGACGATCCAAATGCAGTCAGCATGTGGATGCCAACGGGCTCATTTTGGACCCAACCAGCAGGTGAAAACCATATCACTTCTGCTAATGGCACTGAAAATCTGATTTTTCTAGAAATTGACAGTGGACCATATCTTGTTAAACCTTCAGATGAGCAGTTTGACAACGGAGAAAGACCCATTAACCTCCATGAAGCTAATCTTGTATGGTTAACCCCAACAGATGTTAGTTTTATTAATGGTAATGATGCGCAAGTAACTGCCCTATGGGGCGGTAATGCCGCAGGGCAGCTTGGCGGCACTATGGTCAAAATCCCAGCAGGTTACACAGGAAAAATCGATGTTAATGCAGATGAATTTCGCGCCATTGTGATAGAAGGAAATGTACAATATCAGTCTGCAGAAACTGACAGCCCTAAAAATCTTAGTGCAGGCAGTTATTTTGGTTCAACTGCTCAATTTACCCATCAGATCACTGCCGCTGAAAATGGCGCGATGATTTATATCCGCACAAATGGAAAATACCAGTTGAATACTCAACCATAGAGGTGTTCACTCTATTTCAGGTTACACAAACCAATTTGTAAAAGAGTGCAATGTTGCTAACCTTGTGACCTCATTCGTTATATAGTGCCATTAGGAACAGAGTGAGGTTGTAATGAGTCGTATTTTATTAGTCGATGATGACGTAGGTTTATCAGAGTTATTAGCCCAGCTTTTAGAGCTAGAAGGCTTTGAATTAACTCAAGCATTTGATGGTCAGCAAGGGCTAGACTTTGCGCAGAATCAAGATTTTGATTTAATCTTATTAGACGTCATGCTGCCAAAACTCAATGGTTTTGAAGTGCTGCGCGCCCTGCGCACCCAAAAGCAAACTCCAGTGCTGATGCTTACCGCCAGAGGCGATGAAATTGACCGAGTAGTAGGGTTAGAAATTGGCGCTGATGACTACCTGCCAAAACCGTTTAACGATCGTGAATTAGTGGCCCGTATACGCGCTATTTTACGCCGTTCTAGCCTCACTCAAGCAGATGCAGGCGCCCAAGATACCATTAGCTTTGGTGATTTAAGCTTAGATCAAGCCAGACAAGAGCTGTACTGTAATGATCAGCTTATTATTCTTACCGGCACTGAATTCTCATTGCTTCATAGCTTGATCACTCAAGCAGGCGATTTGGTCACTAAAGAGCAGCTCAGTGAAACCGTTTTGGGTAAAAAACTGATGCCATTTGACCGCAGTTTAGACATGCATTTATCCAATCTGCGCAAAAAATTACCTGAACGTCACGATGGTCGCCCTCGAGTAAAAACCATCCGTGGTAAAGGCTATATCTGGATCCCATAATGATTAAGCTATCTTCGTTAAATCGTTTATTTGTCAAATTACTGCTGGGCTTTTGGCTTGGCAGCTCTTTAATTATTGGCTTTGTGGCTGTACTGCCTTTATTGCAGCAAAACCACGACAAACAGCCAATGACAGCCAAGCAGCAACAGCTACTTAAACGCACAGCTAAACCATTTATTGAAGATCCTAAATTACTCGAAGATCACAAAGCTTTAAAACGCTTGCATCGCCATCGCAGTCCAAATGGCAAAATGATTAAGTTCTATATCACCAATGACCAAGACCTTGTGATTAATAGCAGGCAAGTCCCTAGAACCTTTAGAGAGTTCTTGCTGATTAGTGAAGAGTTTAACGCGCCAATGAGCCATCAGTTCCGTGATGAATTGATTTTTGGACCTTACACTTTTACTGCTGGGGAACAAGAATATCGCATCTACAGTCGCGTACCAGATAACCACCCTAGACCTTGGTTCTTTTTCTTTAATGACCATAAATTATTAACCACTATTATCGCCATGATCTTATCTGGCATATTATGTGGCTTTTTAGCATGGTATTTAGGCAAACCACTTCGCTCACTCAAGCATAGCTCTAACGCTCTTGCTAGCGGCGATTTAAGCGCTCGAGTCGATGACAGTATTGCCGCCAGAGGCGATGAAATGGGCGAGTTAGCACAAGCATTCAATACCATGGCGCAATCCATTGAAACCATGATGCATAACCAGCAGCGCCTAATGGGTGATATCTCCCATGAACTGCGTACCCCCTTAACGCGCTTACAACTCTCTTTAGCGCTGGCTCGCAAAAAACAACAAAGCAGCGTCGAGATTGAGCGCATTGGCTATGAAGCTGAGCAGCTAGAAGCTTTGATTGCAGAATTGCTGACCTTATCGCGAGTGACCATCAGTAATACTGAAAATAAAGTCCACTTAGAACTTGCCGAGTCTCTCAGTCAAATTCTTGATGATGCTGAATTTGAAGCCGAGCAACAACAGAAAAGATTACTCATTGATATACCAGAAAACATTAGCCTAGATCACTACCCCAAAGCGCTTTCTCGGGCGATTGAAAATGTACTGCGTAATGGCATTCGCTATGCCAATAGTGACATTTCAATCACTGCAATAAAGCAACACCAACAGGTCGTCATTACCATTAAAGACGATGGTCCTGGTATTGAAGACGTTGAGTTAGAGAAAATATTTAAGCCTTTTTATCGCCCTGATAGTTCAAGAGACAGAGAATCAGGTGGTTGGGGCTTAGGTCTGGCGATTACCCAAGCCGCCATCAAGCTCAATAAAGGCGAGATACATGCCAGCATTATTGCCCCCCATGGGCTCAAGGTGGTGATTAGCCTGCCTGAGCGGATCTGCCGTTCGAATTGAACATTGTGAATTGATTACCACCAGCAGCTGGTTTTGCGTATAATTCCCAGCTCAATCAATGAAGGTAGCTATCCATGTTCCATATTGCGCTTTATGAACCAGAAATTGCCCCTAATACCGGTAACATTATCCGTCTTTGTGCCAATAATGGCGCTAAGCTACATTTAATAGAGCCATTAGGTTTTGATTTAGAAGAGAAAAAACTTCGACGCGCCGGCTTAGATTACTCAGACTTAACCAATATCACCCGTCATAAAGATTTTGCAGCCTTCCTTGACGTCATGGCAGGTAAACGTATTATGGCCTGCACCACCAAAGGTAGTCGTCCTCATACTGAGCTGTCGTTCGCTGCTGATGATGTATTGTTATTTGGGCCCGAAACCCGTGGCTTACCTATGGATGTCATTGAGTCGATTCCCACTGAGCAGCGCTTACGTATTCCGATGACGGCTAACAGTCGCAGCTTAAACCTGTCTAACTCAGTGGCGATTATTAGCTATGAAGCTTGGCGTCAATTGGACTTTGCTGGCGCCAGCTAGGTTTTAGGTTTTAGGTTTTAGGTTTTAACCACGGTAAGTTTCAAACATCAATCTGGCTTAAGTGGTTCAGACTAAGTGGTTCATCCCAATCACATAATGCAGCCAACAAAAAGCCTCGCAATAATGCGAGGCTTGTTTATTTAACCTGTTCCGCGCTGAGATAGCTTATTGGCCAAAGCCCACATCGGTAATATTAACCTTAGTAACCTCACCATACTCTTTGGCAATATCGGCAATCTGAGCCGCGTTACCAACAAGCACATACTGCAAATTGTCTTTTGGAAAGTAACGGTTAATGAGACGCTGGGTTTCGGCTAATGTCAGCCCATCGACCTTGGCTTGAAACTCATTAATAAATGCATCATCAAAGTTATAGATATACATATCAGCCAGTAACTCGCCCAGTTGGCCACCGGTTTCAAACTTAGGAGGGTACTGACCTTTGACATAAGCTTTGGCTGAATCTAGGGTTTGTTGATCAATGCCTTGCTCCCATAAACGGCCATAGGTTTTTAAAGCTAAATCCATGGCTTCTTTGGTGGTGCTGGTTTTAGTAAAGGTGCTGATAGAGAACACCCCTGCAGCAGAATAGGCACTAAAGCCAGAACGCGCCCCATAAGTGAGCCCGGCGTTAACCCGTAACTCATCATTAAGCCATGAGGTAAAACGGCCCCCTAAAATGGTATTTACTACCGTTAGCCCCACATAATCAGGGTTATCGCGCTTAATCCCCAAACCGCCAATAACAAAAGTGGTTTCAATGGCATCGGGTTTATCAACTAATAACACCTTACTGGCAGTTAATGGCGCTAGCCCTTGTGTTAAATCAGGCTGCACCGCAGTGTCAGTGTTTTTCCAGCCGCCAAATGCCGTTGACAGCTTGGCTTTCATGGTTGCGATATCAAAGTCACCCACCACATTAATGGCGGTATTTTTTGGCTGAAAATAACTTTGATGAAAGGCCCGTAGCTGAGTGACATTAATATCAGCTAATGACTTACTGTTGCCTGATATCGGATTGGCGTAAGGATGCTCACCAAATATCAACTTATTGTAGTAACGACCGATTACCGCCCGTGGGCTTTCTTTCGCTTGTGACAAGCCAACAATTTCGCGCTGTCTGAGTTTTTCAAATTCACTATGGTCAAAGTCAGGGCTTATGAGCACTGGCTGGATAATATCGAGCATGGTATCAAGATCTTTACTCATAAAATCCGCTTCCAGCATCATGCTTTCACGCCCTGACGCTGTAGATAAGCTTGCACCGAGAAAGTCCACCATCTGCTCAATTTCAGCTTTGCTTTTACCGCCGGCGCCCAGTAATAAACTTTTCATTGTCATATACGACACCCCAGATGTGGTGTCGTTTACCGCCCCTGCGCGCACAACGGCATTAAAGTTAATTATCGGTACTTCTTGTTGCACCATCAAATTAACCAATAAGCCATTTTTAAGGGTAATGGATTGATATTGCGGCATACTGAAACTGCCAGTATCGAGGGGCTTGCTTGACTCAGTCGTGGCTTTGCAGCCCGCCAACCCCACACCACAAGCAAGCGCTATGGCTGATACCGTTAAGGCGCTGGCCTTTTTAAGCTTTATCAATGACATCATTAGTCAGCTCCCTCTGTGGCGGCTAACACACCCACGGTGCGATTGGCCTTACGTAAATAGGTTTGCGCAACACGCTGAATATCAGCAACGGTTACCTTATTGTAGGCTGCAGGCGCACTAAATAGTTTGTCATAACTGCCAAAATACAGCTCATAACGACCTAAAGTATTAGCGCGGCCATTGATGGTTTGCATGGTGCGATAAAAATCCATTAGCTTGATGTTTTTCACTTTTTCAAGCTCTTGCTCGCTAACGCCTTCAAGGGCAATACGGTTTATCTCGGCAATCATTGAGGCTTCTAATTGCAATGCATCAATCCCTGCATTGGCGACCCCAAGAAAGTAAAACAGATTAGGGTCAAATGACATCGGCAAATATGACATCACATCGGAGGCCAGTTGCTTATCCACCAAGCCTTGATAAAGCCGTGAGCTATTACCTTCACTGAAAATAGTGCTGAGTATATCTAGCGCATAATAATCGGCATGTTTCGTGGATGGCACATGATACGCCAGCAGCACATTAGGGGTAGTAACAGAGGCTTTTTCAACAAAGACTCGGCGCTCACCTTTTTGCAGCGGCTCTACAGTGCGAACGGCTAATGGCGCGGGCTGGGCGGCAATGACGCCAAAATATTGCTTCGCTAGACGCTTCACCTCCGCGGTTTTAACATCACCTGCGATCACCACCACAGCATTGTTGGGCGCATAGTAAGTCTTATGGTATTGCTGTAAATCCGCTAGCGACCAGGCGGCAATATCTGACTCATGGCCAATCACAGGCCAGCTATAAGGGTGAGCTCTAAACGCTGCACCTTTTACTTCTTGTTGCAAGGTGCGCCAGTTGGAGTTTTCAAGCCCTGTGGTGCGCTCTGATTGCACCACACCACGCTCGCTTTCTACCATCTGCGAATTAATATCTAAGTTAGCGATGCGATCAGCTTCGAGATCAAAAATGGTTTCTAACGCATTGGCAGGAAACCAATTGGTGTATACCGTGGTGTCTTCAGTGGTATAAGCATTATTAGCGCCACCCGCGGCTTCCATGGTGCGGTCAAACATTTTAGGGCCATACTTTTTTGAGCCGTTAAACATCATGTGCTCGAAAAAATGCGAGATCCCAGTAATGCCCGGTGCCTCATTACGAGAACCCACTTTCCAAAACAAATACATGTTGGCATTGGGTATGCTGCTATCTTCTAGCACCATAATTTTCATGCCATTATCCAGAGTAAAGCTATTGATATCCTCGACTGTGGTGGCCATCGCCGCGGTACTCACCCAGCAACTGAGTAATACCCATAACGCGCTGATGTTGCGTTTCATAATGGTTTCCTTGTAAGTCATTGCAATGAACAACAGGCCTGCTACAACCCGTTGTTAGTATTTTTATCGCTTAATTCACCGCGCCTAGCGCAGTTAATGCCAGCTGAGTCATGGTTTCAACGCCCACTTTTAAGGCTTTTTCATCAACAAAAAATGCTGGCGAATGATTACTGGCGACAGTGGCAGGATCTGTGCCTGCTGGCGTCACCCCTAAAAAGTAAAACAGCCCCGGCGTTTCAAGCGCATAGTAGGAGAAGTCCTCAGCGCCGGTGATAAGCCCTGGCTCAATGAGATTATCATCGCCCACAACCTCACGAATAACCGGACGCATTTTTGCGACTAACTCAGGGTTATTAACCGTAACTGGATAACCTGCATCAATCTCTGTGGTGGCAGTGGCGCCGAGGGTTTGAGCAGAAAGCGTCGCGATTTCAGCTAGTTTTACTTTAATGTCGGCGCGCATATCTTGATCAAAGGTTCGGATAGTACCAATCAACTCAACTTCATCAGGAATGATGTTCGAGCGTATACCGCCATTAATGGCGCCAAAACTCACCACTGCCGGTGCTTTAGTCACATCAACGCGGCGACTAATAATGGTTTGTACGCTATTAATTATTTGCGCTGAAGCCACAATCGGGTCCACCCCGCCCCAAGGACGAGAACCATGGGTTTGGCGACCCTTTACCGTAATCGTAAATGAATCTTCTGAAGCCATCGCAGGGCCTGCTCGCAAACCAATCATCCCTGTGGGCATACTTGAGGTCACGTGCATACCAAACACTTGATCAGGTTTACGACTAGCAAATAAGCCTTCTTTAAGCATTAACTCTGCACCGCCTTCTTCACCCGCTGGCGCGCCTTCTTCTGCTGGCTGAAAGATAAACATCACATCGCCAGCAAGGCTGTCTTTAGACTTGACCAGATTCTCTGCCACGCCCATTAACATCGCCACATGAGTGTCATGACCACAGGCATGCATCACGCCGACTTTTTGGCCACGATAAGTATCAGTGGCTTTGGAGGCAAAAGGTAAATCAACCTCTTCTGTGACTGGCAACGCATCCATATCAGCGCGAATGCCGATTAGCGGCCCAGACTTTGCGCCTTTTAATATCGCCACTACACCAGTGTGCGCAATGCCGGTTTGTACTTCTAAGCCTAAAGACTCAAGGTGTTTGGCAATCACTTTACTGGTTCTAAACTCGCGGTTAGACAGTTCAGGGTGCTGATGTAAGTCACGGCGCCACTCCAACACCTTAGCTTCAACATCGCTTGCAAGTTGTGCTGCGTTAGGGGTTTGAGCCATTATCGAACCAGAAAAAGTGCCAGAGGCAACCGCAAGGCAAGCAGCAAGTATCGTTAAGCGCATAAATCATCCATGTTTTTATCATTTTTGTAGTATTTCAATCTACAGCGTATCCCTTGAATTGTTAAATATTTTGTTATCCAAAGCACATTTGAAATTGTGTCGATTTATGTAGAGTGGCTCAATAAACACTATGGTTGATGACATTGTGTTGATAATCTATGGCCACTATTAAATTTAAATCGAGAGTCCAAGCCCATGAAAATCACCTTTGAGCAATTAACCGCAGCCGGTGCTAGTAACTCATTGGAGATTGAACAGTGGTTAATTGAACATCGCCAATCCTGGGGAGTATTCAGCGCCCACAGTGATATTGGCGCCATGCTCGGTGACTTATTAGCAGATGTACCTGTGGGCGTTGGCTCTGACACATCAAATACATCAAGCATTGAGGTCACCGCAGGTGCGATACATAAAACCTCAGGCCGAGTTGCTCAGGTCTCACTCGCTGAGCAACAAAGGTTATTAGCACTTGAACTCGCCAATGATGACAGTGACTTTTTAGATTATGCCGATAAAGGCACTACGGTCGCGGGATTAATTTTTGCCCATTGCCATAAGCAAACATTAACCGACAAACTGCTTGAGGAGCTTGATTTAGTTCAGCTGCAACAGCGCGGGTTTCGTGAACTTTCAACGGGCGAAACCCGTCGTGTGATGCTAGCCATTGCCCTTGCTAGCGAGCCGGACTTTTTAGTGTTAGATAATCCCTATTCAGGGCTCGACATTAGCCATCGTCAAAGCTTAACGGCTTATCTAAGTCAGCTTGATATTCAAATGATGGTGATATTTTCTCGCGAGGAAGATATGCCCACATGGATAAATCAGATTGCTATATTCAGCCACAGCAAACTTGATAGCATCATGGATAAAGCCAGCTGGGAGCAACACCCTGTTATAAGCCAAATTACCGCCCAATCTAAAGTCCAAAGCGAGCAAATGCTGGCAATCATGCAGCGCCACCGCCATCAAAGCCCATTTGATAACCCCATCTTTGAACTTAAAAATGGCAAGGTGGCTTACAGTGATAAAACCATTTTTACTGAGGTTAATTGGCGCATTGATAAAGGCCAACACTGGCAGGTAAAAGGCCCCAATGGCTGTGGTAAAAGTACCTTGTTAGGGCTTATTTTTGGCGACCACCCACAATGCTACAGCAATGATATTCATATCTTTGGTAAGCAACGTGGCACTGGAGAAAGTATTTGGGAAATAAAGCAGCATATCGGTATGGTGTCATCGGCATTACACCTGCAATATCGCGTCGGTTGCAGTGCTAAAGATGTGATTTTATCCGGCTTTTATGACTCTATTGGCCTGTACCAAAAAGCCACTCAAGCCCAGCAAGATATCGCCCAAGATTGGCTCAGCATTTTGCATATGTCCCACTATGCCAAAGTCTCGTTTAAGCAACTGGATTACAGCCAACAGCGACTATTGTTAATTGCCAGAGCGTTAGTTAAACAGCCAACATTATTGATTTTAGATGAGCCCTATCAAGGGCTAGATTATCTGGGTATTCGCTTAGTCAAAAATACCCTTGAATTGATCGCCAGAGAAAACCTCAGTCAGCTGCTGTATGTGTCCCATTATCATGAGGACAGTTTAGACAGCATTAATAACTATCTGGAATTTGTTGCCGATGAAGCAAGCGATGGCTATAAAGCGCTAATCAGCTAGTTAATAGTGCTGCATTGCCAAAGCGCTTACTTTTCTTCGATTTTACGCTCTTTAGCTGCAGCTTCTTTAGCCTCACGCAAATATTTATCCGCCCGAGATTCTCGCTGTTGAAACTGCGCTTGAGATTTCTCTAACTGCTGTTGTTGCCACTCACCAGGCTCTTGGCGTTCAATAATTTCTTGCTCACGACTGCTGGTGTCGCTGGCTGCTTGGCGGGCTTTTTCAAGCTGACTTTGCTCCGTCTTTTTCGAGTCGATTCGACCTTGCTCAGCTTGTTGCGACAAGGTCAGTCGCGGCTTATCAGATGCCTGAGCAGCCACGGCAATAACGCCTAGCAAACTTGAAAGCAGTAATAGCTTGCTCATTAGCCTTAATAGACTGTTTGAATATAAGTTTAGCGACATACAATTAACCTTCCTGGTTGTTTTTAGACTCAATATAACGGGCTCGCACCTCAGCAGGCATGGCATTGAGCTTATGTTGCACCATGGCATCAAAGGCGCTAAATAGCGGGCTGATATCAAGTTCGCTATCGATTGCTTGCAATGTATAAGCGGTGGCTTCCAGTGTTGATAAACTGTCGCTACGTTTGGCCTTGCGAATAAGATATTGTGAAACCCCTTCAAATTCAATATGCAATGCCGGAAGCTCCAATAACCACGGATTAAGCTGCAACATTTTGAATGCTTTGCGCCAGGTGCCATCAATTAATAAAATGCAGCAATCTGCTGGTACTGACGAGTCCGCTGCATTTTGACTATTTTCACAGGGATACACCAGATACACAGGTTTATTGGCCCTTGCCAGCTGTTGTCGCAATGGCGCAAAGTCATCAGCGCTTTCACCCACCACCACTTGAGTTTGCGGCAGGGTTAAACTCAGCAATTTAACAGTATTTTTTGCATGCTCAACTTCAGAGGGGTGCTGCAGCACAATCACCTCAGTTTTAGCCGTCATCTTAGTCACGCTATCACAGATACAAGCCGACTGCGGGTAGCTACATTTTTGACAATACACTCTACTCATTAAACACCAAACACCTTGCTAAATATGTTGCAAAAACAAACAATAAAGGTATGTTTACCTCACAGGTAAAACTTAAGGTACTAATTTACCTGCAAATTTATTAGATAAACAAGCTCAATTAAACTCAAGGAAGAATTATGACTCGTAGCACGTTATCACTGGCAGTGATGCTCTATCTCGCTAGCAGCGCCGCTTTTGCCGCTGACAGCACATTTCATCACGAAGCTGAAATTGGCTTTCTCGACACCAGTGAAAGCTCTGACGGTTTAGCTAGCGCTAAATATAGTTATTATTTTCAAGGGGTCAAGCAAAATGACGTCCCCTATGCTCTCGCCACATTCTTAAGCCAATCTTCTGTGGTTTCAGCCCGCTATGCAATGACAGAACACCAAGATCTGTATGAGCTTTCAGGCGAATATGTGTTTGACTCTAAAATCTTTGTTGGTGGCGCTTATTCTCGACTATCCACTGACAGGGACTGGGCACCAACAACCACAGATCTAGATGCCTACGAACTCAAAGCAGGTTATTATTTTAATCCACATGCTAAATTGACCTTGTCGTACCTGACCCACTCAGACTCGAACTCTACACATACGTCTCATGAAGTTATCGGTGATTATAACCGAAACTCAAGTGAAGATTACGATGGCTTCCAAGTTGAATACCAGCATTACTTACCGTTCGAATCCACATCAGGCCTGATGTTAACCGCTGTAGGTAGCTACTCAAATACTGATTCTGAATACGACAGCAAATACGATAGTCTTTTTTTAGATGACAATGATGAAGTTGTTGAGGCTAGAATTGAAGCCGCTAATGAGGGTACAACAAAAGAAACCAACCTAGGGGTTGATGCTGATTGGTATATTACCAATTCATGGTCTGTTGGAGGCGGGTATCAATACCGTAATTATGACCGCGACAGTTCACATCGTTTTTCCCAAGAAACGGCTGATGAGATATATGAGAGTAACCGAGATTATAGTGACTCCGACAGTTTTAATATCTATACACTCAACACCAGCTACTTTTGGAACTTTTCTAAATATGTATCGGCTAGAGCCGCTATTGAGCAACGCTTTATCGATAGCGATTCAGATACTAGCGTTGGCATCGCCATTAACGGTAGATTCTAAAATCAATTTTTAGCACTTATAAGAAATTTTTCTACTCACAAAAAATGCCTAACGATAATGATCGTTAGGCATTTTTATTTAGCAGCTTAGCCGAGTCAAACTAGACTTATGGGTGCACTTGCTCAACATGTAAATGATTCAAGCGTTTTGATGACATAATAATGAGTAGCACCAGTGACAAGCCGCCCATTAATATCGCTACCGCATAAGGTGCGGTGATATCGGTCATTTGAATTAACGCCGCCAATACTGATGCGCCGCTCATTTGAATACAGCCTAACATAGCTGCTGCCGTACCGGCGCGCTCACCAAAGGCTGATAATGCCATTGAAGTTGCTGGGCCGAGTAATATCGCAAAACCAATACATAGCAGCATCATAGGTAGCATAAAGCTAAAGCCTGCAGCTAAACCGGTTTCAGGTCCTACAAGTTGCATCACCACCTCAAGGACTGCCGCGATGAGCATCAAGGTTAATGCCACCACCACACCTGGGCGATTACCAATGCGCTTAACTAACACTGGCGCAGCAAAACAAGCCGCAATATTGACTGCCGCATTGAGGCCAAATAAGCCACTAAATGCCAACTCACTGACCCCTAGATGGCCAATTAACCACATAGGCGAATATGATACGTAGGTGATGATAGATGCCATTGCTGCCATACAGGTTGCAGCATAAAACATGAAGTGTGGGTCGCTTAATACTGGCTTGTAACGTCCCCAGCGATAAAGCTTACCGCTAGTGTCTGTGCTTGCTGGGCGAGTTTCAGGGAATTTAAAAATAACGATAGCCAATACGATGATGGCGTACAGCGCCATAAAGATAAAGGTTGAACGCCAGCCAAACTGCAGGGCTAATAAGCCGCCCAATGTTGGTGCCAGTGCCGGAATAACGCAAATAGCGCCATTTAAATAACTGTACATTTTGACGCTTTCTTGACTGGTATAACAGTCTCGAACCGCACTGAATACCACAATTGAAGTAGAACAAGCTGCCAAGCCTTGCAGAACACGTGCAAGTTGCAATACTTCAAACTCCACCGCCATCGCGCCAACTAGGCTGCTCACGCCATATAACACAATACCGAATAAGGCGATTGGCTTACGGCCAAAGCGATCGGCTAATGGGCCAATTAGGATTTGTCCCAGCCCCATGGCAAACAAAAACAACACTAATGTTGACTGAATTTGGCTACCACTTACCCCATACTCTAGCGCCATGGTTGGCATGGATGGTAAATATATATCGATGGCTAATGGGCTCAGTAGCACCATAAACATCAGTATTGGTAGCAGGTTACGTCTCATTGAATTGGTCTCTTACATTTCATGGTAATGATTAATTGGGCGGCATTTTAGACTACTCATGGTATGAATAGAAATGGTATTATTTCCTAAGTAAATTTCCCTTGAGGAATATCACATGAATATTGATAATCTCGCTAAAATAGACTTAAACCTGCTGGTCATTCTACAAGTCTTACTTGAAGAACAATCGGTCACTCGCGCCGCAAACCGCCTGCATTTAAGTCAGTCAGCGTTAAGCAAAAGCCTTAACCGACTACGGGCAACCTTAGACGACCCGCTATTTCAGCGTACAGCTCATGGGTTAAAGCCCACTGCCCATGCGGTAAATCTTGCCCAACAATTACCTCAACTTCTGCAAAGTTTGCATCAAATAGTGCAGCCACCAAGCTTTATTGCTGCCAGTAGCCACCAGCATTTTTCATTTGCCATGGTCGAAAGCGCCTACGAAACCTTGCTACCGTATTTTATCGGCACCATTTTAAGAGAAGCACCCAATGTAAAGTTAGACTCTTATGTGTGGACTGAAAAGTCGATGCAAGACTTACAGTTGGGGCAAATCGATTTTGGCATTGCAGGTCGTGATACTCATCCTCAAGCTGATTTGAAAATAGAGCAACTGCCTGATGGGATTAAATATCAGACCTTATTTAAAGATAGGCAAGTGTGCTTAATCCGCCAAGATCATCCGCTAATGGCACAAATTAAAGCCGGTCACTGGAATAGAGAGCTGTACCTGCAAATGGCTCATGTGCAGGTGCGCTGTGAAGGCAATGATTGGTGGGCGCTGGATTACCATCTTGCAGAGAAAAACTTACATCGGCGTATTAGCTCTACCGTGCCAGATTTTTATGGCGCTGCCAGTATTTGCGCCCACAGTGACTTAATTTTTACTTTGCCATCGAGCTTTGCAAGGCATGCTGCACTACTTTATCCACTGGTTGAAATTCCGCTACCATTTGAGTTTATGCCCATGGCCTATGTACTACTGTGGCATGAACGCAACAGCCAAGCGCCGGGTCACCTTTGGTTAAGAAATATCATTTGTGGCAGTGTAGAAGAAGCGATAAAACAAACGGCTGTCACGCAGGTTTAATCGCCCAATACTGCAATATAAGCCAGCCCATTTTTCATAACACAATCACTGACGATAAAATTTGGCTCAAATTGCTGCCCAGATTGCCGCAAAAATGCACAAACATTAACCATGATTAACGTGACCTAGGCGCTGGGATCATCGATAGTCATGCTTCAAGTATTAAATTCATCGTCATCCAGTGCTATTTTGATGACGATGTTCAAAGGTTATTTTAGGAGTAACAATGAACTTTAACCAAATGTTTAATCAAACAAATTTAAAACAGCGCCTAGGGAATTTTCACCCACTATTATCATTGCTATTAGTGATTGGGATTTCGTTGACCTCGTTAGTGTTATTACCGTTTTTACTGATGTTTGCTCTAGTCAGCTTCATCGGATTGAACTTATTAGGGCGTAAATACCTAGCCCCTAGAATGCAGCCTATTTTCAGCCAGCAGTCTCAAGCAAATGAGTTTTATCGTAGCAATCCCAACATGCAGCGAGAATCATCTATCTACAAATCAGAGATGTTCCGAAAAGCCAAACCCAGCAACACGGGTCGCACTTTCGAGCACAATCCTGATTAACAAGCTGCTTACCGTTTAGCTATACCAATGAAAACACCGCCAGCTGGCGGTGTTTTGGTATCTGGGATGTATGAAACGATTAAGCCAAAATATGCTGCGCATATTGCAATGACTTTAACTCTTGTTCACTGGGCTTAAGCCCAATCACATTATCAATTTGAATTTGCAGCGACAACCAAATGGGGTCAATAATTTCAGCTTGTTGTTCATTCGCATGCTGTTTTGCCAGCTTTAACAAGGATGCCGATTCCACCACATCAATGCGGCCTAACATGCCATCGGCCAAAGCGACACTCAGTTCAATCATAGCAGGGACACTGCGGCCATAATTGATCACATCACGTAAGTAGCGCTCGGCTAAACAGCCATCGCTACCCAAACCAGCATCGTCATTTAACATGTGCTGCGCGCGGGCAAACATGGCATCAAGCTGACCTTGCTCAGCCGCTTCTGCCAACCAATGTTCACTGGTATTAGCATCAGCCTCACAGCCTTCACCATTATGGAGCATTAAGGCTAAATGGTATTGCGCATGGGGATAACCTGTCTGGGCGGCTTTACTAATCCACTCAAATGCATCGGTTAACTGTTGCTGCTGATAATACAGTACCCCCAAATTCGACATCGCTTCTGCATTTTCTGCCACGGCGGCCTGTTCAAGCCAATTCGCGGCTAATGCCATATCCTGCGGAAACTGCTTAGAGCCCACTAAATAGAAATAACCCAATAAGGCTTTAGCTTCAATCACACCTGCTTGTGCTGCTTGCTCAATGGCTTGCTCGCCTTTTAGCGCGTCTTTATGACCACTGTAACCATGCAGTAGCGCCACACCGTGTTCAAATAAACCTTGATGATGCGCCGTTGCCGCAAGCTCAAACCAGTAAGCCGCCTGTTTAAAGGTGCTGATTGACTCGGCCTGTTCAAGTTCAGGTTGCTGCAGTGATTGCTCCTGCTCTTGCTGCATTAATGCTTTTGACTTGAGCGACATCCCCACCAGATATTGCGCTTGGGGATCATTATGCATGACAGCTTGATAACACAACTCTCGCCCAGCAAAAGAATCAAAAGCTTCAAATTTATATGCTGGCGCAGCTTTTTGGTGGACTTTCGGATATAGCAGCTCAATTAACCCTAAGCTATTTTTAATGGTTTTTTCAGCGAGCGTAACCAATTGCTCTTGGGTTAGATGGTATTTCTCAGGATGAGCGCCACGATTACCGTCACTACGAAGTTTATGTAGCGCGCGCGTCGTAGGCACATCAATCAAGCGCATGCGATTTAACTGCTCGATGCGATCATATAAATTGGGGCTAGTGAATTTTAGCGACTGCTTAGCCGCGATTAACGCAGTAACTTGATGGGTAAAACTTCTGACAAACACCAAAGCCTGGGTGGGAATATCTCGCACATAGCTCTTGGCTTTAGTGTAATCTTCAACAATGTCAGGAGAGAAGCTGCCTATCAGCTCAATATCATTTAACACTTCGGGCAACTCCTCAAGGCTATCAACTCACTTAATTAGATTTCGGTATGATCGCTGTTGGTATCATCTTCGCTAACATCAGTGCTGCGATTAACCATATACAATCTGAATAAAGCCACGTTTACAAACAGGCCTAAGAATGCGAATACAGTGTCGATGATCACCTGTAGTGGAAAACCGCCAAATTCAGCGAGAGATAATACCGTACCGCCCACTAATGACAATGGAATATACATCATCAAAATAGCCATTGTTTTCAGCACAATAGGAGATGAAAACTTAAAGCTGTTCTTAATGGCTTCTAGTGGCGTTAGGCGCTCTACAATCACCATAAAGTTTACGTAAGCTAAACGGGCAAATAAATAGAAGCTTATCGCCAAACCTACAACCCAAAACGGCCCAAACACAGCAAACAGCATTACCGGCGCTAAAATCGCTAAACCAGAAAACACCCCAGCTAATAATAGCGGCGGCACGAAAGTGAAGCTGTTTTTCAATATCATCCCAGGGGTCACTTCATGACCACGAGATCGCACCTCTAGGTACAAGGTTAGCGCCGAAATCAACAGTGAAAAAATCAGCAATAACGCCATCATCGCAGCGCCATGCATTGCACCAAATTGTGGTACTTCTACTTCTGCTTGGGCTGCCAGTTCACTGCCTAACCATAATTGGATCACGACTTGGAGTAGCAGCAACGGTACTGTTAATGATGCTAATTGTACAATGTGGTTACGAAAGAAATTATATGCTTCAGTCAAAATTGCAGACAATGACATGGGGGTTCCAATAATCAAAAAAAGATAAATATACTGCTAAGGATACCGAAAAAAGCAGTTTTTTGCACAATTGATATCGTCATTAGACTGAAGTTCCCTAAATCAATTGTCACAATTTTGTTAATAGCGTTACAATGTTAACCAAAGTATCCAATTATTATTACCTACAGGACGGCCACAATGAAAATGACTCCCGCAGTAAGCCTTTTATTAACCGCATTTGCAGTCACCACACCCGCTCAAGCTGGATGGTTAGATAACATTTTTGGTAGTGATGAAGAAAAAGTTGAAACCGTCGCCGCTACTGAAGCGGTTGCTGATGCACAATCAACTGATTTAGTTGGTAATGTCATGTCACAGCTGGGGTTAAACCAGCAGCAAGCTGAAGGTGGTTTAGGGGCATTGCTAAGCTTAGCGCAATCTAACTTGGGCGATTCAGACTTTAGCCAAATTTCAGATAGCATTCCCGGTACTGATGCGCTATTGGCAGCAGTGCCAGCACTATCTTCAGATTCAGGTATGACAGGGTTATTGTCTCAAGCTGGTGATATTGGTAAGTCACTTGAAGGCGCGAGCATGGTATATGACACCTTTGAAGCACTTGGAATTAAAAAAGAATACGTGGCGCCTATGGTCGATATTGCCAAGTCTTATCTAGAAAGCAACGGCTCTGAAGGCACAGTTGATATGTTGATGAAAGGCCTTGGTTCAATCATGTAACATTTGCGGTATCGTTAATGGATTAATTTTAATTAATGCCGAGCCATTCGCTCGGCATTATTGTCTCTGTTAAGCTAAAGTCATCACATAGGCTGACACAGCTGCATACATCGTTTTGTTTATTGGAGGCAATATGATTGCTAAATTAAAACAGTTCTTACAATCCCATACCCAAGCGACCACCCCAGAAGATCAAGCGCGTCAGCTTAATCTCGCTGCTGCCAGTTTATTACTTGAAGTCATGTACGCAGATGAAACCCTTGATGAGCAAGAGGTGGCCATGTTGCCAGCTATGCTCACTAAGAATCTCGGTTTGACTCTGCAAGCCGCTGATGAGCTCATCGCTGAAGCCAAATTGATTCAAGGCAATGCCACCTCATTGTACGAGTTTACCGCTGAAATAAACGCCCAATGCTCCATCGCCCAAAAACAGAAACTGTTACTGGGGATGTGGAAGCTTGCCTACTCCGACGGCAAACTGTGCCGCAATGAAGATCAAATCATTCGCCGCACCGCAGATTTGCTGCATTTAAAGCACAGTGAAGTTATTCAAATGCGTAATATCGCCATGGAGCAACGTTAAGGGCTCTTTGAGGGCCTAACTCGCGTCGAGGTAGCCTCACAAAATTAAGCTCTTATAGCTAATCACTTATTAGCGCCTTACGAGTTAAATGATTTTTCTGCCAATAGATGAAGGGCGCAACGGTCAGCACTAAGATGCACGAATACCACATATTCTCAGCGAGTGCGTAGCCCACTCCAATACAAAATACACAGCCCGCCACCACCAAAGGTAAGTAAGCTTTACTGAGTAACTTTGCCGCTGACAACATGGTTAATAAATAGATAATCACAAACACCCCATTACTCCAGGCAATCAGATCTTCAAGTTTCTGCTCAGTGATAAATGTCAGTACAATAACCATCACCATAGTCACTAAAATGGTCACCAATGCCCGCAAAGGTACGCCGTATGAGTTCAATTTTTCAAAATACTTGGGCAATATTCCTTGCTGGCTAAAACTCCAAAGTAGCCGCGCTGCACTGGCACAATATACATTTACCGTTGCCAAGCCACTTGCTATGCCTAATACACCGATAACTTGCGCCCCAATGGCAGGCACACCCAAACCGCTCAATAGCTGATTAAAAGCATGCACCATTGCAAGGCCCTCAGCTTCAGCTGGCACAATTAATAACAACAAGGTGCACACCAGATAAATAATCCCCACCAACACAGTGCCTAACATCATTGCTGGTAACATATCTTTTTTCGGGTCGCGAAAGTCATTGGCTAAATGGGTCATGGCTTCTATGCCTAAAAAGCTCCAAAAACCGATGCCCATGGCTAACATCACGCTCGCCGCTTCTGGTTTAGCGACTGCAGAGAGCGAGGTTAATTGCCCAAGGTTGGCGCCGCTGCTGCCAAATAGCACAGTCACTACAGCCACAATGGCCAGTGTTAGCCCAAACTGTAATTTGGCAGACACTTGAATGCCGCGATAATTAAGCAGCAATAACACAGCAACAATGGCGATTTCGGCGGCCAATTGCCCCCAACCTGTTATAGCAACCAGCGCATCCATAAATTGAAAGGTCATTAAAATGGCTGCGGGGGCGCCAATGGGGATCACTAATAAAAAAATCAGCCCTATGGTGCGCCCTGCTGTGATACCAAAGGCTTTTTCAATAAAATAAGCTGGCCCTGCGGCATGGGGGAAGCGACTTGCCAGCAAGCCAAATACCACTGCCACCGGCAATATGGCGACTGTGAGTATAATCCACGCCAGTAAAGCGCCACTCCCAGCCACCTCTATGGTCATCTGTGGCAATATAAATACCCCAGTGCCCAGCAAAGTGGTGGCCATCAGTCCTGCGCCTTGCCAGCGCCCTATGCTTGCTGTAATTTGATTCATTGTCTTTATCTATAGTGATATTTAGTAAGAGTATAAGCTGATAGCGCTTGTCAAACTGCAGCATATCACCTGCAAGATCACCGAACAAACCGACAAAATGACGGCATTTAGCTCAATAACCAACATAATGAGGGTTAGCCTTGGACAAGTTCGATCAATTAATCATTAACGCATTACGCCTTAATGCCCGCCAAAGCATTTCAAATATTGCTGAGCAAGTGAGTTTATCTCGCAGCGCAGTCACTGAACGCATCAAAAAGCTAGAACAAACCGGCGTGATCCGTGGTTATCAAGTGCTATTGAGCGAGTCACAAAAAGAAGGCGTTTCAGCGTATTTCGAAATCCAGCATGAACGCGCTAATTGCGCTGATGTAGTCCATGTTTTTCACGCGATTCCTGAAGTGATCACGTGCCAAGGCATTACCGGCGAAATGGATTTATTAGTGTATGTGAATGCCCCATCAATGAAGCGCTTACATCAAATTCGGGAATACATTGATGCCCAAGCCGATATCGTTAAAATCAAAACCCACGTGGTGATGAGTGAATGGATTAATAACCAGCCCAGTAATTAGGCTATTAGGTTAAATCAAAGTCGCTAGCTTGAATTGTAGCAATTTATCTGTTCCCCTTTACTGGCGCTATTTTTAGCTTATCAAGCTAGCTTTTTATAATTTTCCAACCGAAATCTTAGATATAGCAGCTTGATAGCGTTACACTTCTTAGTAACTGGTTTTCTATTAGGTTTATCAACATGCAATCACAGCCGACATCTGACATCAATTTACTTTGGGGCGCACTCATTTTAGAAGAGTTAGCCAGACTGGGTGTTAAACATGTTTGTATGGCGCCAGGCTCTCGCTCAACCCCATTAACCTTAGCCGCAGCGGCGCAGTCAAGCTTGCAATCTCACCTTCATTTTGACGAACGTGGGCTGGGTTTCATGGCGCTGGGCTTAGCTAAAGCCAGTCACAGCCCGGTGGCCATCATCACCACTTCTGGCACTGCGGTAGCGAATCTGTATCCCGCCATTATTGAAGCTTGGCTTACTCAGGTGCCACTGATTATTTTAACTGGCGACAGGCCGCCTGAACTCATTGGCTGCGGCGCTAACCAAGCCATTAATCAGCCCGCCATTTTTGCTGATTACGCTAAGCAAGTGAATTTACCGACGCCGGATCTTGCCATCAGCCCTAATACCTTGCTCACCACCATTGATGAAGCAGTGGCAAATTTAACCCAGCCAGTACATGTCAATTGCATGTACCGAGAGCCTCTGTATCCCACAGAGCTTCAAAGCCTAGGGCAATTAGCCCAATCAATGAGTGATTATGTAACGCCAATTACGCCATGGTTAAACCACTCTCACCCTTACACGGATTACGGCCAGTTAGCTCAAACCAATCTGCCTAGCCAAGACACTATGATGCGTTTTGCACACGGCAAAGGGATCATTGTGGCGGGAACCTTATCCCCCCAAGAAAACCCAAAGCAAATTATTGAATTATCTCAAAAACTGGGTTGGCCAATAGTCGCCGACGCGCAATCACAACTGAGGCAGCACCCCAGTGTTATTGGCCATATCGATCAACTGCTGCTAAATCCTAAAGCCAGTAAATTTATTGAACAAGCTGACCGCATTTTGGTGTTTGGTGGCCGCTTTATCTCTAAGCGTTTAATCAGCTTTATTGCTAATCATCAATGGCATAGCTATTGGCAGGTATTAGCAAACCAGCAACGACTGGATCCAAACCATCAATCAAAACGAATTTGGCAAGCCAGTATCACTGCCATGTGCAATAACAATTGGCCTCGCTCCTCTGCAGCTAATTGGGCGTTAAGCTTAGTTGAGCACAATCAAAACATTGAAGCATTACTGACGCAGCATATTGATCAAAGTAGTTTTGGTGAGCCGCAAGTGGTTCGGCATATCGCTCAGCAGCAAAGCGCATCACATCAATGGTTTATTGGTAATAGCTTGCCAATACGCTTATACGATATGTATGCACCAATCATTTGCGAGCTACCCGATATTTATACTAACCGCGGCGCATCGGGTATTGATGGCTTAATCGCTACCGCAACTGGGGTGGCATTAGCCAATAATCAGCCTACCACCTTGCTTATTGGGGATATTTCCAGTTTGCACGACTTAAACTCACTGGCGATGACCAAACACGTTAACAGCCCGTTTGTGATTGTGATTTTAAACAATGACGGCGGTAATATCTTTAACCTGCTGCCGGTACCCAATGATGCCGTTCGAGAGCAATATTACCGCTTAAGCCATGGCTTAGAATTTGGCTACGCAGCAGCCATGTTTGGTCTGGCCTATAATCAAGTGGATAGTTTAACGAGTTTTAATGAAGCCTACGCCGATGCGATGGGATATGCAGGCACCTCAGTCATTGAAGTGAATGTCAGCCCAACTCAGGCCAGCGATCAGATTAAACTCATCGGACAATGGGTGAGGCAGCACTAATGCCAATAATTAATCGTTTTGGCGACACCAATTTACCAGCACTGGTATTATTGCATGGTTTTTTGGGGTCAAAAGAAGACTGGCAAGCAAGCTTACAGATTTTAAGTCAGCACTTTCACTGTATCTGTATCGACTTACCAGGCCATGGTGACAATCAGCTAGAATTGCCAACCCCAGGCTTTGAAACGGCGGCGCAGTCTATTGTCGATAAAGTCATCCAGCTCGGTTATAGCCAATTTCATTTGTTAGGTTATTCATTAGGTGGCCGTATTGCACTGCACATTGCCAAGCTTTACCCCAAAGCAGTATTAAGTTTATTGCTGGAGTCTGCGCACTTAGGCTTAACCAGCAGCCGCGACAAACAAGCACGCCTCAAGCACGATCAAAAGTGGGCCGATAAGCTCGCCGTCGAACCTATTAGAGACTTTCTCGAGCAATGGTATCAACAGCCAGTATTTGCTAATTTAACCACGGACGCTAGAAAAAACCTGATTGCGATTCGCAGTAAAAACAATCCCCAAGCGCTGCTGCACTGTTTTAAAAGTACCTCGCTAGGGTTACAACAAAATGGCGAAAAAGTGCTGAAGCAATTACACTGCCCCGCCTACCTGTTAGTGGGAGAACAAGACAGTAAGTTCAGTCAACTTGCCCAGCAGTGGCAGCAAAAACTGCAACTTAACACAGTCACCATTGCTCATTGCGGTCACAATATCCATAAAGCGCAACCTAAGATGTTTGCCGCTAGGATCATCCAACTTTTAACCCCTTAAGGACATCATTCATGGCAACCGCTAACAGTAATAATAACCAGGTTTTAATGAATGCCCCACGTATTAGTCAGCTTGAGTTATATCGTTATCAAATTAACTTGGCCCCCCATTTACCCGTAGCTAAACAACGTATTGATATCCGCCACGGCTTAGTCATTGCAGCAAGTCTAACTAGCGGCCAACAAAGCTTTGTTGAAATAGCGCCACTGTCTGGCACTGACATTGAAGGCGTGGCGCTCAGCGGTTTTAGTCATGAATCACTTGACGCAGTTATCGAACAACTCACCACCCTATTACCACGCTTAATAGGCAGTAGCCTTACTCAAATTAATGAGATATTGGCATCTGCTGAGCTTTATCCATCCGCTGCATTTGGCTTAAGTTTATTAGCCCTTAAGCTTGATGGCGGGTTTGATCATCCCCAATATGATTATGCTCAATCAATGCAAAGTAAAATTGGCCTTTTCTATTATCAACCAGACTCAGATCTCAATAAGTTACGAGCAAAACTGGCCCAATTAGATAAACGCAGCTACTCAGTTAAAGTGAAAGTCGCCCAAGCCAGTATCGAGCAGGAAATAAAATATATTCATCAAATACTTGAGCTTAATCCAAAGCTTAAACTCCGTTTAGATGCCAACCAAGGCTTTACACCTGAGCAAGCCATTGAGTTTCTAGCGTGTTTGCCTAAAGCGGCCATTGAATATATTGAAGAGCCATGTAAAACCCCAGCAGAAAACCAACAGGTTTACCAAGCCCTTAAAATTCCTTTTGCTTTAGATGAAAGCTTAAACGACAGCAAGTATCAATTTGACATGCTTGAAGGTCTAACCGCGCTGGTAATTAAACCCACCATCATAGGCAGTATTAATCAATTAACAGGGTTAATTACCACGGCCAATAGCCATGGCGTGCGCTGCATTTTAAGCTCAAGTTTAGAGGCAAACCTTGGGATTAATGACTTGGCTAAATTAAGCTATATGCTGACTCCAGATGAAACCCCAGGACTCGATACCCTATCAAGCTTTAGTGAACCGCTTATTGATGAACAAGGGCAACTGAATAAAGCGGTTTGTGTGCTACTGCAGCGCGAAACGATTTCTGAAGCGACGATCAATCAAGACGCTGATCTCACCCAAGCTGCAGCTCTCAATCAAGCATCGATCCTTATTGCCGATAGCGAGCATTAATATGAATAACATGATATCGCCGCTGCACCAAACTGCTATTGAACATCCAAATGCAGTGGCAATCATCTTACCGAATAGCGCCGCTGAGCTCACAGCGGGTTTCAATAAAACCGCCAGTGCATCAACTGCGAGTAACGATACCCAAACCGCCATTAGCTATGCTCAGTTAAGTCAGCTGGTATTAGCATTGGCGCAGCAACTTAGCGGCCAAGGGGTTGCAAAAAATCATCGACTGGCCTGCATTAGTCGTAATAATCTGGAAATGATTTGCCTGTATTGGGCCTGTATTGATTTAGGGGCATTATTTTTTCCGATATCACCCCGTTTTCCTGCTGCGCAAATAAGCCAACTATGCCTGCGTTTTAACATCAATTACTATTGGTCTGAGGCTGATTTAACACCGCAATTAGCATCAGTATTAGCCACACAGGCACAGCCGCAACCTATCACAACTGAGGTGACATTTAAGCTTAACCTAAATACCAGTAAGCCACTCAGGCCCTTCGCTATCGACGCTAGCCAGCCAGTGAATGTTATTCTGACCTCTGGATCAAGTGGCACCCCAAAAGGAGTGGTTCATAGCCTTAGTAATCATATTGCTAGCGCCAAAGGCTCAGCTGAAAATATCAACCTAGATAAAGGGGATAGCTGGTTATTATCATTACCGCTATTTCATATTGGCGGCCTCGCCATTGTTAATCGCTGCGCCATCGCCGCTGCCACCATAGTACTCAGTACCGAGCAGCCTCTTGTTAAGCAATTAGCCCAAACGCCATTAAGCCACTTATCGTTAGTATCAGCTCAACTAAGCCAGATTTTAGACACTGATGCGACAGTACTTAAACATGTAAAAGCATTATTGCTCGGTGGCGGCGCGATCGATCTGCTACTGGTTAAACAGCTAGCTCAGTTACACATCAGCGCTTTTTGCAGTTACGGCATGTCAGAGATGAGCTCACAAATCACTACCGCGGCCATTAATAGCGCTAATCATTTAGGTACAGCGCTGCCACAGCGGCAATTAAAGCTAGTTGATGGGGTAATTTGGGTCAAAGGCCCATGTTTATTTTTAGGCTATTTACAAGCAAGCCCTGATCACACCCTAAGCGCTTCACAGCAGCGAGCAGAGCCCATACTTGAGCGTCCTGTTGATGAGAACGGTTGGTTTTGCACTAATGACCAAGGCCAATTTGATGACCAAGGTCAGTTACATTTACTGGGCCGCGTAGACAATATGTTTATCTGTGGTGGTGAAAATATTCACCCAGAAGAAATTGAAGCCGCCTTAAGGGCTCACCCTGATATCGCTCAGGCCATTGTGTTTGGCCAATATGATGCTAAATTTAGCTTGCTACCAGCAGCAATTATTCAATTTAAAGCTCCCCAAGCCCAGCTAACAACCGAGGTTATTGGCAGCATTGAAGCACTGCTATTAAAGTTTATCGCTCGCTTTAAGCGCCCGCGTCACTATTACCCTTGGCCCGATAATATTGAGTCCGCCAGTTTAAAAATACCTCGCAAACAGATCATTGCTGCGGTTAAGAGCCAATATAACCTCGACTCACTTTAGGCTGTTTTATCACGGCTTTCAGCTAATAACAGCTTTAGTTGAAAGCTAATTTTTAGCCACAAAAAAACCTGCCGTAGCAGGTTTTAGTTTTTAGCGAGATTGAAGTGAATCAACCCGAGGCTAAGTTAGATTTCCATACAAGATTTAAGCTTGGTCATGGCATTCTTTTCAAGCTGTCTAATGCGCTCTGCAGACACTTGGTAAGTAGCGGCTAATTCTTGTAGTGTTGTCTTGTCATCATCTAACCAACGCGCTCTTAAAATATGTTGGCTACGTTCATCAAGGGTTTTAATTGCCGAGAATAAACGCGCTTGAGAGTCTGACTCCCAATTTTGATTTTCAACTTCAAGTGCAACATCGGAAGAATGATCTTCTAAATAATGAACTGGGGCAAAATCCACACCGCTGTCATCATCATTGTCGCTGGCTAAATCAAATGCAGGATCTTGAGCCGCCATACGCGACTCCATCTCAGTGACGTCTTTTTTAGACACCCCAAGGTTTTCGGCAACCATGCCGACTTCTTCATCACTAAACCAGCCTAAACGCTTTTTGGTTTTACGAATGTTGAAGAATAATTTACGTTGCGCTTTGGTGGTGGCAACTTTCACAATACGCCAGTTTTTAAGCACGTATTCATGAATTTCAGCTTTAATCCAATGCACAGCAAAAGACACCAAGCGCACACCAACACCAGGATCAAAACGTTTTACCGCTTTCATCAAACCAATGTTGCCTTCTTGAATAAGGTCCGCCTGTGGCAAACCATATCCTGAATAACCTTTAGCCACATGCACTACAAAGCGCAGGTGCGACATAATCAGTTTTTTTGCCGCTTGTAGATCGCCAGTTTCTTGCAAACGCTTGGCTAACTCATGCTCTTCTTCGGCCCCAAGCATTTCGATGCCTGTGACTGACTGCATATAAGCTTCTAAGCTGCTACTACCTCTAGGGACAGTAAGTGACATAGATTGCGATTGAAAGGCCATTGGCGCTCCTACATTAACAACATTAAAACGGTCTATTGCTCATTATACAGCTAGCTGGCGGCAATAGCTTGTGAACTATCTATGATATGGCGACATATGTCAACATGGCGACCAGATTAGTTGGTGCACATTTTTTGTGCTAATTTATACTCGACTGAAAACACATCGATTACAAGTTAATAAAAATTCATCAAAGCCGCGATCAACTTAGCTATTACGCGATCAATTTAGCTATTAAATGATACCAACCAAGCCCTAAGAAGGTTCAATGGCACGTAAATGCTGCCTTACCGATAAGTATGAACCTAGCCAGCCTAAAAACGAGGCAAGTAGCACTAACTTAATTAGCTCAGAGAAACTCAAGGCTTGAATTTGCAACTGGCTACCATAAAGACCTAACAACTCAGCTAAAGCAGAATCAAGATACCAGACTAATAAATTGATAATAACCCAAGCTAACACGCCGCCAATCACCCCATACCAAATACCGGTATAAAGAAACGGCCGTTGAATAAAAGACTCTGTGGCGCCGACCAGTTTCATGACTTCAATTTCAGTACGGCGATTCATAATGGCTAAGCGAATAGTATTGCCAATCACTAACACCACTGCTAATACCAATAACGCAGCAATGGCGAGTACCGTGCGCTCAATTAACCTGACCATGGCTTGCAGGCGCTCAAGCCATTCAATATCTAAACGGCCAAAGCTCACTTCAGGCTCACGCTCAAGCTTTACTAATAGTTGTCTTGCCCCTTCAGGGCTCGAGTGACGCGCCAAAGGTGTTACCACCACCACGGCTGGCAACGGGTTACTATCAAGGTAAGATAATGCTTCGCCAAAGCCTGATAAGCGCTGAAACTCTTCTAGCGCTTGCTCGCGGTTTATATAGTCAACCGCATCAACTTCAGCGTATACATTAATACGGCGGATTAAATTTTGAATAGATTGCTCACTGCGGCCTTCGTTAATAAATAACGATATTTCAGCAGCATTATTCCATGACTGGGTGATGTTCTCGGCATTTTTAACCAGTACTTGCAAAGCTGCAGGTAAGCTTAAGCTCACCCCAAGTACCGCCATGGTCATCACAGAGGACACCGGGTTGCGCCACAGCTCGCCCACACTCGCCATTGCTTGCTGAATGTGGCGCACAAAAAACATCACTACTCGACCCGTAAAAGGCAGCTTACTGGCGGTAATTTTAACTTTTCTGGTCATTATACTTGCCCTTCTGTGGTCGCAGAATAGAGCTCGTCATTGCCAAGCATTTTGCCCTGACGCAGGGTTAAGGTGCGGTATTTCATCCGGGCAATCAAGCCTAAGTCATGGGTGGCAATCAGCACGCTAGTGCCAGAATCATGGAAGGTTTCGAATAATCTTAAGATATCCATCGATAACTTAGGATCTAAGTTACCTGTGGGTTCATCGGCCAGTAATAAAGGCGGTTTGTTGACAATGGCGCGGGCAATACCAACACGTTGTTGCTCACCGCCAGATAGCATGATGGGTAAATGACGCTCTTTGCCATACAGCCCCACCATGTCGAGTGCGCCAGCAACTCTTTTGCGGATCTCGCCGTGGGAGAAGCCTTCAATCACTAATGGCAGCGCAATATTATCAAATACGCTTTTATCCATTAATAAGTGGTGGTTTTGAAAAATCATGCCGATATTGCGACGTAAATACGGCACATGCTTTTTCCCTAACTTGGCAATATCATGACCATTAATCGATACTTTACCGGCACTGGCTCGCTCAATCACAGTGATCAATTTGAGCAAGGTACTTTTACCTGCGCCAGAATGTCCGGTTAAAAAGGCCATTTCCCCTTGTTGGAGGTGAAAATTAACTTCTGAGAGTGCTTTTTGGCCACCCGGATAAATCTTACTGACTTGCTCAAACTGGATCATAAATGACTATTCTGCCTTTTCCTGACTAAATAATGCTTCGATGAAATCGCTGGAATTAAAAGTACGTAAGTCATCAATTTGCTCACCAACACCTATGTGTCGGATCGGAATATTAAACTTATCAGCAATGGCGAAAATAACCCCACCTTTTGCAGTACCATCTAATTTACTAATGGTGATCCCCGTTACCCCAACGGCTTCTTGGAATAACTGCGCCTGGCTAATGGCATTTTGCCCGGTACTTGCATCTAGCGTTAGCATCACCTCGTGAGGCGCATTAGGGTCTAATTTTTTCATGACGCGAACAACTTTTTTCAGCTCTTCCATCAAATGACTCTTATTTTGTAAACGCCCTGCCGTATCGGCAATCAGTACGTCAACATTACGCGCTTTGGCAGCTTGTAATGCATCAAATAATACCGAGGCACTGTCTGCGCCGGTATGTTGGGCAATCACTGGGATGTCATTACGTTGTCCCCAAACCTGTAATTGCTCAACGGCTGCTGCACGGAAGGTATCACCAGCCGCTAACATGACAGATTTGCCTTGTTTTTGATACTGTTTTGCTAATTTACCAATGGTGGTAGTTTTACCCACGCCATTGACGCCGACCATTAAAATAACAAATGGGCCGTCTGCATTTTCAGGCACTAAAGGGACTGCCACTGGATCGAGAATAGTTTGTAATTCGTCTCGTAATAAATCATATAGCGCTTCGGCATCTTTAAGTTGCTTACGTGATGCTTGTGAGGTCAAATTATCAATCAGGCGAGTGGTGGTTTCGACGCCCACATCGGCAATCAATAATTGCTCTTCGAGTTCTTCGAATAAGTCATCGTCAATTTTTTTACCGCGGAAGATCCCCATAAAGCCGCTACCAATGTTTTCACTGGTTCGCAGTAATCCACGCTTTAAGCGGGCAAATAAGCCCTCTTTTACCGGTTTAGCCTGAGGCTCATCCACTTGCTCTTGCTCAACGTCTGCCGCTTCGGCTTCTGCTGCCAATCGAGCTTGTTCTTGGTCAGCAAGACGTTGCTGCTCTGCTGCACGTTCAGCTTCTAATGCAATACGCGCCGCTTCGGCTTCTGCTGCCAATCGAGCTTGTTCTTGGTCAGCAAGACGCTG
>NZ_MCTV01000036.1:0-31818 GCF_002874545.1 Shewanella sp. 10N.286.52.C2
AGTACTGAGTATTAGTACTGCGTTTTGTTTTTGTGCAGTAACATGCTCAGGATTGATGACCGTAGTCACTCATATACTATGATGACTCGTCCGGTCGATTTAGCCCTAATCAATAAGGGCAGGATGACTAATTAATAAGGGCAAGATGAACACAAACAGTGTTAATCATGCCCGTAATAAATCATTGCTTTAATTAAGTCATTATTAATTAGACTTTAGCTACTTAAGCCTTATTTATACCTTAGTTTTCCAAACGCTTTCAATAAACAGTTAAAACGCTTCATAGGCATTGGCGGCGATAGGCTTGACTGCCTTCATCGCTGATACTCAATACTGCACTAGCATCTTTGATAATACAGCGACCATCCTCTACTTTGGCCGTTATATTGGTGCCATTATATTCAAAGGCTTTAACGCTACATTGCTCAAAATTTAATGCATCGTTTACGGTTTGACTACCATGATCCCAGTTAGAAAACAGTGTATTACCTTCACTCCAAAAAGTATTTTCAGCTTCAATGCTAAAATCACATGCTTGAAACCTTAAGGCATATATTGCCCCTGTCACACCTGCGCCGCCGCCCATGTTGACAGTAATAGTGCCCTGCTCTCTATTAGTATCAACCAATGACATTGAGCGGCTAAAACGTTCCTCTGAAGCTAAAGATAAATCAAAGCCGCCCTCGGTTTCATTAATGCGGCTATAAGATTTAACGCTTTTATCGGGGTTTAAATACAATACATAGCCCACCCCTGCGCCATATTGATTCGCGCCAGTGATTAAATCGGCCACGCCATCACCATTTAAATCACCAGCTGCCACTAAGGCATGGCCAAAGTGTCCACCAGCAGTGCCATTAGGGTTTGAATCTAAGGGAATGGTTTCATCAAAGCCTGCTAGACCTGGAGCAATTTTCAGTTTATCTACAACTTCATAAGTGTCGCTATCAAGAGACAAAACCCAAATAGCACCCATACCACTGTCTGACTCAAATGCACCGACTGCGAGCTCTTGAGTACCATTATTATCAAGATCCCCAAGCAACGCTGACTCTCGACCGCCAAAACTATCATTGGCAGTTAACCCATCACCAAAGCCACCCTTATTGCTGCCTATGGTGACGATATCATCATCAATAACCTCTGCATTTTCATCAAAAAATAACAGTTGAATGCTGCCACCATCAACACTACTGGGTTGGGCGGCCACTAAATCGATTTTACCGTCTTCATTTATATCCCCAATAGCGCTCAGACCTTGAGCCACAATACCGCCATTTTTAACCATGGATTTGACTGTGCCATCGCGATTAAGGTGCAGAATGTACACAGCCGGTATACTGGCTGCGGGCGCCGATACGGCAATATCGGGAATAGTATCGCCGTTGTAATCACCAATGCCAGCAACGCCATAACCAAAAAAATCGCCCTCATCTAGGCTATCTGAAAACCGGCCTTGCACCATGGAGATTTTTTGATTTGCCTTGACGGTACCGTCTTGATTCATAAATAAAATATACACAGCACCGGCATCCGTTGCGCCGTCATCATCCGAGCGAGCACCGACGACCAAATCATCAATACCATCACCATTAATATCACCGGCATTGTCATGATCGCGGCCAAAACGATCGCCACTGTCCAAATCTGCTAAAAAACCAGACTCACCTTCGGCAATACGAACAACCTCACTTGGGCCAAATGCTACAAAGTCGCCTAAACTGGGTTCAGTGGGAGTGGTCTGCGGCGGTGTGCTGGTTGGTGGATTGACTATCTCGTCTGTGGGTAAGCCAGTACTATCATCTGAACCGCCGCAAGCTTGCAGCGCCAGTGTTATTGTTACGAGAAGTGTGAATAAGTTTGGTCGCGATTTATTGTAATCCATCAGTATTCCCTATTGCTGAAGTTGTTATTGTTAATTTGGATATCTCGAGGCTGTTTAGGTCGCTATCAAAATGTGACCTTGCGCACTTTTATAATGATTTTTTAATCAACACATTGTTTTTAAATCATCATATATGAAAAGCTAGCCAAACTACGTCAAGACAAGTTAAAGAAATGTAAAGCGGGTAGTCGCGATAAAATAAAGGTGTCAGCGGATTTGACCACAAGGCGGATTCTGAAGA
Source organism: Shewanella sp. 10N.286.52.C2 (assembly GCF_002874545.1). Classification (NCBI taxonomy): domain Bacteria; kingdom Pseudomonadati; phylum Pseudomonadota; class Gammaproteobacteria; order Alteromonadales; family Shewanellaceae; genus Shewanella; species Shewanella sp. 10N.286.52.C2. The sequence goes on from NZ_MCTV01000036.1 coordinate 2,127, forward strand.
GATAAAATAGCTAACGTTAAATAATCACCTTGAATTATACCTCTTTGGGGCTAACTCAAAAATTGAGTTCTTAGATATTGATGACGTCAGTTAGGCAGTAAAAAGAGCCTTGGGGGGCTTATCAAAAGCCATAAAATACTTGAGCAGCAAACAATCACAACAGACAATTTAACTTCTTTAACACAAAATTACAGAATAATCGCATTGTAACCATGCTAAAAAATGAGATCTTCATCACTATAAGTAATACCCGCTACAATTACAGCTCACACTTTGAGCTAGAGTATTAAACAATGTTCATCTAGATGATCTCGATCAAAAAGCAACATCCCTAAATGCAGTCTATTGTAGCCACTTTAGCAAAAGCGAATAATGGGTTTACGCTTTCGTTAACAAAGTCACTTAAACTAGTAAAAATCTAAAATATTATAATATGCACTCCAATAGAGGTACGCATGACCATATTACAACTGCTCGCAAGTCTGACACCAATCATCAGTGTCATGGTGTTTTTAGTTTTATTACGTATGCCCGCATCGAAAGCGATGCCGATATCTATGGTAGCTACCGGCTTAGCTGCTTTATTTATTTGGCAAATGGATACCACTTTAATCGCCGCCTCAGTGGTAGAGGGACTGTTATCCGCACTCACTCCTCTCACCATCATTTTTGGTGCTGTATTTTTACTTAACACCCTTAAATATTCTGGTGCAATGGATACTATCCGCGCTGGTTTTACCAATATTAGTGCTGATGCTCGTGTTCAGGTCATTATTATCTGTTGGTTGTTTGGCTCATTCATTGAAGGCTCAGCTGGTTTTGGTACCCCTGCAGCGATTGGTGCGCCACTATTAGTGTTACTGGGTGTTCCGCCGATTGCATCTGCCGTTGTGGCATTGATCGCTGACTCAACCTCTGTGTCATTTGGTGCTATTGGTTTGCCTGTGCTATTTGGTATCGAGCAAGGATTAACTGAAGGCGGCGTGAACATGGCTGCTGTTCAAATCGCCCAACATGGCGGTAATTTTGCTGACTACGCTCAGTATATTGCAATGCACATGATCACCATTGACTTAATCACTGGTAGTTTATTGCCTTTGGTCATGGTGTGCGTACTAACCGGGTTCTTTGGTAGAAACAAGTCTTTCCTTGAAGGTCTTCAAGTTTGGAAGTTCGCTATTTTTGCCGGCCTAGCATTCACTGTACCCGCTTGGTTAATTAACTATTTTGCAGGTCCTGAATTCCCATCAGTGATTGGTGCATTAGTCGGCATGGCTGTGGTTATTCCTGTAGCTAAAAAAGGTTGGTTACTGCCATCAACACCTTGGCATGATTTTGCTGAATCTGACTTTGATAATGCCGCGGTAACAGAGCAGTCTGCTACCCCTGCTAAATTCAGCCAAATGGCAGCATGGTCTCCTTACCTCATCATGGCTGCGTTATTGGTCTTGTCACGTGTTGTTGAACCATTCAAAGCCTTCTTAAACAGCTTCAATATCAGCTGGACTGGCTTACTCGGTACTGAATTAAAAGCAGGTTTTGCGACCTTCTATGCCCCTGGTATTTTCTTTATCGTGGTATGTTTAATTGGTTTTGTATTATTCAAAATGAATAGCAAATCTATTAAGCAATCATTCACCACATCTTGTTCTTCAATGCTGCCTACGATTATTTCTTTAGGTGCTTCAGTACCTATGGTGAAAATTTTCCTTAACTCAGGTGAAAACAGCGCAAACTTAGCATCAATGCCTGTAGCACTAGCTGACTTACTGGCTAACACTATGGGCGCGGTATGGGCATGGACAGCACCGGTTGTGGGTATCTTCGGTTCGTTCTTATCTGGCTCTGCCACTTTCTCTAATATGATGTTCTCTGGACTACAATATTCTGTTGCAGACAACATTGGAATGAACCATGCGCTAGTTTTAGCACTCCAAGGTATTGGCGCTAACGCAGGTAACATGATGTGTGTCATGAATGTTGTTGCTGCTGCTACTGTTGTTGGCATGGCAGGTCGCGAATCAGAAATCATTCGTAAGACCATGCCTATCGCACTAGTTTATGCCTTTGTTGCTGGTACTATCGCAGTCGCTTGGGGCGGTTTCTAAGATTGAATTAATTGCAAGCAATCATCAGGTTGCTTGCTCTCATTGTAGATAACAAAATATGAGTACAAAATATGACTATTAATTATCAAACAGTCATGGATGAGTTATTGGTTAAGTTAGGCAAAGATGCCGTTAGTAACGACCCTGTACGTCGTTTCGCTTGGTCAACAGATGCAAGTTATTTCAGAATTGTCCCTGAAATTGTTGTTCATGCAGATGACGTCGAGCAAGTTAAAGCCACGCTAGAAATTGCCAATAAACATCAAGTCCCTGTGACTTATCGCGCTGCAGGTACCAGTTTATCAGGCCAAGCCATTGGTGAAGGTATTTTGCTTATCTTAGGTCATGATGGCTTCAGAAAAATTGAAATCACTGAAGACAGCCAAAAAATCACTTTAGGCTCAGCAGTTATCGGCTCTGATGCTAACGCAGCCTTAAAGCCATTAAACAAGAAAATCGGTCCAGATCCAGCAACCTTAACCTCTGCCAAAATTGGCGGTATTGTCGCTAACAATGCCTCGGGTATGTGCTGTGGTACTGCGCAAAACTCTTATCAGACCATTGCATCAGCTAAGTTAATCTTTGCCGATGGTACTGAACTTGATACTGGCTGTGATCAGTCTAAAGCCGCATTTAAAGCAACACATGGTGAGTTACTGCAGTCGTTAATGGACTTAGCAGAAATGACGCAAAATAACCCTACCCTTGCGGCGCGAATTAAGAAAAAGTTCTCTATCAAAAATACCACGGGTTACAGTATCAATGCGTTAATTGACTATAGCGACCCATTTGACATCATTAACCACTTGATTGTGGGCTCAGAAGGCACACTGGCTTTCGTTAATGAAGTGACCTACCACACTGTGGAAGAAGCGAAATTTAAAGCTTCTGCCATGGCAGTATTTTTCAGTATGGAAGATGCCGCTAGCGCCGTACCACCATTAAACATTGATGCAGTAGCAGCAGTAGAATTACTTGACTGGGCATCGATTAAAGCCGTAACTGGTAAACCTGGCATGCCAGAGTGGTTGTCACATTTGCCTGAAGGTTCGGCGATTTTACTTATCGAATGTCGCGCAAATGACTCAGAAACCTTAGCGCAATACACTGAAACAGTAACCGCTAAAATAGCTCATATTAAAACTGAGCGCCCAATTACCTTCAGTGCCGACCCTGCGGTATTTAGTAAATACTGGGCAATGCGCTCGGGGTTATTCCCAATTATTGGCGGCGCGCGCCCAAAAGGTACTTCAGTTATCATTGAAGATGTGGCATTTGAATTACCACACCTTGCACAAGCTGCGGCTGATTTAACCGCACTATTCCATAAGCACGGCTACCCTGAAGGGGTTATTTACGGCCATGCATTGGCAGGTAACTTCCACTTTATTATCACCCCAACTTTTGCCAGCGACGCTGATATCAAGCGCTTCCATGCGTTTATGGAAGATGTGGCTGAAATGGTGATTAATAAGTACGATGGCTCAATGAAAGCTGAGCATGGTACCGGCCGTGCTGTCGCGCCATTTGTAGAAATGGAATGGGGTGCTGATGCTTATACGTTAATGAAACAAATTAAGCATATTTTCGACCCAACCACGTTATTGAACCCAGGTGTGTTATTAAACGATGACGCCGAAGTTCATGTTAAAAATATTAAACCTTGCCCAGTTGTGGATGACTTTGTCGATCGTTGTATTGAGTGTGGTTTTTGTGAAAAAACCTGCCCAACTTCAGCGCTAAACTTTTCCCCTCGTCAACGTATCGCAACCTTGCGTGAAATTGAGCGTTTAGAGCAATCGGGTGAAAAAGAAGCCGCCGAAGCAATGCGCGTCAGCTCAAAGTATGACGTGATTGATACTTGTGCAGCTTGTCAGCTTTGTACTATTGCTTGTCCAGTTGACAACAGCATGGGTAATTTGGTGCGTAAATTGCGTACTCCGCACATTACTACGACAGAGCAAAAAGTACTCGACTTTCAAGCTAATCACTTTGGTTTAGTTAACCAAGCGATCAGTACAGGCTTTGACGCCTTAGGTGTTATTCATAAAATCACTGGTGATGGTGTCACCAACTCAATTATGAATGTCGGCCGTATGATCACTAAAGAAGTGCCATATTGGAATCCTGACTTTCCTAAGGGCGGCAAAGTCGCTAAACCATCGGCTCATATTCCTGGTCAGCAGACGGTATTGTACTTCCCTGCATGTGGCGGTCGTACTTTTGGCCCGACACCAAAAGACCCTAACAAGGTAACGCTGCCAGAAGTAGTTGTGACTTTGCTAGAACGTGCAGGCTACAACGTGATCACCCCAGACAATACTCGTGAGCTGTGTTGTGGCCAATTGTGGGAGTCAAAAGGTGATTTCAAAAATGCGGATGCTAAGCGTGATGAACTGATTGATACCCTGAGTGAGCTAAGCGAAAACGGTAAAGTCCCTGTGCTTGTTGACGCATTGTCTTGTACTTATCGCACTCTAACCGGTAATCCTAAAGTAGCGATTACAGATTTAGTTGAGTTCATGCACGACAATATTTTGCCGAACATTAAACCAAGTATCACCAAGAAATCTAGCGTGACCCTGCACCAAGGTTGTAGTGCCCGCAAGATGAAACTTGAGCCAAAACTTCAAGCCATTGCTGATGCCTGTTCTGAAACAGTGGTATTGCCAGATGGTATTGCTTGTTGTGGTTATGCCGGTGAAAAAGGTCTTTATAAACCAGAAATTAATGCCAGCGCCCTGCGTAATATTAAAAAGCTGATCCCAGCTGAAACCAAAGAAGGTTACTACGCTAACAGAACCTGTGAAGTGGGCTTGACCCAGCACAGTGGCATTTCGTATCGCCATTTAGCATACCTACTGGAAGAATGTACTCGCTAGGCATTTAAGCTAAGCAAGTATAAAAAGCACTGAAGTTGATATTATCAATTCAGTGCTTTTTTTTGTGCCAATTAAAACGACCTCCTCGATTGATTTAGATGATTTATCGCGCAAATTATGTTTGTATGAATGGGCAAAAAACCTTTTATGGATAGCATTAAAGATTAAGACTCGAGGCGAGTGAATGAAAAATATTATCTGCGACATTGATGGCGTTTTACTGCACGACAACAAGCTCATACCAGGAAGTGACAAGTTTATTCATCGGGTACTTGAACAAGGCAACCCACTGGTTATTCTCACCAATTACCCTGTGCAAACCGGAAAAGACTTACAAAATCGCCTTGGCGCTGCAGGCATTAACGTTCCTGAAACCTGTTTTTATACCTCAGCCATGGCCACCGCTGACTTTTTAAAGCATCAACAAGGCAGTAAAGCCTATGTGATTGGTGAAGGCGCCCTCACCCATGAACTTTACAATGCAGGCTTTACCATCACAGATATTAATCCTGATTTTGTAATTGTCGGTGAAACCCGTTCATTTAACTGGGACATGATCCATAAAGCATCAAAATTTATAGCTGCAGGAGCGCGTTTTATTGCCACCAATCCTGATACTCACGGGCCAGCTTATAGTCCTGCATGCGGCGCATTATGCTCACCCATTGAGCGTATCACTGGCAAAATGCCTTTTTATGTGGGCAAACCCAGTTCGTGGATTATTCGCTCAGCACTTAATCACATAAAAGGTCATTCAGATAACACCATCATTATTGGCGATAACATGCGCACGGATATTTTAGCTGGATTTCAAGCGGGACTAGAAACCATCTTGGTTACCAGTGGCGTTAGTCAATTTACCGACATTGATAAAGAGCCATTTAGACCTAACCATGTGTTCAAATGCGCAGGCGATATTGATGTGGTTTAAGCCATTATTTCCTGTTGATTAACATTAGGTAACATAATTTCAAGCCTATGCTCTTGTGTGATGCATAGGCTTGATTCATTATGCGGCTACAATAATCTTTATTGCCTTTATGCCGCTGTAGTTTTGTCTGAAATATCGTCTACAAATATAGCCTGTAAACCTGCAATAACACATAAAAACGATAACAATAGGAATAAGACCTATGAAGAAAATACTCCCCTTATGCGCACTTACCCTTTTAAGCGCCTGCAGCCAACAAAGTACTGATACCAATCAAAGTTTACAAAGTCAGCAATTAGCAGCAGAAACCAGCACCATCAATTTTGATGAAGCGCGTTTTAGACAAGATATTAAAACCTTATCCTCAGATGAATTTGAAGGCCGAGCGCCAACAACTCACGGCGAAAAATTAACCTTAGATTACCTAACAGCAGCTTTTGAAGAAATGGGCTTACAAGGGTCTTATCAAGGCAGTTATCTACAACCAGTGCCCATGGTCAGTTACACCGCCAGTGAGCAACAAGCGGTCAGTTTAGCCGGCATTGAGCTTAAATATCGCAAAGACATCGTCCTAAGCACCCGCCATGATAAAGGCGGAGTCAATATTAGCAATGCCCCATTAGTGTTTGTTGGCTACGGTATTAACGCTCCAGAATACCAATGGAATGATTATGACGGTCTTGATATGACGGGTAAAATTGCCGTTATATTAGTTAATGATCCAGGCTTTGCTAACCCAGAATCGAAAAAGTTTAACGGTAAAGCAATGACCTACTACGGTCGCTGGACATACAAGTACGAAGAAGCCAGCCGCCAAGGCGCCTTAGGCGCTATCATCATTCACGATACTGCACCTGCGGCATATCCATGGTCAGTTGTTGAAAATAGCTGGACAGGTCCACAGCAAGACTTGGTATTCAGTAAAGCGGTACAAGATGAGCGCATTGCGGTTGAAGGTTGGATAACCATGGACAGCGCTACTGCCTTATTCAAAAAATCAGGCTTTGAGCTTGATACTTTAATGGCCAGAGCCGCTAACAGCGCCATAAACATCGATCTTAAGCAAAGCGCAGATATCGCCTTTAGCAGCAAGGCAGAGTATGCCGACAGTTACAATGTTGTGGCCACCTTACCAGGTAGCGATGCCGCAGATGAACATGTGTTATTTACAGCTCACTGGGATCACCTTGGGGTTGACCCAACTAAAGACGGCGACAATATTTACAATGGCGCACTTGATAATGCCACTGGCACCGCGGGTATTATGGAAATTGCCCGCCAGTTTGCCAAACAGGCAAAAGCAGGAAACCCCTTACAACGTTCAGTTACCTTTATTGCCACCACAGGTGAAGAGCAAGGCTTATTAGGTTCACGCTATTATGCCGCGAACCCTATCTATCCTATTGATAAATCGGTGGCGGTATTTAATTTAGACAGCACCAATGTTTATGGTAAAACCCAAGATTACACCATAGTGGGTAAAGGCCAATCTGAACTTGAACGCTATTTAACAGAAATAGCGACATCGCAAAATAGAACGGTCACCCGTGAACGCAATCCTGCATCAGGTGGTTTTTTCCGCTCAGATCATTTCAGTTTTGCAAAACTCGGTGTCCCAGCTGTATTTGCCGGTGGTGGTAGTGTGCCGTTAGATGAGCAAACTGCCCAATACAAACAGCAAATGCAAAAGTTAATGAAAGGCTGCTACCACAACGTCTGTGATCATTACCGTGAAGAGTGGGACTTATCAGGCGCGCTGCAAGATATTAGCGTGTACTACCAAGCGGCAGAAACATTAGCCAACAGCCAAGATTGGCCTGGTTACTATGAAGCTTCTGAGTTTAATCGCCTTCGACCAGCGAAAACTGAGTCAATAACCAACTAGGGCCAAATAAATTTTCGTGAACTTGGCGCTTAATTTGAGCATGCCAATAAAAAGATAAAATCAGCAATGCCGTTTTGTGTTAATCATAAAGCGGCATTTTTGTACAAATAACACCCAAAATAACAATGTTTTTATTGGTTTTTTATTTATTAATTTTGATTCCATAATCATAAAATCTGAGTCTATATCCACACCGTTAAATATAGATACCTCAACAAAAACTCACTATATTTAAACGATCCTCAAAATTGATAGCTTCAAAGTTAGATTTTGCCGCACCAAAAGGCTAATTTAACAAGAATAATTCAACAAAAGAGTTTGTACACTGATAAAAATGCTGTCAAAGTAGATTTCAGATACAGATCCTTAAGTTTGTAATCATCAATTTTAAGTGACCTTTTAAATTAGATTTAACCTGATATTTGCTGGAGCCACATTATGTGTTCAATTTTTTCGATTTTAGATATCCAATCAGACGCTAAAGAATTGCGTCAAGTGGCTTTAGAAATGTCTAAGCTATTGCGTCACCGTGGACCAGACTGGTCTGGTGTCTATGCCGATGATAAAGTCATTCTTGCCCATGAAAGACTTGCCATTGTCGATGTCGATCATGGCGCTCAGCCATTAATCAGTGAAGACGAAACCATTGTGCTGGCGGTTAACGGTGAAATTTATAACCACAAACAACTGAAAGCTGAGTTAGGCGACAAATACCGCTACAAAACCAACTCTGATTGTGAAGTTATCTTGGCCTTATACCAAGAATACGGTGTCGATTTTTTAGATAAATTAAACGGTATTTTTGCGTTTGTGCTTTACGATAAAACTCAAGATGCCTTCTTAATTGGCCGTGATCACATGGGGATTATTCCATTGTATTCAGGCCGCGATAGCTTAGGTAACTACTATATTGCATCAGAAATGAAAGCTCTAATGCCAGTATGTAAAACCGTTGAAGAATTTAAACCAGGCCATTACCATTTCTCAAAAGATGGCGATTTAACCCAGTATTATCACCGTGACTGGTGTGATTATGACGCAGTAAAAGATAACCCAGCCAGCAAAGAAGAATTACGTGATGCGCTAGAAGCCGCTGTAAAACGTCAATTAATGTCTGATGTCCCTTATGGGGTATTGTTATCTGGCGGCCTAGATTCATCGGTAATTTCAGCGATTACTCAAACTTATGCTAAGCATCGTATCGAAAACGACGGTGAAACCGATGCTTGGTGGCCGCAACTGCATTCATTTGCAGTGGGACTTGAAGGCGCACCAGATTTAATCGCTGCCAAAAAAGTTGCTGATTCAATTGGCACTATTCACCATGAAATTCATTTCACCTTCCAGGAAGGTTTAGATGCGATTAAAGAAGTGATTTACCACTTAGAAACTTATGATGTCACCACCATTCGTGCGGCGACACCTATGTATTTAATGGCCCGTAAAATTAAAGCTATGGGTATTAAAATGGTACTGTCAGGCGAAGGGGCTGATGAATTATTTGGTGGTTACTTGTATTTTCATAAAGCGCCAAATGCACAGGCATTCCATGAAGAATTAGTCAGAAAGCTGGATAAATTACATTTATTTGATTGCTTGCGTGCTAACAAAGCCATGGCAGCTTGGGGACTAGAAGCCCGTGTACCATTCTTAGATAAAGAGTTTATGGATGTGGCAATGCGCATTAACCCCGAAGCCAAGATGTCTAAAGATGGCCGCATTGAAAAGAACATTTTACGTGAAGCCTTTGAACACGCTCTTCCCCATGAAGTGGTATGGCGTCAAAAAGAGCAATTTAGTGATGGTGTTGGTTATTCATGGATTGACGGCCTAAAAGATATTGCCGCAGAACAAGTTGATGACTTGCAGCTCGCAAATGCTAAATTTAGATTCCCATACAACACCCCAGAATCTAAAGAAGCTTATTACTACCGCTGTTTCTTTGAAGAGTTCTTCCCCCTAGAAACCGCAGCCGAAACAGTGCCAGGAGGCAAAACGGTAGCCTGCTCAACCCCTGAAGCCTTACTTTGGGATGCAAGCTTACAAGGCATTAACGACCCATCAGGCCGTGCCGTTAAAAATGTGCATGACAGTGCTTATTAAGCATAATCTAGTGTCATAAGTCATTTAACAGCCATCTAAATTATAGGTGGCTGTTTTAGTTACTGTTCACCAATTTTCATTAATGATTCAATTCAAACTTTATTCGTTTCCAGTTAAACTGCAGCTACAACTTCCACCATATAAAAAGCCACTATGACTGCCGTTTCCATTTTTCATCTTGAAATGCTTTGCCTTGAACAATTCAATCCCAAATTAGATGCTAAAGATCTCACCGTCATCAAAGCTGAAAAACAACAATTTGAATTTAATAAATTTTTATATCAGTTTGTGGGGAGTGCTTGGCAATGGACCGACAAGTTGTCTTGGACTGATGAGCAATGGCAAGCTTACAGCGAGGCTGACAACTTGCATCTGTATGTGGCTTATTTTCAAGGCTCACCAGCGGGCTACTTTGAGCTGCAACAACAAGCACAGGGTAACGTTGAAATCATGTATTTTGGTTTAGGCATTCGTTTTATCGGCCAAGGAATGGGCGGTTATTTACTAAGCCAAGCCATTGAGAATGCATGGACACTTTCAGGCACCCAACGCGTCTGGGTTCATACCTGCTCTTTAGATCATCCTAGTGCCTTACTCAATTATCAAGCTCGCGGCTTCAAACTGTTCAAAACTGAGATCGAATAATAACTCTAAACCCATGATGATTTAAAAGCCCCATTATCCAAAAAGCGCTGCTAAACATGTCGTTTAGCAGCGCTTTTTAATCAGCATAAATTTAATCGCTCGATTAATAGGGCTTTCTTTGCTCTGCCCTAATTTTTAAACTATCAACTAAAGCCAATTTTTCAGCATCATTCATAGTATGCCAAGCAAGAATTTCATCATAGCTTCGGTGGCAACCAAGACAAATATCAGCTTCATCTAAGCAGCAATTTGCCATACAAGGATTACGTGGGCCATTCGGGCCACTGGAGGCGATCATTATTCTGACCAAACGGCATATTCATTGCCGTTAACATCGTCAAAATGAAATCGTTTTCCGCCAGGAAAGTTAAATATCGCTTTAACAATACTGCCACCAGCAGCAATAATGTTCCGCTGGCTAGTTTCTAAACATTGGCTGTATAACACGATAAGTGGGCTACCACGGCTCACCTTGAAGTTTTCATCAGCAACATAAAAGCCGCCTTCAATACCTACATCTAAAAAGCAGCTGTATTCAGGGCCGTAATCTTTAAATTGCCAACCAAATGCTTCGGTAAAGAATGCCTTTGTCTTGATCAAGTCTTTAACCGGTAATTCGATATAGTTAATCTTATGATGCTGGGACATTGGCACTCCTTCAATTTAAACTCACTCGCTTAAAAGTAGTGGAGATTAGGACTATTGTCGATTATTAATCGAGCAAAGCAAGAAAACTTACGCTTGTACTAACGCCGCTACAGCACCAATGATACCGCCAAATACGCCGCCCCAAACAACCAGCCAGCCTAAATGTTTACGGATCATTTCTTGAATAATATCTTTAACCATTTCTGGGGTTAATTCATTTAAACGTTGCTCAACAATATTTGCGACTTTCGCTTGTAAGTCCGCCATCACGTTGGGCTGTTCTAACTCGTTTATAAGGATTTGATTAAACGCTTCACTTTGAGCAAGGTCAGTCAGCGATAGCTTCATTTTTTCGATAAAAGGCTCTTTTAACGGTATTAAAGCTTCTGTACCGCCAAACATTGCTAGCATTCCACCAAATGATGATTGCTCTACTGTAGTGATTAACGCATCAAATGATGGCTCTAAATCCACCTTTTCAATAACGGGTGTTAAGTCTATTGCTGAAGCATTATTTTCCGTCAGTAATCTATCAATATTTTCTTGAGTAAAAAACTGCTCCATCATCAGATGCTTAATGCCACCTTTAAACTCTTCAAAGCGAGATGGGATCACACCTGAGCCATATAAGCCTGGTACTTTTTCAAATAACATATGCACTGCCAGCCAGTTTGTCACTGCGCCTGACAAGGCAAATAAACCAATAGTAAAAACCACTGGTAAAGCTAAAAAATGCCCCGCAACAACTAATGCAGCGGCGATGACATTGACTATTAAACTCTTGTTCAATCTAAAATCCTCGGACATAAAAAAACCTTTGGCATTTTATCAATTTCCAAAGGTTATACTAGGGGCTGACTCAATAATAAAATTTATAACTAAGGTTCACTGTGGTAAAGGTACATTCCCTCAACTTCAGTCATATTCGTCAAGCTTGAGCTTAGCTCATTTTTATTGACCTGAGTTCGTTTTACAAAAAGGACCTCTGTGCCTAGTGCTAACGTTTTAGCTTTATCGAGCAGAGCAGTCGCGATCCCCTTGCCTCGAAACTCTTCAGCAACGAACACATCATCAAAATACCAAACCGATTTTAATAATAAAGAAGAATAGGATGGGTATAACTGAACAAAGCCTAATGCTTGTTCATCTTCTAACGCCACGAATATCATCGAATCATTTTCAGCTAAACGGGAGGTAACAAAGTGGCGACATTTTTGCGGTTCAGCATTAAAGCCTAAACTTTGCCTATAATCATCAAATAATGTGACTAGAACATTGAGATCAAGTTCAGAAGCGAGTCTAATTTGCATCCTTGCATCCTTTTTTTAAGAGAATCAAACCATACAGTTGCTACATCTGAGTAAGAAATGACCCTTGGCTATTACACCACGAGATAAAGCATTGATTAATCTATATAGCTAACCAAGACAGGTAATTTGATACCACAGCAGCCCAAAAATCTAAATGAAGAAATTATTCATTAATACATAAGCTTAATTTGTAACCTCGCAATTGTCTATTTAAAAAGCAAATGAAGATAAATTGTAAAAAAGTTTTAAAACCGACGAGTAACTGAACCTTAATTTGGTTAAAATGTCTAAATTCAACTATAGCCATTATTCAGCAATAGGCTCGATGTTTATGAAGTCATCTTTAAAAGCGTTAACATTAGCATTCAAACAGCGCCCTCGTTACCAAAAAATCGTCATTTACACTGCGATGTTGTATCTGATTTTTGTCATGATATTAGGATTATTAATCCCTTTTATCGCAACAAAACAACTGCCTAAAAGCCTATCAGCTTTACTCGGTAGAGATGTCAGCATTGAAGCCATCAAGATTAACCCTTTCAGCTTTGAATTGAGTGTCGATAACATCAATATCGCAGAAGATGACACAGCTAACACCTTCATGCACATTAACCATATTGCCACCGATATTATGGTGTGGAAGTCTCTTTTTAACTTAGATGTATCACTAGACTACCTGACTATTGATGGTACTGATGTCGCCTTAGCAAGATTTGCGTCAAGCGCTAACGGTTCTAATAGTGCTTACCAATATAATTTTTCAGATATTGTCACCACCTTAGCCAACAATTCGATTGATGAAGAAGTTAAACCAGAGCCCAATGACAGTGACCCTATCTCCTTCAACATCAACAATTTCACTTTTGCCAATGCAAATATTAAGATTACCGATGCCATTACCGATTCAGCTTTAAGCTATAACGAGATATCAATATTACTAAAGCAATTTAGCACCACGGCGCTATTAGATAGCAGCACTAACGCCAATCAATTTTCATTGAAGCTTGATGATAATCAAACCGGTAAAATTACCCTCAATGGCCAAGTGCAACTTAGCCCACTGATAGTTAATGGCCAATTGGATGTCAATTCACTGTCAGTAACGCCTTATTGGCGTTTGGTCGATAGCTTATTTGAGGCTAGCCTGACATCAGCTGATATCAAGCTCAATAGCACCTTTTTAATCACGCAAAAAAGCCCTGACACCCCAATAGAAGTTTCACTAACAAACACTGATTTTGCCCTAAAAAATTTAACCGCCAAAGATGCTAACAGAAACGTAGCCAGTATTGGTTTACTTGCTCTTAATGGGATAACCGTATCAACGGCCAAGCGCAGCATTGATATCAATGAGCTGCAAACAAACAATGCTGACTTCTGGCTTACTGCAGCGCCAGAGAATATCAATTTCGTGAATTTATTCTCACCAAAACTTGAACAGCTTGAGCACATTTTAGGCACCTCAGAGCCTGCAGCTAATTCAACGATTAATGCACCTAAAAACGCTAACACTGACGTCATTGAGCCAAACTCAAATACTGAAAGTGAACCACAATGGCTAGTCACGTTAAATAAACTGAACCTAAGTGACTATAAAATTGAAGTCACTGAAAGTGTTGCCACTGAGCTTGAAAATTATTGGCTGTTTAGTGGCTTATCACTGTCAACAGAGCAATTTAAATCTGATCTATCATTACCCCTAAGCTACCAGATGGGCGTTGATATCAATAATCAAAGCCGCATTGATTCTAGCGGCCAATTTGATGCTAAAAATATCAATTTAGAAGCCGAACTTGATTATCAAAATGCCAGCTTAGCTAAGTTACAGCCCTATATATCGCCATTTATGAACATCACCCTTGAATCCGGTTTTTTCAGTACCAAAGGTCATATCAGTGCCGATACTAAGGATAAATTAATCTATCAAGGCCAAGCTTCAATCATTGATTTAAAGATAAAAGATAATTTGCTTAAACAGCCACTGCTAAACTGGCAAGCGATGACTGTTAGTGAGCTTAAGTTTGATCAACACGCTAAATCCCTGTCCATTGATGAAATCTTGTTTGATACCCTATTTAGCCGTTTGATCATTGCTGAAGATAGAAGCACTAACATTGCCGATTTAGTCGTTAGCCAAGTTCAGCCCGCTGATAGTACGATCGTCACCGAAGCAGCACCTGCAACAGCACCTGCAGAGGCCGCATTATCTTCAAACAATGAGGCAAAAGCGCAAATCAACGCCCAAGTCGCCACCTCAGATACCACTGAAGCAGCATTTAACTTATCGATTAATAGAGTTGCTTTTAAAGATAGCTCCGCCTTCTTTGCCGATAATTCATTAACACCAAACTTTGCCTCAGGAATTGAGCAACTTAATGGTGAGATCACCCAATTATCTTCCAATCCAGACACTAGAGCTTCAGTTGATTTAGCCGGTAAAATCGATAAATATGCCCCTGTGACGTTAAAAGGCGATGTAAACCCGCTATTAGCTAACCCATACCTTGATTTAAACTTAGCCTTTAATAAGGTGGAGCTCACTTCAGTTAACCCCTATTCTGGTACTTACGCGGGCTATTACATCGACAAGGGCCAATTGTCGCTAGCGCTTAATTATCAGCTGGAAAATAATCAATTAGTGGGCAGTAATCACTTGGTTATTGATCAATTACAACTGGGTAAACCCACAGATAGCTCCCTCGCCACTTCTTTGCCTATCACCTTAGCCATTGCCCTATTACAAGACCGACATGGTGTGATAGACCTCGGGGTTGATGTTGATGGTGATTTAGACTCGCCAAGTTTCAGCATTGGCGGCATTGTGATGACCGCTATCACTAACGTCATTACCAAAGCCATCACAGCGCCGTTTTCACTGTTGGCAGGTTTAGTTGGCGGTGATGATGACGAGATGGATAAAATTGCATTTGATTATGGTCAATTTGATATTACTGATAAGCAGCAAAGCACATTAACATCACTGGCAAAGGCCCTTAACGATAGACCGCTACTGAAGCTTAATGTTAGAGGTGACGTTGATTTAGTTAACGACCAACAAGCCTTGCAAGTACAGCAGTTACATCAAAAGCTGGCGCAATTAGCACAAATACCCGCAGAGGAATTACCGGCGGATTTATCTGCTAGCCAATACCCTCAGCAAGGGCCATTAACTGACGCATTAATAGCTTTATATCAATCAGATTTACAACTAGATCCGCAGTTAATTAAACAAGCCATTAGTGAAGAGCACCCACAAATTGACAGTGTCGAGCTTCAAACCCGCTGGCACATCGCTTTATATAACTTTACTCTTAATCAGCAAGATATCTCAGAAGACGAACTCGGCGAATTAGCTCAGCAACGTGCTAACGCGGTTAAAACCTTTTTGGTAGAGCAGGCTCAAATCGACCCAAGTCGAGTGTTTATTTTAGAAAGCAGAGTCAATACCGACAAAAATGCGGCCTTAGCGACCTTAAGTCTGGATGCTAACTAAGTAAAATTCGATTCAAAACAGAGCGTCACTAACATTTTAGAACAGCACTGTAAT
This sequence comes from Shewanella sp. 10N.286.52.C2, assembly GCF_002874545.1. Lineage (NCBI taxonomy): Bacteria > Pseudomonadati > Pseudomonadota > Gammaproteobacteria > Alteromonadales > Shewanellaceae > Shewanella > Shewanella sp. 10N.286.52.C2. The sequence continues at coordinate 18,186 of NZ_MCTV01000036.1, forward strand.
AGATACAGTGCTGTTCTCTGTGATAAACATCACGTAAACTGTGGCAAAATGGATTGCGGTAAAAATGGATTATCGCAAAAGCTGTTTAATCCATTACATAAAATAACAATATCAATTATTAAAACTGAATATTTAAGGAAGCAGTATGTTTGTCATTCGTTGGATCCTTGGCCGTATCATCTTATTACTTAACTTTGTTTTCCCTCCTAAAAAGCGTCAGCGACCTATCATTGAACAAGCTAAAATTGATGAACAAACAAAATCGTTAGCCCTTTATCAATATGCCGCTTGTCCTTTTTGCGTTAAGGTGCGCCGTTCAATTCGCCGCCAAGGCCTTAATATTGCTACAGTTGATGCCAAACAAGACGTTCATAAACAGCAACTGGTTAATGAAGGTGGTCACTTAAAAGTGCCATGTTTAAAAATACAACAAGATGGTCAAACTCAGTGGATGTATGAGTCTAAGGACATTATTGCTTATTTATCGAAACAATACGCTTAAGCGCTTTTATTGAGATAACTGCTGGCTTGAATTGATTTAAGCCAGTACATTTGTTTTACGCCCTTGATAACAAGCAGCCTCAAGCCCCCAATCATCCATCGCCAATATCTGACAGCTATTTTTTACAGATAAAATCCAAAAGGATTAATTTAGTGTTCAAGTTTTTATTTACGCTTACCAGTACATTACTCCTCAGTGCATGTGCAACCCAAGCACCCGATCCCGAATTATTCGCAGGTAAATATAGAGATACCTTTAGCTCATCAATAAAAGGGGAAGGCATCAAACTATTTACTTATAAAGCTAAGGTCGCTAATGCAACAGACCGCGGTATAGAAGATCCACTGCCACATCAGCAGCGTGTTGATCGCCGTAAGCAAGATGCCCGCAGTTATGCAAGAGAACAGGAGCGTCGAGCCGACTTTTTGGCGCTATGGAGTGCTCAGGTGGATTTAGGTCTAGAGAAAACCCTCGATATGAATGGCTACTGTAAAGAAGGCTATATTGTACTTCATCGCAATGTCAGTGAAGGCAGAGGTGAGATTCGAGGCGAATGCAATGATGGTGCAACTGCAGCCGACATTCAGAAATTTAGCCGTAAGTATTAACCTTTGGTGCCTAAATGTTAATTCCATTAACATTCAAACTGGCTAATTAGCACAAGATCAATAAATAACGCAGTTATACTGTATACCCATAGTAGATTGCGCTAAACTTAGCGCTATTCAAGACATTTAGCTTAGCGCACCACTAGCTAATTTTATTTTCCAAATCGTGCCCTGCTGGCACTTTTTAAAAGAGTTACCAAGTATCATGAACAGAAAACAGCTAATGATAAAAAAGACCGCCAAGCGGGCTAAAGCCAAAAAAAATAAAATTACGCCGGATAATCCGCAAAAAAATCCAAAGGTTGGCTATATTTCAAAAGCTGAGCGAGCGCGAATTGCTTTAGAAGAAGAGCAACAATTGTTAGCAGCAGACAACAACTCTGCAGCTGAAGTGCTTGAAGCCAAGGAAAATACCCAAGCTTAATCGCCACAAAGGTTTTTATAAAAAGACCTTTATAAAAAGATTATTAAAAAAGCCCTCAACATACTATGTTGAGGGCTTTTTACATCTTGTTGCCCATTGAGTTTTGCAAGGCAGCATTCAGACAGCGACTTGAGTCAATCTGTGATGCACTAGCTTTTCGGCGTTCGCGGGTTATCTAAATCCCCATCACGGACAATCTCTTCACACAATGGCTCTTCGTTTAATTGCGCTAACTGAATATATGATGACGACTGCGGTGAGCTGGTCGGGCTCATTTCTAATTCAATCTCATCATCAATGGTCTGTGGCTTAATTAGCTGCTGAGGCCCTTGTGAAGCCGCTTGAAGCTTATCAACCAAACGATAACCCAACCACACTCCGCCAACACCAAATAAAATAGACCCAATCGCTTGACCAATTAATACGCCGTATACGCCGCCCATTTGCGCGCCAAAATAAACAAAAGGAATGGTGCCTAAGGTCGCTTTACCTACATTAAAAAAAGTTGAGTATTTGGGTTTACCAAGATTATTAAATGCGGCATTAGCGACAAATAACACCCCTGAAAACACGAAAAATATTGCAATGTATTTACAGAAAAACAAAATAATATCTGCCGCGTCACCTTTCATATCAAAGGCTGACACAATCACATTTCTGGATAAAAACAGCAATAACGACACCACTAACACGTAAACAAAACAAAATTGAATCGCCTTCGTTAAGCTTTCTTTTACTCGTTCAAATTCTTGCGCGCCATAGTTTTGCCCGATAATAGGCCCTACTGCGCCGCTTAAAGCAAAAATCATCCCAAAGCTTACGGGGATTAACCTACCAAGCACCGCCCAACCAGCAACATAACTGTCACCAAAATCAGCAACCGCTTTAGTGACCACCGCGTTACCAATTGGTGTCGCCACATTGGTAATCATCGCAGGCAGAGCAATGGAATAAACAATGCTAATATCTTCAACAAAATGCTGACGGTTAAACTGACCTAACATCTTATGCTTCACAATGACCCCTCTGGCAGAGACCACAAATACCGCAATTCGGGCAATAACTGAGGCAATTGCTGCGCCTTCAATGCCCATCCCTAAGGCAAAAATGAATATCGGATCTAGTACCAGATTTACACCGCCACCCGCTAAGGTAGACAACATGGACAATTTCGCATCGCCAATGGCTCTTAAAGCGCCACCTAACGCCATAGCTAAACAAATAAAAGGTAAAGAAGGCACCAAAATTTGCAGATAACTTTGCGCCAACACCGCAGTTTTCCCCGTTGCGCCAATGAGAGCCAGTAACTCGGGAATAAATATAAACACCACAATCGCAACAAAAATACTGGTTAGCAGAGAGATCAACGCGCTGTTAAGCAACATTCTTTTAGCTAGCACCATATTTTTAGCGCCAACAGCACGGGAGACAAGCGCCCCAAGCGCAATGGATAAACCAATCCCAATTGAAGTCGTAAAAAAAGAAATCGCCCCGGCATAACCCACGGCGGCAGCTAATTCCAACTCACCGAGCAAACTGAGGAAAAAGATATCTAATAAATCCACCACAAACAGCGCAGAAATTCCCACTGCGGCGGTGGAGCTCATAACCAATATATGACGAAATATTGGCCCTTGAACAAATTTAGCTTCGGTCATGACTCCCCTTCAAGGTTGCTGATTTCTAACTCACTGCCACAGTGATGGCAAAACAATGCATGTAATTGATGACCACGAGCGCCGCAGTTACTGCATTTTCTTAAATCTTTATTCAGTTCTCTTTCTGCGCCCATTTCATGGGAAATTTCAGCAGTTAATATTCCCGTTGGTATCGCAATAATAGAATAACCTATCAACATGGTCAGCGATGCAATGGCTTGGCCTAAATTGGTTTGCGGAGTGATATCACCATATCCAACCGTGGTTATGGTAACGATAGTCCAATACATGGACTTAGGGATCGAAGTAAACCCGTTACTTGGCCCCTCAACCACATACATCACCACACTCAGCGCCATAATAATCAGACTCACTGAAAAGAAGAAGATGAAGACTTTGCGTCTAGCGTGGATCATCGCCTTAAGTAAAATATTGCCTTCACTTAAATAGCGTAATAACTTTAACACTCTGAAAATTCTGAATAACCGTAATACTCTAAAGGCCAATGAAATATTGGCTCCTGGGATAATCAGCGCTAAAAAGCTTGGCAGAATTGACATTAAATCCACAATGCCATAAAAGCTACGCATATAGGACCAGCGATTAAGTGAGCCGTATATTCTCAGCAAATACTCAAAGGTAAATAACCAAGTAAACCCCCATTCAGCGTAATAAATCGCTTGGCCATACTGAGCATGAACGCTATCTATCGTGTCTAAGACAATCAGCGTTACACTGAGTAAAATACAAATAATCAGTGTTATATCAAAGCCTTTACCCAAAGGGGTATCGGTACCAAATATAATGGTTCGGATTTGCTTTTTATAATGGTTATCGTGTTTATCTTCTAACGTCATGGGTTACTCTACAATCCACTTAAATTTAATACCGCCCTAAGGAAAAAGTAAGGTATTATCACTAACGATATCTGCTCTAATCATTTTTATGCGAAGCATATTTTGAACTGATACTCATGTTAACATTATTAACATAAAACAAATTAGAAAATCCTGCTTTTTTGGAGTCTGCATGCGCTTGGTTAAATCCCTTATTTTTATCGTCATTTTACAGTCTAGTACGGTTCTTGCGTCTGTTGATAAATTAACTCAAGCAAAAGTTGATTTAGTTGTTGTGAACAAGTCAGAAGCTAAAATGTCTATCTACCAGCAAGGCAAGGTATTAAAAACCTATCAAATTGCCATGGGCGATGCCCCACAAGGCCATAAATTTAAAGAAGGCGATCAACGCACTCCCCAAGGCCGCTATGTTTTAGACTATAAAAAGTCAGACAGTGCATTTTATAAATCAATTCATATTTCTTACCCTAATGAAGAAGATAAATTACGTGCCAATGCCCTAGGTGTTAGTCCTGGCGGCATGATTATGATCCACGGTCAAAACCCCAACTCAGAATTACCCCCTGAACAAGCTCAGCAATACAATTGGACTAACGGCTGTATTGCGGTGACTAATAAAGAAATGGATGAGTTGTGGCGAGTCATCGAAGAAGGCACCCCAATCGAAATTTGGCCTTAACCTTCACAGCTTAATAATATTAACAATATTGTGATAGCGGTTGAGTGCGACTAATACTCCAGCCTATACAAACGGATACTACCGATGAATTACCCTTATTTAATAGAAACTTGGCCAGAATTTAGCGCACGCATTGAGGCCTTCATTAGCCAACTTGGTTTAGATAAACTGTCTCTTGAATGTGATCACTGCGCTTTAAGAGTCAATGACGCAGATAAAGCAAAATTACTCACAGAGCAATTCAGTGAGCACGGTGAAGTGATTTCGAATAATATGATTAACGGCCGACCGATATTGATCATTAAACTGACCCAGCCACTGACACTGGCAGATAAAAACGTTACTTGTGTTGAGCTGCCCTACCCATCAGATAAAAGCTATCCCGTTGAAGGCTGGGAACATGTTGAGCTAGTCATGCCTTCTACTGCACAAACCTGCGAGCAATTAGTTACCGAGTTAGTTGAAAAAGTACCGACACTCGCCCCTATCATCGCTGGTGAAACAGCCATTAAAGTTAAGCAAAGCTCGCCTAAAGGGGATAATGAACGCTTAGCCAATCCCACAATTGCCTTTAAAGCCGAGGGCATTTGCGTCAAAGTGCATCCATTAGGGATCGAAGCCATTATTGCGAGCGAGCTAAATTAAAACGGCATAAAAAAGCCGTTATTAACATAACGGCTTTAAGTACCAGCCCTGTTTAAGAAGGGTTATTTGTCGTAATATTGGCTTATTGCTTTTCTGCGGTTTTAGCCTTGTTTTCAGCCGCAAGCACACTCTCCATTGACGGCACAATTGACACGGGATCCAGACGCTTTTGGAACCAGTTCAAACGCCAATCGAGATGCGGTCCAGTCACCCGCCCTGTCGCACCAATTTCAGCTAGTGGTTGGCCTTGAGTGACCACATCACCTTCTTTGGCATATAACTTACTCAGATGTAAAAAAGTCGAGTTAATACCATATCCATGGTCAATGATTAACGTGCCACCTGAATAGAACATATCTGGCACTGATAAGGTAATAACCCCATCAGCCGGAGACACGACAACCGTTCCCGTAGGACGGGCAACATCTACACCATAATGCGGGTTACCCGGCTTACCATTGTAAACTCGCTGACTACCATAAACCCCTGAAATCCTGCCAGTTACCGGCCAGATAAACGCTTGCATAAAGGCATCTTGCTCACTGAACACATTACGTGCGGCGCGAGTTTGCTTTGAGTCCTTTGCAGCTCTAGCTTGCGCCACAGGATCTGGCTGCATGATTTTTTTACTAATGCCGGTTAAGCGATCAATTTTATATTCACGGCTCGCAATTGTCAGTGGTTTAAGTTGTGTTAACCCATCAGGATAAGTCACTTCTAGCAGCTGCTCTGTTTTTGCTTCGCGCTCAAAACCAATAGCAAATTGGCCTTTTGGAGTCACTTTTACCACTTCGCCATTAAGCTTGACTGCGCTACCAGCAGGAACAGTGCCACGCACTAACGCGCCTTGCTCTAACTTGCCTTGTAAATTAATACTGCCATAACTGGCAACAGAAAACAGCGTAACCATAACCAATGAAGATAGTTTTAATCCCTTCAAAAACATATAAATAACCTTAATCCTTGCTAATTCAGCTCACACTCAAAATACTAAGTTTACTTAACGGCGATGGCGCCTTTACCCACACCTTCAAAGGCAATGACTTTGAACACGGAATCTGGAGATTTAGCAGCCATAGTGTCAGCAATAAATTGTGCTAACAACTCAACGGTGGTGTCGTGGGGAATGATGTCACAATTCGCTTTGGGCATTGCCAATTGAAAGTCACCTTGTGGGGCTTGATAATGAAAGCCCAAATGGCTGTCATCAGAGATACGGGTTTGCGGTGATAATGCTAAGGCGTGCACAGAGACAACATCTTCTTCACTGCCCAAGTAAATATCTTGCCAGCGATCGGCCCAGTATTTATCCCATTTAGGCGCAGCAATGCCGTTTTCAAACACAGTTATAGGGCTACGGTGACCGTGAGCAATACGCTGGCAGTTACCGTCATGCTTTCGTAAACCATGGGTGTAGTGGTAATAAGGGCTTTCAAGCACTTCGGTGCGCAAAGTTAAGCTAATGCCTTGAACATTATCAGGCAGTGCCTGACGTAATGCTTTAATTAAAAAGGCATTAACGCTTTCAAAATCGATAACTTCAGTAGGTATAAGCGCAAAGGCTTGTGATGGGCATGCCAGATGAATATCACCTTGCTGACTGGTGAAATCCATCCATACTCTGTCGCCCTGCTGCTGCCAACGAACGTCACTGCATGCGGTAGGTATTAATAGTCGGTGATCTGCTACATCATCAATGGTACTTTTGATGGTCTTTTTGACTTTAGAAAAATCGAGCACCATATTTTGCTCATCTAAACCACCATCAAGCAATACATCAACAATCCAGCTTTCGCCCACCATACCCCGAATTGGACATAAATAAGAAAAGTCGATTACGGTTAAATCTTTTACAAACAGTTGCATTCAAGCTCCTAGACAGAAAAACAGTCCGTCTCAGTTTAAAAGTGTCCCAAATAGCGATGGCTAAGGGGATCCTAAAATTAAAGCTATTCTAAACAAAAGCAGACCAAGGCGCGAGAAACATCAGCAAATATAGTAAAAAACTCATAAGCACAATTAATAGGGGTAAAAGGAAAACTACTCAATTTTATAACCCACACCGTAAATAGAGTGCAGTAAATCAGCTTGTTTATTATTGAGTAATAATTTTGAACGTAAGTTTTTGATATGACTGTCAATGGTGCGAGAGCTCACAACGCGGTCATCGACATAGCAAACTTGCATTAAACTATCACGGGAATGCACCACGCCCGGTCTTTTAAGCATAGTATGCAAAAGCCTAAACTCAACGGGGGTTAAATCGACCTCTACGCTAGCAGCGTGGCATTTAAAACGCTCAAGATTTATCACTAGATGCTTATAGGCTATTTCATCTTCAGCAAGTTGAGCGCTAGGCTCCATTCGTCTAATAATTGCTTTAACCCTTGCTACCACTTCCCTTGCTGAAAAAGGTTTACAGACATAATCATCAGCGCCAATTTCTAAGCCAATTAAACGATCAATCTCTTCAACGCGCGCAGTTAACATCAAAATCGGCACGTTTGAAAATGACCGCACTTCTTTACAGATAGTCAAGCCATCTTTGTGCGGTAACATTAAATCTAAAATGACAAAATCAATAGCGTCATTTTGGATCCTTGCGACAGCATCAAGCCCATCGTGTAAAACCGTAGTGACAAAGCCTTCAAGGGTTAAAAAATCCACAAGCACTTGGGCTATTTTGGGCTCATCCTCTACAATCAATACGCGTTTATTTTGATAATGATTATTCATGATCTATGAATACTCCGTTACTTGTAACAACAGCCAAGTAGCTAGGCCAATGGCAATACAATCTCAATACATAAACCGCCAAGATTAGAACGCCTTGCGGTAATTGTCCCTTTGTGAGCTTCTACAATATTTCGACAAATCGTTAGCCCTAGGCCTGCGCCATTACTACGTCGCACTCGAGAGCTGTCTTGTCGATGCAGTGCCTCAAACAGTAATTCACACTCAGCTGTTGCCACCGAAGGTTTGGTATCATTAATTAATACCAGCACCTTGGTATTTTGCTGAATTAAATCGACATCAATATTACCTGGAGAGTCTGTATAAGCGACTGAATTTAATAAAACATTAGAAATCAGTTGCTGAATTCTCATTTTGTCAGCATTGATTAATACCGGCTCAATATAGTTAAAGCGATAACCTAACCCTTTGGCTGATATCTTATTTCCTAATGAAGCAATGGTGTCTGAAATGCTCTCGGTGAGGTCCATCGGTTGTATATTGTATTTAAGTCCACCGACATCAGATAAAGACAGCTGATACAAATCATCAACTAAATGTTTGATGCGCATGACTTCTTGCTCTAGTGATTCAAGTTGTTGCTGATCAAATTGACGTATTCCCGCTTTAATGGCGTCAATTTCACCACACAAAATACTTAAGGGGGTTCGAAGCTCATGTGATATATCGGCAAACCATCTATTTTTTGCAGTACGGTTTTTATCTAAAATCATCGCTAAATGGTCAATGTCATTCATTAATTGACCTAATTCATCTTGACGTTGCTGAGTAAAACGTTCGTTGTAATTCCCCTTTGAAAGAAAGGAAATACCTTTAACCACCTCTTTCACTGGCACTAATAAGAACCGAGCTAACAGCCATGAAATAATACTTGCCAATAACAAGCAGCCCAAACCTATCCAGAGTGTGGTCCAAAGCTGTTGTTGCGAAAAAATAGCTGCAGATTCACTATTAACCTTAACGATTGGTGAGCTATATAACTTAGCAATAAGCTCTCCTTTATAGGTAACAGGAACATAAGTTGCCTTATTACGGTCATCGATAGCCACGCCGGCAAGTAACTTATTCTCTAAGTTGTAAATTGCTGTAGGAGGTCCAAAGCGCACCTGAGGCTTCACCTCTCTATCCCTTCTTTTGCTGTCGGGTCTTTTATGAGGCGGCGGTTGCCGGTGTTCTGGCTCAAAGCCTTTAGCGGGTTTTCGATGTTCAGATAAGTGTGGCGGTCTTCGATCTGGGTGTGGTATACCTTGCCTATTCGACAATGAATCATTTCGCCCCAAATGCCTTGGAGCCGGCCCTGGTGAATAAAGTCTGAGTAATTGCTTATATTGGTCTAAGCTAATGTTACTCCAATTAAAAGCTGACTGCTGATACAAATCAGCCACTGCAGTTGATAAACGAGCTAAACGTTCTTGTTCTAGGGTATTAATATAATTTAGAAAGCCTTGATCAAAGCTCCACCTTGCTAACGATAACGTCGCAAGTAACACTATGCTAGTTAAGCCCACAAAGGCTAAAAATAATTTCTTTGATATTTTCATAAACTAAGTATATCGACCTACAAGGCTGCAAACTAGCAACAACAATGACTTGGCTGTAATCTCCATGAAATCTGCACAATTACTGCATATTTAATTGCTAACCTAATGATGAATCAAACAAAGGCTTTAATAAAAAGTCATATCGTTATCACTAGGATGGATTAAAAATGAAAAGAATAGCCTCTTTACTTGCCCTTATTCCTTTACTGACATTGATGTCAGCCAATATCATCGCACAAGAAAAAAACCGTCAAATGCGTAAACCACCACAAGAAGCTTATGCAATCTGTGAAAATAAAAACGCTGAAGATCAAGTTAGCTTCACGACGCCAAAAGGCGATGAAATCGAAGCCACCTGTATTTTAATCGATGAAGAACTCGTTGCTGTACCTAATAACCACACACCGCCAGAACATAAACAAAAACGTGGTCAATAAATAGGAGCCTGATATGCAAGTCTTAATGAGCAATAACATCTCGGCACAACAAAGTCAGCTAAACACGCAATCAAGCAGCAAGCCTGAAAGACCACAAGGTCCACCGCCACCTGGAAGCACTCCACCAGGACTAGAAAAAGCAGTATCGACCTTAACTGAAGAACAACAAGCTGATATTTCATCAATGTTAAGTGCATTAACCCCAGAGCAGCATGAGTCTTTGAAATTAGCGTTAGATGAGCTAAAACCTATGGCTGAAACCTTATCAAAAGATGATATGGGAGACGTATTTCTAACAACGTTAACTGAAATAGCAAACACTTCAACCGAAAATGATATCAGCAACACAATAGATATATACGCATAAATCAGTTTAAAAGTGGACTTTTCTATTACAGTAAAGTCCTTAAATAATCGCCTATAAACAAAATTTAAGGACTTTTATTTACTGTTTGTTAAGAGAGGCGTGAGTGTTGATGCTAATTGCGGACGACTAAAATAATAACCTTGTGCTTGATCGCAGCCATTTTCCAATAAAAAAGCCGCTTGCTCTTTAGTTTCTACCCCTTCAGCAATGATGTCGAGATTAAGTGCATGACCTAACACAATAATAGCTTTGGCTATTGCGGTATTATGACTATCAAATGGAATATCGCAGACAAAAGACTGATCGATTTTAAGCACATTAATAGGTAACTTTTTAAGGTAACTTAACGATGAATAACCGGTTCCAAAATCATCAACAGATAATTGAATTCCCATGTCCCCCAAGCGTTTTAAATCACTGATCACTTTTTCAGGTTCATACATCATGCAGCTTTCAGTCATCTCTAACTCAAGACAACTAGCAGGCATTCCAGTTTCTTGCAAAATCATTGCGACATTGTCGATAAAATTACTGCGCTGAAATTGTATACTGGCAACGTTAACCGCAATCCGACCAAAATGATAGCCATTATCAAGCCATTGCTTGCCTTGAAGACAAGCCATTCGAAGTACTACTAAACCAATTTCGTGAATTAAACCGGTTTTTTCAGCAATAGGAATAAACTCAGCTGGTGAAATAAAACCATACTCCCGATGCTCCCATCGGATCAACGCCTCTAGTCCCACCAATTGACCACTACTCAACGATAATTTAGGTTGATAAACTAAATGAAAATGCTGCTCTTGAATGGCTTCGTGTAAAGCATTTTGGATTTTCAAATGCGCTACTGAGTTCATTGTCATAGCTGAATCGTAAAAGGTTACTGTATTACGACCACTTTGTTTTGCTATATGTAATGCTGTATCGGCATTTTGTAATAAGTTTTCGCTATTTACAGAATCATGGGGGAAAACTGAAACGCCCATACTCACGGTAATTCGAATTAAAGAACTATCATCAAATCTAAATGGCTGCTCTATTAGAGACTTAATATGATTTACACGGGATGCCACCATATCGCCCTGAGTAATATCATTTAAAACAAGCACAAACTCGTCACTGCTTAGGCGGCCAACAGTACAATGATCATGACTGATATTAGATAGTCTGCGGCCGACTTCAACTAATAGTTTATCACCCACCTCGTGACCTAAACTGTCGTTAATATGTTTGAAAAAATCAATATCGAACATGATAACAGCAAGTTGAGATTGTTTAGTTGCCGCATGCTCAACTTGAACTTGTAAATTAGACCGTAATAAAATTCGATTAGGTAATTGGGTTAAGTTGTCGTAATAAGCTAAATTCTCGAGCTTTTCTTCGTTAATTTTCTGCTTTGATATATCTGAAAATACAGCTACGAAAAAATTAATAGTATCATCTTGGCCATAAACCGCATTAATGGTAGCTGCTTGGAGGAATATGTTACCGTTTTTTCTTTTATTCCAAATTTCGCCACGCCACTTACCTTTTACTAGCAAGGTATTCCACATTTTGGCAAAAAACTCAGCATCATGTTTGCCGGAATTTAAAATACGTGGATTTTGACCTATAGCCTCTTCACGTTCAAAGCCGGTAATATTGGAAAATGCACTATTAACTTCAGTTATATTGCCATCTCTGTCGGTAACTAATACACCATCAATCGTGTTCTCAACCACACTTTCGGCCAGTAACAATTGTTTTTCATTTTGTCTATGCCGACCAATATTTCGGGTAATACCGATAACGCCTTGGATAGTATTTGTATTATCGATTAATGGCGCTTTAACCGTTTCTAACCAGTGACGGTTATTGTTTGGATCTGTGCCTTCACACTCAGACACTACAATCGGTTTTCTTGCCAAAATCGCACTGTTATCGGTCTCGATAAAAAGCTTTGTTGTTTCAACATCAAATAGATCATGGTCCATTTTACCGACTATTTGACCCGTCTTTTTATTCCAAGCTTTTTCTATACTCTGATTACAAACAATATACTTACCGTCAAGATCCTTTACCCAAATATGTTCACTAAAAGCATCAATGAAATTCTGTAAGTTAATGGATTGATATTGTTGCTGTTGGGAGTGAAGCTTAGATAAAGAGTGTTCCAGGCTATCAACAGTGAGATTAATTAAAGCTAAGTTAAAATCTTTAGATAACAATTTAGAATAAATCGCACAAAAGCAGCCCAGTTGTTTACCGTAATCATCAACAAGAGGTTGCAGATGGATACTATATTGTTTTTGTTTATGGGTTATTGATATGACTTGATTAGTGGCTAATTCCGATAAAGGAATATTATTGATGACTGGAGTGGTAATTTGCTGTAATTCGCGTAAATCTCTATCGATGATTTCTTCATTACATGCCACATAACGCATCATCTGCTGAGCATCTAACAAAAAGGCACACACATCAGTACTCAGTGCTTTTGCCGTTATATCTAAGGTTTTTTGCCAATAAGCTTTGATATTTTGAGTTGTATGCATTGCTAAAAAGAACCTACTTATTGGACTTTACACTTATATATACATTTGATTATATAGCCACACAGAAAGTTAATAAATCAGTAAACCGCGGATCTGCTAGCTAGATCATTTAACTGATAAAAAACCACTTAAATATTTGTATGATTTTATAAGATACTGATATTGGCATGCTGTTTTAAGGGAGGGTTACAGTTGAGGGTGCTGTTCTTTACTTAAAACAGTGCAAACGGTTGAAATAGGCTTTATAAACTGATCGAGATACTGTAACTACTATTGGCTTACGATGATAAAACTTCGTAGAAACATAATTTCAATAATATAGTTCTACTCAGCGGCAGATATTTAATTGAATTCGACAACGAAAAAGTCATATTCTAAAGGCACAGACAACTCAGCTAACATTCTTTTTCTTTATCAATATAAAGCTGAAAATAATTAAATTACAAAACGAAAAAAACCTCTACATTGCTGTAAAAGCTTTCGTCTTTGTGTCAGCGGAGCGGACTTACTCTTATCAAGAGACGAACCCTCGCCCCCGGCGTGACAGGCCGTTGATCTCTAATCAAGCGTCTAAGCAACTGAATTACCGCTGCTTTAGCAAACTACTTTTGCATGTCACTATTATTC